>NZ_JAQYWZ010000933.1:0-121580 GCF_036290945.1 Streptomyces sp. BE303
CGCCCGGCGACGACATCGGCTGGAGCGTGCCGAGCGACGAGCTGTTCCAGTTCTGGTCCGACCAGTTGCAGGCGACCGACCTGACGCTGTACGGGCGCAAGCTGTGGCAGACGATGAGCTCCTACTGGCCGACCGGCGACCGGCGGCCCGACGCCACCCCGGCGGAGATCGAGTTCGCGCGCCGCTGGCGGGACATGTCGAAGGTGGTGTTCTCCTCGACGATCGACGAGGTCGACTGGAACACCCGCCTGGTCACCGGCGACGCGGTCGCCGAGATCACCCGGCTCAAGGCCGAGGAAGGCGGCCCGATGGACATCGGCGGCGCGACGCTCGCCGGGGCGGCCGTGCGGGCCGGGCTGATTGACGAGTACGTGCTGGCCACCGCGCCGGTCCTGGTGGGCGGCGGCACGCCGTTCTTCACCGCACTGGACAACTGGGTGAACCTCAACCTGGTGGAGACGCGGACGCTCCCCTGCGGCGTGGTCCTGACCAGGTACGAGACGAGGCGCTGAGCGCCCGTCCCCGGCGACCCGGGCTACCGCCCGAACCACCCACGAGTGAAGCCCTGAACGGCAGGTCTCATGGCAGTGGCACATCTGCCGTCCATCTGCCGAGTGCCGTGAGATTCTGCCGGGGCTTTGGGGACCCTGCATCGGCGAGGGGCCCGGGTCAGGGGCGGGCGTAGAAGTCGGGGGTGCCCATGATCCAGAGGCTGGCCTGCTTGATCCGCGTGCCCGGGCGGGGGGCCTCGATCATCTGGTCGTCGCCGATGTACAGACCGACGTGGTGGATGTCGGCCGCACGACCGGTGGAGCTCCAGAAGACCAGGTCCCCGGGACGCAGCTGACGGTAGGTGATCGGGGAGGACTGCGCGTACTGGTCGGCGGCGAAGTGGTTGAGCGGCTTGCCGCCCTGACGCCAGGCCATCATGGTCAGCCCCGAGCAGTCGTAGCCGCCCGGCCCCTCGCCGCCCCAGACGTAGGGCAGGCCGATCCTGGACTTCGCGAAGGCCACCGCGGCGGCGGCGCCCTCGGCCGACCAGGGCCGGGCGGGCGGCGGGGCGGCGGCGGGCGCGGCGGGCCCCTTCGCCGCCCCGGAGGCCTTCTCGGCAGCGGCCTTCTCGGCGGCCGCCCGATCGGCAGCCGACTTCTCCGCCGCGGCCCGCTCGGCGGCTGCCTGTTCCGCCGCGGCCCGCTCCGCGGCCTCCCGTTCCGCCGCGGCCTTCTCGGCAGCGGCGCGGGCGGCGGCCTCGGCCTCCCGGGCGGCGATCGCCTCCAGTGCCTCGCGCCGTTGCCGCTCCATCTCGACGGTGGTGTGCCGGGCGGCGGCGAGGTCGGCGAGCAGTTGCTCCCGCCGCAGTCCGACCGCGACGACCTGCTCCTGCTGCGCCGTCAGCCTGGCCTCGGCCCGCTCCCGGGCCGCGCCGACCTCAGCTGCGGCCCGGGCGGCGGTCTCGGTGGCGACCCGCGCGGCGCTGGACGCCCGGCCGGCGGCTTCCGCCGTCGAGACCGCCGCGTCGAGGATCTGCCGGGTCCGGTCGCTGGCGACACCGACCACGGCGGCCTGGTCCCCCGCCTCGCGCGGCCCCCGGGCACCGAGGAGCGCGTTGACGGCGGAGAGCCCGGCGCTGGTGCCCTGCCGGTACGTTTCGGCGGCCAACTGGGCGGCGCTCTCGGCGGCCTCGACCCGATCGGCCTCGGCCGCCGCGGCCCGGTCGACGGCGGCGGACTCCTCGACGCGGGCCCGGGTGAGGCCGAGCTGCGCGCCGTTGTAGGCCTCGACGGCCTGCTCTGCGGTGCGGCCGGCCTGGTCGAGTTCGCCCTTGGCCGCGGTGAGGCCGGCCTCGATGGCCGCGACCGAGCCGGCCCGGCGGTCGGCCTCGGCCCGGGACTCGTCGATCTCCTGGGCGGACGGGTACGCCCCCTCCCCCGGCCCGGCTGCTACGGGGGCGGCAGCGCCCGGTTCGGCGGAGGTGGCCGGCTCGGCTGGGGCGGCCGGCTCGGCTGGGGCGACCGTCGCCGCGGGAAGGAGACCGAGCAGGGCGGTGAGGGCAATCAGGAGGGTCGGCAGGATTCTGCGCGCCACGGGTCACCCCTTCGAACGGTCACGGGGGAGGACGGCCCGCCGTACCCGGCGGCGGCGGAACCACGCCCGTTCGGCGAGATCCGGCACCGGCCCGGCGACGGCCCGACGACCGGGCGGCCCGACGACCCCCGTCCGCCGATGACAGCCGGACGAACCATCCCATTGCGTGACAAGACGGTCACTGACCGCCATGTTCTCAAGCCGGGCGGCTTTCACACCTGAAGCCCGCACCCGCCGGCCGGGTGACTATCGGATGATCTGACCGGACATTGGCCCCGACCCGATGGCCTCGGACCTGCTCCAACGCAAGGTACACGCACTACCGGCGGATCCGTGGCGTGTGCGTCCGCAACCGGCGCGGGCGGTCGGGCCGGGCCTCCAGACCGGTCGGACGGGCCGCGTACGTCCGGCTGCGGCCGGCCCGGACGGTGCGCCGGCGCTGCCGCGCGCCGCCCTCCCGGCCCGGCGGGTCCACCGGAGCGCCGTACCCGCCGAAGCCGCCGGCCCCCCGGCCTCCGGCCCCGTGCTCCGCCGCGCCCGCCGCCGAGCGGCGGTCGGCCAGCCGGGCGGACCGGCGGGCCAGTGCCCGGGCGGTGTGCGCGTCGAGGTGGGCACTGGCCCGGGCGGCCATCCGCTCGGCCACCCGGTGCGCGGCGGGATGGTTCGCCGGCACCTTGTCGGGGGCGCCCGCGATCAGGTCGAAAAGCCAGGTGCGGGCGATGTCCGCACGCCGGTGCAGTCGGCGCTCGCGCCGGAGCGCACGCGCCCGTCGGCGCGGGCGCGTGGCGTAGCGCCAGCGCGCCCAAGGACTGCTCGGCCGCCCCAGCCGGATCGCACCGATCCAGGAGAGGCCCGGCACCATGATCCCGAGCAGACCGGTCCACACCTTGCCCTTGAGGAGGGTCACGATCGAGGCCAGCGCGTTGATCGAGATCACGGTGACCAGCCCCCACCTGGTCTCCTCGCCGGGGACCACACCCAGCGGCACGTACCCGATGAGCAGCAGGCCGGTGAAGAGGATCCCGAAGATCACCGCGTCCACCGACTTGCGGCCCTGCTCGCTCCAGTACACGTCGTCGAGGTGCAGGATCAGCGCGAACTCGTCCAGCACCAGACCGCAGCCGATGCCGAAGAGCAGCCCGAAGACGTCGATCCACGGGTGCCCGCCGTAGGTGGCGAACACCCCGATCCCCCCGGCCAGCAGGAAGCCGAGACCGAACACCATGTGGTGGATGTGGAGCCCACCGGGGGTCACGTTGCCGGGCCACCAGCGCACCTGGGCCCTGATCATCCGCACGCTGAACCGGATGAAGACGAAGGACGTGATGAACCCGACCAGCAGCAGGAGCAGCGGTTGCTTGTGCGTGGCGACGATGTGGTCGCGGTAGCCGTCCAGCAGTGTGGTCATGCGTCTTACCTTCGTTCCTGGTACTGCGTCCGCTCTGCCACGACATGGCCCGGGGGCCAACGGCGTCCGAACCCGTGCCCGTGGGGGCGTCAGAAGCCCCGCGTGCGCTTGGCCGCCCGCCGGGGGACGACCGGGGCCAGCGACGGCCGCTCGACACCGACCGGCAGCTTCATGAAGAGACGGGCGATCTCACCGCCCAGGTTCACCCCGATCGCCAGCGCCAGGGCGATCGCGGCGGCCCGGGTGATCTGGACCAGACCCCCGCTCGCGTGCCCCTGGGCGAAGGAGAGCATGCCGAGGTAGAGCGCCGAGCCGGGCATCAGCGGCCCGATCGCGGCGGTCACGTACGGCAGCGCGGAGCCGTTGCGGTAGCGGGCCATCAGCTGCCCGAAGAGGCCGACCAGGCCGGCCGCCACGCCGGTCGCGACGATCGGCGAGATGGCGGCGTTGTAGACCAGCACGCCGTAGCTGGCCCAGCCGATGCCGCTGTTCAGGGTGACCAGGGCGAGCGAGCGGCGGTCGGTCTGCAGCAGCATCGCGAAGGCCAGCGTCAGCACCAGCGCGGCGATCATCTGGACCGGCGGGTAGTTGACCCCGACCAGCGACTCGTCCGGCCGGAGCTTGGCCTGGAACCCGACCCCGAGGTACAGGATCAGCATCACGCCGATGACGATGCCCGCCACCAGGTAGATCACCTCCAGCAGCCGGGCCGCTGCGGTGATGTAGAAGCCGGTCAGACCGTCCTGGACGGCGGCGACCAGGGCCCGGCCGGGCAGCAGGGCGAACAGCCCACCGGTGATCACCACGGATCCCCGCAGGCCCAGGTCGTTGAAGGAGAGGATGAGGCCGGAGGCGGCGGCCGGCATCGCGGCCAGCACGAACTGGTAGAACTCCGGCAGCCCGCGGCGGGCGATCGTCGAGGCCATCCGGTCACCCAGCACGGCCGCGACGAAGGCGCTGATGAAGACCAGCCAGGCCTTGTCGTCGATCCGCCCGCCGACCAGGAAGGTCGCCGCGCCGGCCAGCAGACCGGTGTTCAGCGCGAGCAGCCAGGCCGGGTACGGGTGCCGGTTGCGGCGGATCAGCGCCAGCCTGCGGTACGCGTCGTTGACGCTCACCTTCTCGGCGGTGATGTCGGCGACCAGCTCGTACACCGCGTTGAGCCGGGTGTAGTCGGAGGTCCGGCGGCGGACCACGCGGTCGGCGGTGATCGGCGGCTCGACCAGCGACGGCTGGTGCGAGATGCCGATCAGGGTGAAGGTGACCTGCGGCTCGCAGCGGTCCAGCCGGTAGGCGTGCGCGATGCCGAGCATGGCCGCCTCGACGTCCTCGGCGGCCTCGCCGCTGGCGAGCAGCAGCTCGCCGATACGGAGCGTCAGGTCGAGGATGCGGGGGACGTTGCGGCCGGCGGAGGGGTGCAGCTCGCGGGCGGTCCGCTCGAAGGACGGGCGCTCGGACATCGGGATGCGCAGCAGGGTGCGCATCCGGTCCGGCCAGGGTGCCTCGCCCGGGGCTCCGGGCATGAGCGCGGGGACGGCGACGCCGGTGGGCGGCGTGTAGCCGGCGGCGCGCCACTCCTCGGGGGTGAGGGTGTCCTCGGCACCCGGACGCCGGCGGTACGCCGCGGCCCGCGGCTGGTCCGGCCCGGGGAGGGGCTCGGGTCCGGGCTCCGGCTCGGGAAGGGGCTCCGGCGCGGGCTCCGGTGCGGGCTCCGGCTCGGGCGTCAGCAGGCCCTTGGTCTCGGGGGCCGGCAGGAGGAACGGCACCAGCACGGTGTGCTCGGCGACGGGAGCGGGGTGACCGAGCAGTCCTTCCGTGGGCGGCGCCTCCGACGGGTGGACCGGCTGCGCCCCGGGCGCCGGACGGGCCTGCCGCTGGGGCCGGGCCGCTCGGCCGCCCCTGGCCCTCTTGCCGCCACCCGACCGGCCCCGCTTAGGCACTTCCACTCCTTGCCGCCCCTGACGGCGCCGGGCCACCCCGGGCCGCCGTTCGATCTCCGGATACACCTTGCCTGATCGAACTGCCGGACGCACATGTACGCGGCGGCGAGCACGGCCCCGCCCGGGCTCCTCCCCGGCGGGGTGGGCGCACGAGGCGGGGTGGTGCGGCGGCTGGCGGCGGGAGCGGCAGGGCGGCGGCGCGGCGGCGGCGGGTGCGCGGCCGGGCGCGGGGTGCTACCGGGCGCGGTGTCGGCCGCCGGCCGACACCGGCGGGGCGTGCTCGGCGGACCCGGCCTGCGCGGCGGACGGCACCGGCCCGGCCGACGGCCGGGACCGGCGGGCGCGGAGCAGTTCGACGGCCACGGGGACGACCGAGAACAGCACGATGCCGATCAGGATCGCCTCGATGTGCTCCCGGACGAACGGGATCTGCCCGAGGAAGTACCCGAGCACGGTGACGCCGCCGCCCCAGAGCACGCCGCCGATGACGTTGAAGAGGACGAAGGTGCGGTAGTTCATCCTGCTCACCCCGGCGACGATCGGGGTGAAGGTCCGGACGATCGGCACGAAGCGGGCCAGCACGATCGCCTTGGGCCCGTGCCGGTCGAAGAAGGCCGCCGCCTTCTCCACGTTCTCCTGCTTGAACAGCCGCGAGTCGGGGCGCCGGAACAGGCTCGGTCCGACCTTCCGGCCGAACAGGTAGCCGACCTGGTCCCCCGCCACCGCGGCGACCACGATCAGCGAGCAGACCAGCCAGAGCGGCTGCTGCAGGTAGGTGTCGCCGGCGACCAGCAGGCCGGCGGTGAAGAGCAGCGAGTCCCCGGGGAGGAAGAAGCCGATCAGCAGGCCGGACTCGGCGAAGACGATCGCGAGGATGCCGATCAGCTCGAAGGTGGAGATCAGGTAGGTCGGATCGAGCCAGGACGGGCCGAGGGCGAGGCTGGTCACGGGGCGGACTCCTGAAGGGTCGACTCTTGGCAATGAAACAGTAAAGCATTCACCAAGAACTCCCCCTACCGTCAGGTCCGCCCCGTGGCCGCAGGGGCTCCGGACTACAGCCCGTACCGCTCGATCACCTCCCGGTGCGCGGCGGTGTCCGCACCCGCCGCCTCGGCCAGCTCCAGCCAGGCCAGCGGGTGCGGCCAGGAGTCGGTGAACCGGTGCAGCAGCGCGTCGGCGTCGGCGGCGTGCGCGGTGGGCGGCACCGCGAGGGCCGCGTAGATCCCGGGCAGCACGGCGTCCTCGTCGGCCGGGTCGGTGATGGTGTACTGGTCGCCGCTGTACGCCCAGACCGCGTAGCCCTCGCCCCGCAGCTTCTCGCGCAGCTCGGCCCACGCCTCGTCGCCCGGCCAGCCGCCGTCCACCCAGTAGGTGGTGTAGCCGGCCGGGTCGAGCAGAGTGAGCAGGGCGAACACCGGCGGCCGGCCACGCCGCTCCTCCTCCGGGGCGGACTCGGCGGGCGGCTCCTCCAACGGGGCGGGGGCGAAGACCACCACGTCGCCGTGGTTGAGCGGCACCTCGTCACCGAGCACCGGGAGGATCCGGGCGGTGGCCGGCCCGGTCCGGACGGCGGGCAGGTCCGCGGTGGAGCCGTCCCGCCGACCGGCCCGGACGGTGACGATCTGCCACTCCTCGTCCACCGGGCCCTCGGGCTCGTCGAACTCGATGCCGAGCCGGGCGCCGGCGGAACGGACCACCGTCCAGTCCCGGTTGGCGGTGGCGGCGGTGATCAGGTGCCAGAGATCGGCCGGCCGGACCGTCCGGTGCAGCTCCTCCTCGGACGCGGTGTCCGCGGGCAGCGCATGGACCAGGAGGTCCTGGTAGAAGCGCTGCGCGGCGACGTGGTCGCCCAGCTCGGTGGCGGCGCCGGCGGCCAGCCGACGGGTGTTGACCCGGTCCGGCTGCGCCGCCAGGATCGCCTCGCACTGCTCCACCACCTCGGCCCAGCGCCCCTCGGCGGCGGCCCAGCGGGCCCGGACCCAGTGGCCGTCGGCCGGGCTGGTCTCCGCCAGCCGGTCGGCGAGCCGGCGCACTCCCTCGGCGTCGCCGGCCTCGATCAGGAAGGCGCCGAGCGTGCCGGGCAGTTCCTCGCCCGCCGGGTCGGCGTCCAGCTGCCGCCAGAGCAGGTCGGCGGCGGCCCTCGGGTGGCCGAGGCCGCCCAGCACCCCGGCCTGCAGGAGGACCAGCGCGGTGGCGCCGGACGGCTCGCCCCGGTACTGGTCCAGGGCGACGGAGAGCAGGTCGGCGCCGGTCTCGAACGGCACCCCGCCCTCGGCGAGGTGGCGGGGCAGGTCCTCCGCCGGGACCGGCAGCCCGGGACGGGGCAGCGCCTCGGCGGCCGCCCGGAGCTCCGCGACCTGCTCGGCGACGCCGTCCCGGCGGCGCAGCGCGCCGAGCTTGCGCTCGCCGGTGGCGGCGAGCGTGAGTGCGACCGTCCGGGCGCCGCGGGCCAGCGCCAGCCGTCCGGCGGCGAGCAGCAGGTCGACGCACGGCCGGTGCGAGCCGGTGCCGTCGAGGTAGCCGACCCAGCCGGCCAGCGTGATGCCCAGCTCGGCGTCGTTCTCCCGGGCGCCGGCGGCGACCAGCAGCTCGACGGTGGTGGTCCAGGCCGGCCGGAGGTCGGCGTGACGCTCCGCCTCGGCCGCGCCGGGCAGGAGGCCGGTGGCCTCGTCGGTGCGACCGAGCGAGGCCAGGGCGCGGGCCCGCAGCAGGGCGCCCCAGCGCCGGTCGCTCTCGTCGACCTCCCGGCCGCGGGCGCGCTCGGCCTGTTCGGCGGTGTCGAGGAGGGCGAGCACCTCCTCGTGCCGGCCGAGCAGGTGCAGGGTCCCGGCGCGGGCGTGGTGGAAGTGGAGCGAGAGCTGCTGGCCGGACGCACGCATCCGGCCGGCGGCGGCGTCCAGGTAGGTCAGCGCCTCGGCGGGGCGGCCGTCGTCCTCCATGGCGTCCGAGTACTCCCGGGAGAGGCAGTCGAAGCAGGCCCGGGCCGGCTCGATCCGCTCCAGGGTCTCGCTGAGCACGGCGAGCCGCTCGGGCACGTAGCCGGGGCCGTCGACCCGGGCGTGGCAGATCGCGAAGTCCTGCACCACGCAGACGGACTGCGGGCAGCCGGCCGTCTGCTCGCGGTGCGCGAACTCCAGCAGGTCGACCGCCTCGGGCAGCGCCTGTTCGCCCTGGTGCCGCTTGTTCAGCAGGTTCTGCATCCGCCAGTGCCGCAGGTAGACCTCGACCCAGGGCAGGTCGAGGGCCCGGGCGGCGGCGACGGCCTCGGGGTAGACGGCGTCGAGCTGCTCGTTCCGCCCCTCGTTGGCGTGGCCGGGGAGCTCGTAGATGGCGTCGGCCAGCCGGTGGTGGCCGGCCTCGGCCAGGCGGCGGTGGGTGTCGTGGACCCAGGCCCAGATGTCGGTGCTCATACCGCTTCCGTCTCCCCCTGCGGGTGGTGCGTCGTACTGGTGGGCAGTGTGGCGGTCGCCACTGACAAGTCGTTCACTGACGGTGCTTCCGCCGACGGGCCGAGCGCGGGCGCGGCGGGCGCGGCCGAGGCGGGTACGGCAGGCGGCGGGGTGCCGGCGGGATCCACCCGTCAGCCCTCCCCGGCGAGTCCGTCGAGGGTGTCCGGGACGGCGGGCAGGCCGGGCGGGACGGCCGCGGTCAGTGCGGAGACCGCGGTGCCGATCCCGCCGAGCGCGGCGGTGAGGTCGCCGGACGCGCCGCCCGGCGCGGCGCCGGACGAGGCGGCGGCCATGATCACCTTGAGCGAGCGGAGCAGCCCGGCGGCGGTGGCGCTGCCGGTGTGACCGGCCCGGTAGGCGGTGAGCAGGTCCTGGACGGCCGGGCAGGCCAGGTTGAGGTAGAGCCGGGCCTTGACCTCGCCGTCGGTGCGGGCGGTGAACGACCTGGCCAGCCGGAGCGCGGCGGACGGGATCCGGGCGTCGGCCTGGTCGTCCTCGATCCGGGCCTTCAGTTCGGCCTCCCGGTCCGGCACCAGGACGAGCGGCAGCCCGGCCGGGTCGAACCGGGCCGGGACGAGCTGCTCGCCCGGATCGGTGAGGGCGGCGGCCAGCCAGCCGCTCTCGTCCGCGGGGAGCGGGCGCTCCGGGTCGCGGAACAGCTCGCGGTTGCCGCTCTCGCTGCCGAGTTCGACCAGCCGGCAGTCCCGCAGCCCGGCGTAGCGGCGCAGGAAGGGCAGCACCGCGTAGCGGTCGCCGCGGGCGATCGGCACCTGCATGGCGCGGTAGAGCATCTCCTCGAAGCCACCGCCGGAGCCGAGCGCGACGTGCACCGCGCCCCCGCCGGCCGCCCGGAGCGCCCCGGCCGTGAGGTCGCCCTGGGAGGTGGGCACCGGGACGTCGTCGGCGAGCAGGGTGAACAGCCGCTCGTCGCAGAGCGCGGCGCCGAGCAGGTCCTGGCCGTGCCGGGCGAGGATCCGGCGCCAGACGGCCGGCCGCAGCCGGGCGGTCTCGTAGAGCCCGTCCACCACCGCGTCGGTGAGCGCCCGCTGGAGGGCGCGGTAGTGGTCGTCGCGCTGGAGGTCCTCGCGGCTGGCGGTCGGGGTCAGCCGGCTGGACTCGACCACCCCGCCGATGAACCCCGCCCAGCCGGGCAGCAGGTCGCGGGCGTCCTCGGTGAGCAGCATGCCGCGCAGGTAGACGGCGAGATCGCGGTTGTCGCTGCTGCCGTAGGTGCCGCCGTCCTGGACCCAGAGCAGGCCGACGGCGTCGGTGCCGCCCTCGGCGGGATCGCCGTCGACGGGACGGACCGGGAAGGCCGTGAGCGGTTCGAAGCGGCGGCCGAAGGCGGTGGCGAACCGCATCCGGGCGGCGTACCCGTCACCGCCGGCCGTCCTGCCGTCGGACCGGCCGGTCGCGCTCCCGCCGTCCGCGGCAGGGCCGCCGCCGCTGCCGTCCCCGCCGGCCGCGCCGTCCTGCCGCCAGGGCACCGGGACGTCGTTGACCGGCCGCTCGTCGTCGCCGACGTAGACCGGGACGGGCAGCAGTACGCAGTACCGGCCGAGCACCTCGCGGAGCGTGGACTCGTCGGCGAGGTGGGCGTGTTCGGCCTTCAGCGCGAGCTCGACCAGGGTGCCGGGCACCGGCCTGGCGGGCACCGGTTCGACGCTGTACTGCTCGCCGCCCCGGCTGCGGTAGCGGTGACCGCGTCGCGGTTCGCGGTGCGAGGTGGTGGTGACGGTGACCTCGTCGGCCACCGAGAAGGCGGAGAGGAAACCGAGGCCGAAGGCGCCGATCAGCTCCTGGTTGCCGGTGAGTTCGCGCAGCATCCGGGTGTAGCCGGTGCCGACGGTGGCCAGGTAGGCGTGGATCTCCGGTTCGGTCAGCCCGGCCCCGGTGTCCTCGATGCCGACGGTCCGGCGGCCGGCGTCCGCGCGCACCCGGATCAGCGGGCGGTGGCCGCCGGCCGGGTCCTCCAGCCGGCGCCGGGTGTGCGAGTCGTGGGCGTTCTGGACGAGTTCCCGCAGGGCGACCAGCGGGGTGGAGTAGAGGTGGGTGGCGAGGACGTTCACCAGTCCGCCGAGATCGACCTCGGTCGTACGCAGATCCTCGGCGGGGGCATGGTCGGGCGGGAGACCTTCAGACATGGGTCCCCAGTGTGCCAGTGCGACTATCCGGCGACCATTTCTTTCTAGGGAAAGGGGCCCGGTCAACCCCGAGTTGACATCCGGGCGTCAACGGATCGGTTCGACGCCCTTCCAACTATCGTCACCTGAAAGGAAGTTGAAGGACCGACCGGCAACCGTCGACGCCCTGACGAAGAGCGCGGAAATGCCCGTCAGATGACACCATCGGGCGAATTGCCACCCATTCGGTGGAGTTCGTCCGCGGTGCTGGTGAATGCTGGTCGTGCGACGTCAGGCAACGGCGCTTCGGAGCGGCCACTCCGGAACGCGCCACCATTCGCACTCCACCCTCAGGAGACCACCGTGTCCCGTATCCGCGCAGCCGCCGCCGTCACCGCCCTCGGGGCCTTCCTCCTCGCCGGCATCGGCACCGCCCACGCCGACAACGGCGCCGGCGCGGACCACCACTCCAACAGCAGCGTGGTGAACAACACCGGCTCCAACAACATCATCGGCAACGTCCACGGCAACGTGGTCACGACCCAGCAGACGGCCACCGGGTCCGGCGCCAGCAACCAGAACAACGGCCTCGCCGTGGCCGGCAACTCCGGGAACGTCGGCGCCCTGCAGGGCAACGGCAACCTCGCCGCCCTGATCGCCCCGCGCTTCGGCGGCTGATCGGCACTCCTCCCCCGGGCGCACCGGCCCGTGCCGAGGCCGGGTGCCCGCCCCCAGCACGGGGCGGGCACCCGGCCTCGGCCGTCGGGTCCCGAGCCCCGGCGCCCCGCCCGGCCCGACTCAGGGGCCGAGCCCCAGGACGGCCCGGCCCAGCCGCACCAGGCAGTCGTCGAGATCCGGACGCGCACCGGACGGACGGTTCCGCACACCGTCGTTGACCAGCGAGAACAGCGCGTGCACCCGAATCCGCGCGGTCACCGCGTCCTCCTCCGGTCGGACCCGGCCGAGCAGGTCGACCCAGGTCCGCAGGAAGTCCCGCCGGAAGTCGACCGCCGCCCGCCGGTCCGTCGGCGCCAGCCGCTCGGTCTCGCTCAGCATCACGCCCAGGTAGTCCCCGTTGCCCAGCGCGAAACCCACGTAGGCGGCCAGGCCCGCCGCCAGCTCCGCCTCCGGCCCGCCCGGTGCGGCCGCGATCGCGCCCCCCACCTCGTGCCACAACCGCTCCCGGCCGCGCACCAGCGCCACCGCCAGCAGTTGCGCCTTGCTGTCGAAGTGCCGGTACACGCTGGGGCCCGAGATGACCGCGGCGGCGCCGAGCAGGTCGGTGCTGACGTTGTCGAACCCGCGCCGGTGGAACAGCCGGACGGCCGCGGCCAGCAGCTCCTCCCGGCGCGGCTGCGGCCCCGCCCCGCCCGCGCCGCCGGGCGGACGGGGAGCAGCCGGCCACGGCCCGGCCGCGGCGGCGGCGTCCAGCCGGACCGCCAGCACCGCCCCGAGCAGGTCGCGGAGCAGCCGCTCGGCCCGGCGCGGCTGCGGGGCGGCCGACAGGTAGGACAGCCCGGCCCCGGCCGACAGTGCCGACCAGCAGATCACCTCGGCATCGCCGGCGGCGAGTTCGGGACGCCCGGCGCGGAGCACGACGACCATCCGCCCGACGACCGCACGGAGTTCACGGCGGAGCGCCACCCGCCGGTGCGGCGGCAGCAGTCGGGCGTCCCGCTGCACCAGCGTGCCCAGCGACCGGTGCCCGACCGCGACGGCGGCCAGCGCGGCGCTCAGGGAGGCCGTCGAGTCCGCGGCTCGGACCCCCTCGGCCAGGGCGCCGAGGCCCACCCGGACGGCGCGGTCGAGCAGTTCGGACTTGCTCCGGAAGTGCCGGTAGAGCGCGGGAGCGGTGATGCCCACCCCGGCGGCGACCTCCGCCATCGAGACCCGGTGGTAGCCGTCACGGTGGAACCGCTCCGCGGCCACGGCCAGGATCTGCGCCTGCCGGGCGCGGGCGGGCGGTCGTCGCACCACCACGGCCTCCCGCCCTCCACGCCTCCCCGCACTGCCCGGCGCCACTCCGGCCCGGCCGGTAGGTCTGTCTGTCTGTCTGTCTGTCTGTCTGTCTGACGGACGGACGGACGGACGGACGGACGGACGTTCGGACGGTCGTTCGACCTCGACCGGGGAGGCTAGCAGGGATTCACTTCCGGCCGCCCCCGGCCCCGCGCCTCCGGCCCCGGAAGCGGGCCGGACGCTCCCGTTCCGGCCCCACGCCGACCCTGGACAGTCGAAGCTACCGGGGATTAACTTGTGGGGCGATCACCGGGCCACCCGACCCATCGGCGCCCGGCTCCGCAGCATCCGGCCCACCGAAGGGAGCGCCGTCGTGCGCCGCACCGTGTTCACCGAGGACCACGAGGCCTTCCGGGAGACCATCCGGGACTTCATCGCCAACGAGGTCGTCCCCGTCTACGAGAGCTGGGAGGCCGCGGGCCACCCGCCGCGCGACTTCTACCGCAAGCTCGGCGAACTCGGCGTCTACGGCATCGAGGTGCCCGAGGAGTACGGCGGCGCCGGCGAGAGCGGGTTCAAGTTCCAGGCGGTGGTCGCCGAGGAGACCGCCCGGGCGGGCGTGAGCTTCGGCTCCTCCGGCGTGCACACCGGCCTCGTCCTCCCCTACCTGCTGGAGTACGCGACCGAGGAGCAGAAGGGCCGATGGCTGCCCGGCTTCGTCTCCGGCGACATCATGACCGCCATCGCCATGACCGAACCGGGAGCCGGCTCCGACCTCGCCGGGATCGCCACCACCGCCCGGCTCTCCGAGGACGGCACCCACTACGTCCTCAACGGCGCCAAGACCTTCATCACCGGCGGCGTCCTCGCCGACCTCGTCCTGGTGGTGTGCCGCACCGCGCCGTACGACCCGGAGAACCGCCGGGCCGGCCTCTCCATCCTCTGCGTGGACACCGACGCCCCCGGCTACAGCGTCGGCCGCAAGCTGGAGAAGATCGGCCTGCGCACCTCGGACACCGCCGAGTTGGCGTTCAGCGACGTCAAGGTGCCGGTGGAGAACCTGCTCGGCGAGGAGGGCCGGGCGTTCGCGTACCTGACCCACAACCTGGTCCAGGAGCGGCTGGCGATCGCGGTCGGCGCGTACGCGGCCGCCGCGGCGGCGGTGCGGTTCGCGGTGCAGTACGTCAAGGACCGCAAGGTGTTCGGCAAGGCGGTCGCCGAGTTCCAGAACACCAAGTTCACGCTGGCCGACTGCGAGGCCCAGGTGGTGGCGCAGCAGTCGATGGTCGACCGCGCGCTGGAGCTGTACCAGGACGGCGAGCTGACCGTCGCGGACGCGGCGGCGGCCAAGCTGTTCTGCACCGAGTCGGCGTCCGTCGTGATCGACAAGTGCCTTCAGCTGCACGGCGGTTACGGGTACATCCTGGAATACCCGATCGCCCGGCTCTACACGGACAACCGGGTCTTCCGGATCTACGGCGGGACCAGCGAGGTCATGCGCAGCATCGTCGCCAAGTCACTCGGGCTGTAGCCGGGCCGGGCCCGGCGGAACCGGGCGCAGGCCGGACACCCGGCCCGCCCGGCCCGCCCGGGCCGCGATCCACCCGGCCTGCCCGGCTCAGTTGGGCGAATGGTGCTCGGTGCGCCACGCCTCCCAGCCGGCCGCCGAGGCCACCTTGGCCTCGCGCAGCGCCCGTTGGGCCAGCGCGGTCGGCGGGGTCTCCAGACCCCGCACCCAGGTGCGGCCGGCCGTGGCCAGCGCCGCACACACCATCACCGCTCCGGCCGCCCCGAGCAGCGCGCCGATGCCCGTGAGCACCGCGCCGCCGGCCAGCAGCGAGCGGTTGACCTGGAATCCGCTGAGAAAACGCTCGTTGGTCACCATGCCTCCACCATGGGTGCAGCCGACGGCCTCCGCACCCCGAGTGGTCCCGTACGGTGACGACCCGGCGGCTCTCCGGGTGCGGGCGCCCGGCGCGTCCGCGACGCTGGGCCGGAGGGGACGGGCACTGCCCGGTCCCCCGGCACGCCCGCCGGACCCCGGCACGCCCGCCGCAGGAGGACGCGTGATGATCGATCTCGAACAGCTCGTCGCGGAGCACGCGGCGCTCGCCGCCGAGAGCCCGCACGGGCGCAGTGCCCACCTCGTGCTGCACGACGGCGTCCTGCGGCAGACCGTGATCGCGTTGACCGCCGGCACCGCACTGGACGAGCACAACGCGCCGACCGCCGCCAGCCTCCAGGTCCTCCGCGGCCGCGTCTCGCTGACCATCAGCGGACGGCGGGTGGAACTCTCGGCGGGCCAGCTGCACCCCGTGCCGCAGGAGCGGCACGGGCTGCTGGCCCACATCGACTCGGTGGTACTGCTGACGGCCGTCACCGTCTGACCACCGGCAGGACGGTCAGTCGGCAGGTCCGCCCGGGGCCGCGGCGGGGCCGTGCCGGCCCGGGCCTGCCCCGCCCCTGAGGACCGAACCGCCGACCAGCTCCAGTCCGCGCAGGAAGTCCCGGCCGCCGGGGGCGAGTTCCGGGGCGGCCAGCCACTGCCCGGCCATGCCCACCAGCAGGGCCTGGTAGAAGACGCCGCGGGCCATCTCCTCCTCGGTGTCCGGCACCTCGGTCAGCCCCTGGAACAGCGCGGACAGTCCGAGCCGTCCGCGCCGCTGCGCATCGGCGAGCGCGTCCCGCAGCTCCGGCACCCGCTCCACCTGCACCATCGCCTCGAACTGCGCGGCCCAGAGGCCGCGGTGCTCGGCGACGGTCTCCTTCACGCCGTCCCAGACGGCGACGAACCGCTCCTCCGGGTCGTCCGACGCGCTGTTGGCCCGTTCCACCACGGCGGCCAGCCGGGCACCCCACTCGCCCGTCGCCTCGATCAGCGCCGCGTTGAGCAGCGCCTCCTTGGAGCCGAAGTGGTAGCCGATGGCCGCCAGGCTGACGCCGCCCGCGGCGGCGATGTCCCGGGCGGTGGTGCGCCCGTAGCCCTTCTCGTACAGGCAGCGCTTGGCGCCGGCCATCAGGTCCTCGCGATTTCCCATGCCCCGATGCTACGTCCCTCCTGGACAGATGTCTTGCACGATTGTCTGGCTCGCTCGTCTTGCACAAGTGATTGAGACGAACGTACTAGACAAGCGTCTGACACGTCCGTACTGTCGTCCCCATGACCGCAACCACCGGCCGCGCAGGCCGCCGCGAATGGATCGGGCTCACCGTCCTCCTGCTCCCGACCCTCGTCCTGACCATGGACATGGGCGTGCTCTTCTTCGCCGTCCCCTACATCTCCACCACGCTGGCGCCGAGCGGCACCGAGCAGCTGTGGATCATGGACATGTACTCGTTCCTGCTCGCCGGGCTGCTCCTCACGATGGGAGCGCTGGGAGACCGGATCGGCCGCCGCCGGCTGCTGATGATCGGCGCCGCCGGTTTCATCGGCGCCTCGCTGCTCGCCGCCCACGCGGACGGCGCCGGCCAGTTGATCGCCGCCCGCGCCCTGCTCGGCGTGGCCGGGGCCACCGTGATGCCGTCGACCCTCGCGCTGATCCGGAACATGTTCCACGACCCCAAGCAGCGCCAGATCGCCCTCGGCGCCTGGGGCGGCATCCTCACCACCGGCGCCACCCTCGGCCCGGTCGCCGGCGGCCTGCTGCTGGACCACTTCTGGTGGGGCTCCGCCTTCCTGCTCGCCGTCCCGGTCATGGCCCTGGTCCTGCTGGCCGCGCCCGCCCTGCTGCCCGAGTACCGCTCCCCCCGGCACGGCCGCTTCGACCTGTCCGGTGCGGCGCTCTCGCTCGCGGCCGTGCTGCCGCTGGTCTACGGGGTCAAGACGATCGCGGTGGACGGCTGGAGCCCGCTCCCCGTCCTCGCCGTCCCCGCCGGTCTGCTCCTCGCCGGCGCCTTCTACCGGCGCCAGCGCACCGCCGCCAACCCGCTGCTCGACCTGAGCCTCTTCCGGATCCGCGCCTTCAGCGGGGCGATCGGCGTCAACACCGTCGCGATGTTCGCGATGATGGGCTTCACGCTCTTCACCTCCCAGTACCTGCAGCTGGTCAAGGGCATGAGCCCGCTGACCGCCTCGCTCTGGTCGCTCGTCCCCAGCGTGGGCGTCGGCGCGGCCGTCGGCGTGAGCTCGGCGCTGGCCGGCAAGGTCCGCCCGGCGGTCCTGATGGCCGGCGGCTTCCTGATCGGCGCGGCCGGCTTCGGGATGATGACGCAGGTCGGCGCGGACTCCCCGCTCGCCCTCGTCCTCACCGCGGCGGGCGTACTGGCCGCCGGCACCGTCGGCACCATGACCCTCACCGCCGAGATGGTGGTCACGGCCGCCCCCGTCGACCAGGCCGGCGCCGCCTCCGCCACCTCCGAGACCGCCGTCGAACTCGGCAGCTCCCTCGGCATCGCGCTGCTCGGCGCGGCCGGTGCCGCGGTCTACCGCTCCCGTCTGGAGGGCACCCTCCCCGACGGTCTGGACGGCGCCGCCGCCGACACCGCTCGGGACACCCTCGGCGGTGCGGTCACCGTGGCCGCCCGCCTCCCCGGCCGGCTCGGCACCGACCTCCTCGACACCGCCCGCGTCGCCTTCACCGACGGCCTGCACGTCGCCGCCGTGGTCGGCCTGCTCTTCGCGGTCGCCGCCTCCTTCCTCGCCTACCGCCTGATGCGTCACCTTCCGGCCCGCCCCGCCGTCTGACACCGCCGGCACCGACCCACCCGCACGCGCGTCATCAGGAGCCCCCGCCCGGTCACCCGGGACGGGGGCTCTCGCCGTCGCCGCACCCGCCGTCGCCGCGCCCGCCCCGGGGCCGGAGCCGGGGCCGGAGGCCGTCCGGGTGCACCCGGCCGAACGGATGTGCCAGGCTGCCGCCATGTCGGACGAGGTGAACCACGGTCGGGTACGGGCGAGTTACGACGCCGTCGCGGAGGAGTACCGGGAGCGGATCGGGGGCGAGCTCGCGTACAAGGTGATGGACCGGGCGCTGCTGGGAGCGGTGGTCGAGGAGGCCGCGGGCGGCGCGGTCGCGGATCTGGGCTGCGGCCCCGGACACGTCACCGGGTGGCTGGCCGAACACGGCGTGACGGCGGTGGGGGTGGACCTCTCGCCGGCCATGGTGGCGGTCGCACGGCGGGACCACCCCGGGGCGGATTTCCGGGTCGGGGACCTGCTGCGACTGCCGGCGGCCGACGGCGAGTTCGCCGCCGGGGTGGCGCTCTACTCCGTGATCCACCTGGAGGCGGCCGAGCTGCGGCCCGCCTTCCGGGAGATGCGGCGGGTGCTGCGGCCGTCCGGCGTGCTGCTGGTCGCGTTCCACCTCGGCAGCGAGGTGCGACGGCTGGACGAGTGGTGGGGGCACCCGGTCGACGTCGACTTCCACTTCCTGGATCCGGAGGCCGTCGCCGGGTTGCTGACCGAGGCCGGGTTCACGGTGACGGCCCGGCTGGAACGCGGCCCCTACCCGCTGGAGGCGGAGACCCGCCGGGGCTACCTGCTAGCCCGCCGCGACTGACCGGGGCCGATCGCGGGTGACCGGACCGGCCACCCGGGCCGGCCGTCGCCGGTTTCGGCCGTCGCCGCTGTCGGCCGCCGCCCGAGCTGCGGCGGGGCAGCGCCCGTCCTAGGGTCGGCGGGGAGCGCCCGCCACGGCCGCGCACGGTCGGGGCCACGGTCCGGAACCGGCCAACGTGCGGCGCGGAACGGAGGCCCGATGCCGCAGCCGGAGGAGCCGCCGGTCCGTCCACCGCACCGTCCGGCGGACGGAGGGTCCGCCGACGACCTGGACGACGGGCCGGGCGCCGACCTGGACGACGGACCGACCCCCACCGGAGCGGCGGGCGGCCAGGAGCCCGACTACCGGTTCACCCTGGCCAACGAGCGGACCTTCCTCGCCTGGATCCGCACCGCGCTCGGCCTGCTGGCCGGCGGCATCGCCGTGGACCAGCTCACCCCCGACGTCGCACCCGCACCGCTGCGGATCGCACTGGCCGTGATCTGCGCGCTCGGCGGGGCGGCACTCGGCGCCGCCGCGTACCGGCGGTGGGTGAAGGTCGAGGCGGCGATACGGACCGGCTCCCCGCTGCCGAGGACTCCGACGCTGCTCGTCCTCTCGGTCGGGGTGACCCTGGTGGCGGCGGTGTTCTGCGGGTTGATCATCGGCTACGCGGACTGACCGGACCGGCGCGTCCGGGCACGCCGGCGCGCCCCCACCACTGTCCCTGGGCCGTTCCCGCAACATCTGGTTTTTGACCAGCGTTTCCCGGCCGGTGTATACGTTCGCCGGTACGGCCAGGCATACTGGCCAGGTCGGGCGCTTTTGCCCAACTGTGACGGACGCCTCTAGACAAGAAGGGACCGGTGGCCAGGGATGCTGCGGAACGGTCTTGAGCCCTGGCACGTACTCGTGGTGCTGGCTGTCGTAATCCTGCTGTTCGGATCGAAGAAGCTGCCGGAGATGGCCCGCGGCCTCGGCAAGTCGATGCGAATCCTCAAGGCGGAGACGAAGGCGATGCGCGAGGACGACACCCCCGCCCCCGCCCCCGCCGCCGACGCCGCCCCGGGCACCGCGCAGAGCACTGCCGCACCGGCCCAGCCCGCGGCCCAGCCGGCGCAGCCCGCCGTCACGCCGACCCACGTGACCAAGGCCACCGAGCAGCCCCGGTCCACGACCACCGCCTGAGACCGGCCCCGTACCCGGGCCGTCCGAGCGTCGACGAAGCCCCCGCCATCACGGCGGGGGCTTCGTCGTGTCCGGGCCCCACCACCGGGCCCCACCACCTGGCCCGGGGCCGTCTGGCCCGAGTGGCCGACCCGACTGGCCGACCCTCTTGATCCGTTATCTCCTGAAATGCACCACCGGAGGAACGGAGTTGAGGGATGCCGACGAACGAGCCGGCCGACCGCCCCGGCGATCAGCCCGACCAGCAGCCCGCCGGCCGGCCCGCCCCACCCCCCGGCGACCGACAGCCCGACGCCCCTCCCCCGGGAGACCGGCAACCGGACGACCGGCCCCGCGGCGACCCGTCACCGGGCGTCCGGCCGCCCGGTGACCGGCCGCCCGGTGACCGGCACTCCGACGAGCTCGCCGAGCTGCGCGCCCGCCTCAGCGCCGTCGAGGACCACGACGCCCGGCTGACGGCCCGCCTGAAGGCGCAGGCCACCCAGCGGCACCACCGCGTCCGGTCGTCCTTCGCCGTCCTCCTCGTCCTGCTGGCCTGCGTGCTGACGCCGCTGAGCGTGGCCGCCGCCTGGACCAAGTCCCAGATCACCGACACCGACCGGTACGTCGCCACGATGGCGCCGCTCGCCCGGGACCCGGCGATCCAGGCGGCCGTCACCGACCGGGTGACCACCGAGATCATGAAGCACATCCCGGTCGAGTCGCTGCTGGAGTCGGTCGCGCCCGACGACCGGCCCCGTCTGAGCGCACTGCTCGGCCCCGTCAGCCAGGCGCTCACCAGCGGACTCACCGGATTCGTGCACGACCGCGTCGAGCAGCTGGTCGGGAGCGACGCCTTCGCCACCGTCTGGACGGAGATCAACCGCAACGCGCACGCGGCCGTCGAGAAGATGCTGACCGGGCACGGCGGCGGGGCCGTCGCGATCAAGGACGACACCGTGGTGCTGGACCTCGCGCCGCTGATCGACCGGGCGAAGACCCGACTGATCGACAGCGGTCTGTCGGTCGCCTCGAAGATCCCCGAGGTGCACACCGAGTACACCCTGGTCCAGTCGGACGCCATCCCCAAGGTCCGGACGGCCTTCCGGCTGCTGGACCTGGCCGGTTTCTGGCTGCCGGTGCTGACGGTGGCCTGCGCGGTCGCCGGTGTCCTGCTGGCCGTCCGACGGCGCAGGGCCGCCGTCACCGTCGCCCTGGGCATCGCCGGCGGCGCACTGGTCCTGGGCATCGGGCTCTCCGTCTTCCGGGCCGTCTACCTCGACAAACTGCCGGCCGGTGTCGACCAGGCGGCGGCCTCGGCGGTCTACGACGCGCTGGTGCGGTACCTGCGGTCGGCCGTCCGGGTGGTGATCGCGCTCGGTCTGCTGGTCGCCCTGGGTGCCTGGCTCAGCGGCCCCGGGCGCTGGGCCAGGACGGTGCGGGGCATGTGGGCGTCCGGGCTGGCCGCCGTCCGGCACAGCGCGGAGCGGGCCGGGCTCCGGTTCGGGCCGGTCGGCCGGTTCGTGCACCGGTGGAAGACGTGGCTCGGCTGGGTGGCGGTGGCCGGTGCGGCGCTGGCGTTCCTGTTCTGGAGCTACCCGACCGCCCTGGTGACCCTCTGTCTGGCGCTCGCGCTACTGGCGGTGCTCGCGGTCCTGGAGTTCCTGGACGAACCGGGCGGCGGCGCGGGACACCCGGCCTGAAGGAGGAGGCCCGGGATCGGCCTGAGGGACGATCACCCCGGCCGCCCACCGTCCTACGCTCGACACCGTGTGGGGAACGCGAGGGATCGGACTCCGGCTGCTGCGGCCCGCGCTCGTGGCGTCCGGGCTCGGCTATCTGCTGCTGGCGGGCGGGGCGGGCGGCCCGGGCCTGCTGGACGCCGTCGACCGGGCGGTGGGCGTGGGCGCGCTGGTGCTGGCCACGGTCGGCGGGCGGTGGCCGTTCGCCGTGGCGCTCGGTCAGTGCGCGCTGATGGCGCCGCTGGTGGCGCACCCCGTCCAGATCGAGGTCAAGGTCGGCGCCGCGGCGGCGTTCTTCGAGCTGGCCGTCCGCCAGTGGGGCCCCCGGGTCGGGTGGGCGGTCGGCGTCCTCCTCGCCGTGCAGCTGGCGCACGCCTGTACGGGGCTGCCCGGCGGCGTGGTGGGCGCGTGCTACCGGGCGGCGGTGGTCGGCGGCGTGCCGGTCCTGCTGGCCGGCTACATCCGCTCGGCCCAGCAGGCCACCCGGGCGGCCCAGGCGCGGGCCCGCGAGGCCGAACGGAACCGGGACCTCGCCGAATGGGGCGCCCGGATGGGCGAACGCGCCGCCATCGCGCGCGAGTTGCACGACATGGTGGCCCACCACCTGGCCTCGACGGTGCTGCGGGTCGGGATCGCCCGACACGTCCTGCCGTCCGCCGACCCCCGGATGACCGCCGTCCTGGACGACGTGCACGCCTCCGCCACCACCGCGCTGACCGACCTGCGGCGGCTGCTCACCGCGTTGCGCGAGCCCGACGCCGGACAGCTGGCCCCCCTGCTCGCCGACACCGCCAACCTGCCGGCCACCGTGCACGGCGTGGTCGAACGGTCCCGGCAGGCCGGCCTGCGGATCGACGCGGACATCGGCGGGCGGCTCGCGGAGCTGGACGCGCTCGGCGGCCTGACGGTGCTGCGGCTGGTGCAGGAGGGCCTGGCCAACGTCGCCAAACACGCCGGGCCCGCCGCCCGGGTACGGTTGCGGGCCACCACGGAGGGCGCCCGGGTGCGGCTGGAGCTGGAGAACGAACTACCGGACGACACGGCGGAGAAGGGGCGGACGGACATGAACGGCGGGCACGGGCTGCTCGGCATGCGCGAGCGGGTGGCGCTGGTCGGCGGGACGATCGAGACCGGACCGGTGCCGGGCGGATGGCGGCTGGCCGCCTCCTGGCCGTTCCCGGAGGGAGCCGGGGCTCCACCGGCACCGTCACCCGTACCGGCGCCGTCACCCGTACCGACCCCGGCGGCACCGCCCCGGGTCCGCGGAGGAGCCGCATGACCGGCATCCCGAACGGCCGCCCCGCGGCCACCGGCGCCGCGACCGCCGATCCCGCGCGCCCCGGCCCCACGGCCGTCGGCGGCCCCGCGACCATCGGCGTCCTGATCGTCGACGACCAGCAGCTCGTCCGGGCCGGTGTCCGGATGCTCTGCGAGTCCGCCCCCGACCTGACCGTGACCGGTGAGGCCGCCGACGGCGCCCACGCCGTCGAGCTGGCCCTGCGGCTCCGCCCGGACGTCGTGCTGATGGACCTGCACATGCCCGGCACCGACGGCATCACGGCCACCCGCGAACTCCATCGCCTGCTCCCCGCCACCCGGGTCGTCGTCCTCACCACCTTCGACGACGACGACCGCCTCTACCCGGCGCTCGCCGCGGGCGCCTGCGGGTTCCTCGCCAAGGACGTCGAACCGGCCGCCGTCCTGGACGCGGTGCGGCGGGCGGCGGTCGGGGAGAGCCCGTACAGCCCCGAGGTGCTGCGCCGGGTGGTGGCCCGGGCCGCCACGGACTGGACCGGCGAGGACGGCCGGCGGCAGCCGGTGGCCCGGTTCACCGGGCGCGAGCACGAGGTGCTGCGGCACATCGCGGGCGGGCTGTCGAACATCGAGATCGCCGAGCGGATGCACCTCGGAGTGACCACGGTGAAGACGCACGTCTCCAACCTGATGGCCAAGACCGGCAGCCCGAACCGGGTCCGGCTGGCGGTACTGGCGATCCGGCAGGGGCTGGCGGGCTGACCCGGACCACGCCCCACGCCCCACGCGCCACGCCCCCCGCCCCTCGGACGGAGCAGCCCGGCGGGCGGGCACCGGTCGGCGTGCGGCACGCTGGCGGGGATGTCCGCCGACCAGCCTCCACCGCAGCCACCGTCGCAACCGACCCCACGGCAGCCGCCCGTGCAGCCGCCCGGGGACCGCGTCGACCGACGGGCCTGGGGCCTGCTGCTGGGCTCGTTCACCCTGCTGATGATCGGCTACTTCACCCTGCCGCTGCGCACCCTCGGCGACGACCGGCCGGTGCTCAGCTGGTTGGTCTTCGCAGCCGCCCTCGTCCTGCTCTCCGCCCTCCTGCTCGCCAGGATCGCCGACATGCTGCGCGGCACCGGCCACCACCCGGGCGTCTGGCTGGTGTTCCTGATCTGCCTCGCGCTGACCGTCTTCGCCGGCAGCTACTACGTCCTCGCCGCCCATGCCGGCGAGTTCGACGGCCTGAACACCCGGCTCGACGCGCTCTACTTCACGATCGTCACCATGGCGACGGTCGGGTACGGGGACATCACCGCGGAGGGGCAGGGGCCGCGTCTGGTGGTGATCATGCAGATCGTCTACAACTTCGTCTTCCTGGCCGCGGCCGCCGGAGTGCTGAGCAGGCACATCCGCAGCGGCGTCGAACAGCGCGTGCGGCGGCACGGCCCGGGCTGACACCGCCGCGGCCACCCAGGCCCGGGGGCTCACCGCCGGCCCGGGGCTCAGCGGCGGCCGGGGCTCAACGGCTCGTGTCGATGACGCAGAACCTGTTGCCGTCCGGGTCCGCCAGGACCACGAAATCCGGGTCCTCCGGGTAGAGGTCCCAGTCCACCCGCTGCGCGCCGAGCCCCACCAGCCGCTCGACCTCGGCCGCCTGGTCCGCCGCGTCGTCGGCGTACAGGTCGAGGTGGACCCGGGGGTGCTCCTGGACGGCCGACTCGCTGCGCCCGAGCGCCACCTGGACACCCGCCCCGCCGGGCGCGACCAGGACCACCCAGCGGTCCCCGACCTCCTCGCCGCCCCGCGGCGCGTATCCCAGGGCCTCGCCCCAGAACGCCGCCGCCCGCCGTACGTCCGCCACTCCGAGCACCACCGAACCGATCTTCAGCATGCGGGCGATTTTGCCAAACGGTCGACCGATCGGGGGCCGGATCCGGCTAGCGTCGAGACATCCACCGACCCGAGGCGAGAGCCTCCACCGGAGAGAGGCATGCCATGAACCCGGTCGACCTGTTCCGCACGGCGTCCGCACTGCCGCAGGCCTGGAGTTCGCGCGCGCTGGGCGACGTGGGGACCGCCCGCGTCAAGGTCCTGCGGATGGACGGGACGGGGGTGGCGGAGGAGGTGCACGATGTCGCCGAGGTGCTGCTGGTCCTCGACGGCCGGTTGGAACTGACCGTCGAGGGCGCCGACCTGTCCGTGCGGCCGGGCGAGCTGTGCGTCGTGCCGGCCGGCGCACGCCACACGGTCCGGGAGGGGAGCCTGGGGACGCTCGTCATCGTGGAGTCGACCGCGGCATGACGGCGGGGTGCGCTCCGCCCCCGCCCACCCGTCGCGGCCTGCCGACGCCCGCTCCCCGAATCGTCATCGGACGATCACCACGCACCCCGGCCCTGCCGACCACCCCGTGTCGGCCCGTGTGGCCCGGCGCCCCCTCGTGGCGTCGAGGCGGCTCCTGCGGGACTTCGGGGCGAGGTCCCGGCCTGCTAGTCCTCCTCGTCGTCGGCGGTGGCGTTGAGGGAGGTGATCAGGGAGGAGAGCCGGGAGTTCCAGTTCTGGTAGGTCTGACCGTCGATGGCGTGCTTCCGGGCGAGGTCGCGGACGGTCTTCTGGGCGCCCTTCAACTCGCGGACGGCGCTGTCGGTCTGCCCCTCGTTGAGCCGGGCGGTGGCGTCGTCCAGCGTCCGGAGCAGGTCGACCTGACGGCTGCGGTCCTTCTCCACCTGGGTCTGGGCGATGCTCTGGCGCAGGGCGTTGATCTGGACCAGTGGAGCCGGGTTGTGCGGCGCCGGCGTGGTGGGGCGGGCACTGGTGGGCGTGCTGGTGGGTGTCGACGACGGGGTCGGGGTCGCGGTCGGCGTCTGGGTGGGCGCGGTCGGCGTCGGCGTGGTCGCCGTCGCGCTGGCGCTGACGCCGGGTCTGGCACCCGCGGCCGGGGCTCCCGGGTCGTCGAAGGCCGTGAGCGCGATCATCGCGGCGCCGGCGATCCCCACCAGGCCGAGGGCACCGAAGATCAGCGGCTTGCGCCGGTCCTCCTGGACGGGCTCGGGCATCGACCGCGGGGCCGGTACGGGCGCCATGACCGAGGTCGCGGCGGGCGGCCGGGGCGCCGGGGGCTGCGGCGGAAGGAACGCGGTGTGCTGCTGGTCCGCGACCGGGTAGGCCTGCGGCACGGGCACCGCCGCGAGGAGTTCCGTGGTCGGGTCGGCGACCATCAGCCCCGGTATGCAGGAGAGCAGTTCGGCGCGCGCGGAGGCCGCGTCGGCCGGCCGGTCGGCCGGGTTCTTGGCGAGCAGCCGCAGCACGGCGGCGTCCAGCGCGGGCGGCAGGCCCGGCCGCCGGGCCGAGGGCGGCAGCGGCAGTTCGCCGACGTGCTTGTAGGCGATCGCCACCGGCGTCTCGGCGACGAACGGCGGGGCACCGGTGAGCATTTCGGTCAGGACGCAGCCGATCGCGTACAGGTCGGTACGGCCGTCGAGGGGACTGGCGGTGGCCTGCTCGGGCGAGAGGTAGGCGGCGGTGCCGAGCACGGAGGCGGCCTGGGTGAGGTTGTGGGAGGAGCCGGCCCGGGCGATCCCGAAGTCGACGACCTTCACCCCGCCGTCGTCCGTGATCATGATGTTGCCGGGCTTGATGTCCCGGTGCACCAGGCCGGCGCCGTGCGCGACGGCCAGGCCCTCGCAGACCGCGGCCGCGATCCCGACCGCCTGCTCGACCGGCAGCCCGGGCCGCTGGGCCAGCAGTGCGGCCAGCGAGCAGCCCTGGACGAGCTCCATCACGATGTACGGCGAGCCCTGGTCGACCCCCGAGTCGAAGACCATGACGATCCTCGGGTGGACCAGCATGGCGGCGTGCTGCGCCTCGCGGCCGAACCGCTCGGCGAACCGCGGGTCGTCGGCGAGGCCCCCGTTGAGGACCTTGACCGCCACCTGGCGGCCCAGCACGTGGTCCACCCCGCGCCAGACGGTGGCCATGCCGCCGACGCCGAGCATCTCGACGAGTTCGTAACGCCCGTTCAGCGCCCGTCCGATCACCTGGAACTCCCCTCACGCGCCCTGTCCGGGGCCCGGACCGCCTCGTTCACCTGTGCACGATAGCCCCCGCGGGCGACGCGCCCGGGCGGCGGCAGCGGCCGGGGAAGTCCGGGAACACGGGGCGGCGGCGGTCCCGGCGGCCCGTCGGAGGGGGGAAGACGGCCGGGGAACCGGGCAGCGGATCCCCGGCCGCCGGCTCGTGGTCGTACCAGGTGACGGTCACGGTCGGGTCCAGGTGCGGAGCTGTGGAGCTGAGCAGTCGGCGGTGCGGGGGTGCCGGCCCGCCCTGACTGCGGGCGGGCGGGCCGGCGGGTGTCCGGCCCGGCCGGGCCGGGGGCGCGTCCGGGAGGTGCGCCCGCCGGTCCGGCCGGGGCCGGGCCGGGTGGGCGGCGGGCACGGGGGAGCCGACCGGCCACCCGGAGTCTTCGGGTGGAGCTGGGTACTGCGGCGGAACGGGTCACGCGGGTGGAACGGGTGGTGCCGGGTGGGGCGGTCCGGATGGGCGGCGGGCCCGGGGGGATTCGCTCACCGCCCACCCGGAGTTCTGGGTCACCTCTCGGACGAGGCGTCGTCGGACCGGGTGTCGGACCGGGTGTCGACCTTGTCGTCGGGTCGGCTGTCAGGTCGGCTGTCGGGTCGGCTGTCGGGGTCGGGTGTCGGACGGCCGGTGGCGGACCGGTCGGCCGGCGCGGACGCGGCCGTGGACGGGCCGCCCGGTGCGCCCGTGGACGGCGGGAGCGGTGCGGTCACGGGCGGGGTCACCGCGCCCGCGTCCGCCCTGCCCGTGTCGTTCCCCCCACCGGTACCACCGGCACCACCGTTGCCGCTGCCGCTGCCGGCACTGCCCCCGCGACCGTCCCCGGAACCTCCCGAGCCGCCCGAGCCGCCCGAGCCGCCCGAGCCGCCCGAGCGGCCGCCGCGGTCGCGGTCGTCGTCGGAGCCCTTGCCGGATCCGTTCCCGCCGGGCTGCGGACGCGAGGAGGGGTTGCCCCGGCGATCGTCCTCCGACTTCCGGAGCACGTCCGCGCAGTAGGCCTCCACCTTCTCCGGCCCGCCCGCCGCCGCGATGAGCGCGTCGAACTGCGGGTCCTTGACCAGCTGACGCGGCCGCTCGCCCTTGCCCGCCCGGTCCGTGAAGCGCTTGCAGAGGGCGGCCGACACGCCCTGACCCGGCAGGCCCCGGCCCTCCGCGTCCGGCGAGGCCGACGTACCCGGAACCGCAGGACGGCCGGCCCCGGCGGACGGGCCGAAGGCGGTGGGGCCTTCGGACGGGACGCCGGAGGAGGTGTCGGACGACCCCGCGGACGAACCTGCGGACGACCCGGCGGAGGGGGCTGCGGAGGATCCGGCCGACGACCCGGCGGACGGACCCGCGGTGAGCGGCACGGGCGACGGCGTACCGGTCGCCGCTCCGGGCCGCACCGCCGAGGAGGACGACGGGCCCGCGCCGGTCGGCGCGACCGGACTGCGGCGCGGCTCGTCCGCGCCGCCGCCCAGCGCCGACGGCAGGTTGCCCGTGCCCGCCGCGACCGCGACCCCGCCGAGCGCCGTGGCGCCGAGCACGACGGCAGCGGCCTTCGTACTGAAGGCCCTCGTCAGCGCGGCGGTCGCCATCGTTCGTCTCCGGACGGGTGCGGGTACGGCAGGTGCGGCGGGCACTGCCGGAACAGGTGCGAGACGGGCCTCCCGGAACGCGGCCAGGGCCGCGGCCTCCCCGGCCAGTTCACCCTGCGTCGCCGGAGCCGCCGCAGCGGCGAGCACGCGGGCGACCTGCCCCGTCCGCCCGTCCTCGGGCGGCCTGGGGCCGGTGCGCGCGGTTCCGCCGTCCGGTCCGGTGAGCGAGGCGCCCTGCCCGGCCGACGGGCCTCCCACGGCACCGGAGAGCAGCTGCTCGGCGGTGTCACGGTCGATCCGACGGGGTCGGTTGGTGCTCATCTCATGTCCTTCAGCGTCGCGGCCCGGCGTTCTGTCACACCCTGCGGAGAACTTTTTTCGACCGGCGTCCCGGCGCCCTCCCGGACAGCCCTGCCGGTGCCCCCGCCCGTCCGGGCGGCGGGGATCCCCGGTCCGGCCGGCCCCGGCACGAAGGGCTGCTCCAGCAGCTTGGCGAGCCGCCGCAGCCCCCGGTGCGCGGCCATCCGGACGCTGCCCGACCGCTTGCCCAGGACCCGGGCGGCGCTCTCGGCGTCCAGTTCCATCACCACCCGGAGCATCACGGCTTCGGCCTGGTCCCGCGGCAGGCGGGCGATCAGCGCCAGAGCGTCCGAGGTGCCGACCGCGGTGAGGGCCGCACCGGCGGTGTCGTCCCCTGCGGCGAGCTCGGCCAGGTACTCGAACGGCAGGTCCGCGACCGGCCGGCGGCGCCGGGACCGCAGGTGGTCCAGCGCCCGGTTGCGCGCGATGGTGGCGGCCCACCCCCGGAAGCCGTCCCCGTCGCCGGAGAACGAGCGCAGGTCCCGGGCGATCTGCAGCCAGGCCTCGGAGGCGATGTCCTCGGCGTCCTGGGCGCCCTCGGGCCGACCGCCGACCAGCACGCCCAGGTAGCGGAGCAGACCCGGCTGAACGCTCCGGAACAACAGCCGGTAGGCCTCCTCGTCCCCGTCCTGCGCGGCCCGTACGGCCTCGGTCAGATCGACGGGGGAGGTGGCCGCGCGCGCGGGCGGGCCGAGCGGCGGGCCTGACGTCGTCACCGGGACGGACCGGCCGACGTGCCTGTCGGTGCCCGCTCCGGGGCGTTCTGCACTCTGCACCCGCCACATCATGCGCCATCCGGGCGAACAGCCGGCCGTGGCGGAGTCGGACCGTTACGCGGGGCCCGGGAAACGGGCGGGCACGGGTCCGGCGGGCGGTCCGTGACCGCGGCCGGGGACGCCGGTCCGCCGGACCAAGGACATCCGGCCTTCGGGTCGAAGGTCCTGCCGCCCGCTGGCCTTGGCCCGCAGCGGTCGAAGCGTCCTCCTGCCTATGTTGTCAGTGGACGATCCATTCGGCCGGCCTCTCCCCGGCCCTCGGATCCCGACCTTCGGATCCGGCCTCCGAACCCGGCGGCCGGCCCCGGCCGCCCGCTTCGGGCGGCCCGAGTCCGGCAGCCCGCACCCGCCCACCGCGCCGCCACCCCCTTCGCCCCGGCCGCCCTCCCCGGCCGCCGAGCCCTGCCTCCCCGCTGCGGCCCCCGCCGGAGTCCCGACCCCTTCCGCCTCCCCACCGGCACCACCCGCCCGCCCGACACGACCGTTCAGGACCCGCCATGACGACCGCACACGAGCTCTACGAGCGCGGGCTGCGCGACCACCTCGCCCCCGCCCTCCGCCTCCTCGGTCTCACCGGACGGCTCCGGACCTTCAGCCTCCCCGACGAGACCCACTGGGCGCTGCTCGGCCTGGTCGAGCAGCGGACCGAGGACCGGCTCCGCTACACCTTCGACCTGAGCCTGGTCGGCCGCGCCGACTGGGCCGGGGCCGCCTTCCCCGGCCCGCGTCCGGACCCGCGCGCCGTCTACGGCATCGAGGTCTGGCGGGCCCGGATCGGCGAGCTGATGCCGGTCGGCGAGGACGTCTGGTGGGAGGTGCTGCCCGGGCCGCGCTGGCGGGTCGCGCTGGACGACTCGGTGGCCGCCGTCCGGCACTACGGCCTTCCCGAGCTGCGCCGCCGTGCCGAGCGCGACCGGGGCGGCGAAGTCGGCGAGACCTACCTCTCCCCCGCCGAACTGGAGCAGGTCAACGCGACCCTGCTGGCGGTCGCGGTCGCCCGGATCCAGCGCGCCGAGCTGGTCGACAAGGCACTCGTGCTCACGGGCGCGTGGACGAGGGCAGACGCGGCCGCCCGGACCGTCCTGCGGGGCGTCGCCCGGGGGTTCCTCTCGGCGGAGGACGAGCGCTTCCGCACCGTCCGCTGCCAGGACACGCTCGGGCGGCCGCTCTGGGACCTCGGCCCGGGCCTCGACCGGGGCACGGGCGGCGACGGCCGCCACCCGGAGCGGTGAGCCGACTCCCGCGCCGGTGAACAGCCCCGAAGGCAGCCTGCCGGTCGGCGCGGAGCCTCCGTCCGACCGCGGGGACCCGTCCCGCCGTCCCGTACTCCGGCCCGTCACTCTCGTCGATCACACCCCACCTGACGCCCCATCAGGCATACGATCGTCCGAACATCAGAGGAACCATCCGGACCCCCTGAGAGTCCATAGATAACGAGGGGGTAACGAGCCCCCGTTCGGGAAACGGGGAGCCAATGAGCCGGGCACACGCGCAGACCACCACCGAGGACCGCACCCTGGTCTGGGACGGCTGCCTCAACGTCCGCGACCTGGGCGGCCTCCGCACCACGACCGGCGCCCGCACCACCCGCCGCTCGATCACCCGGGCCGACAACCTGGACCGGCTCACCGCCGAGGGCTGGGACGCCCTCCTCGACCACGGCGTCCGCACCGTCGTCGACCTGCGCAACATCGAGGAGTACAAACCGCTCCTCCCGCTCCCGGAGGGCGTCGAGCTGATCCGCGTACCGCTGGACGAACTCGCCGGCCCCGCCTGGTGGGAGGCGTACGGACACCTCGACGGCACCCCCCTGGCGCTGCGCCCCTACCTGGACCACTGCCCGCACGCCGCAGCCGAGTTGATCACCACGATCGCCGGCGCCCGCCCCGGCGGCCTCGTCGTGCACTGCGGCGCCGGCCGCGACCGGACCGGCCTGGCCGCCCTGCTGCTGCTCGCCCTGGCCGGCGTCGAGCCCGTCGAGATCGTCGCCGACTACCTGCTGAGCGCGCCCAACGTCCGCCCGCTGTACGGCATGCTCGGCCTCCCGGACCAGTACCGCCGCATCGACGCGGTGCTCGCCGAAGCCGGCACCACCGCCGAGGACGCCCTGCACGCCACTCTCGACGACTTCGACCCCGCGCCGTACCTGCTGGCCGCAGGCGTCGACCCGTCCGACCTCACCGCCGCCCGGGACCGTCTGATCACCATCTGAATCTGACGCCCCGCCATCCCGGTCTGCTCTACCAGAGCCTGTCGATCTCACCGGGGTAGAGGCCGATCCGGGCACCGGCGAAGTCCGCCCGGTGCCGCCGGGCGCGCCCGGTCAGGAACGCCGCCATGGTCAGCTTGTCGAACCCCTCCCGATCGCTCGGGAAGGGCCGCTCGACCGTCCCGCCGACCAGCACCGCACCCGGGAGCAGCTCCCAGCCCGCCCCCTCGTAGAAGGTCCGGAGCTCCCGGTCGCAGGTGAAGAGCCCGAGATCCGCGCCGCTCTCCTCGATCGCCGCACGGGCCGCGACCACCAGCCGCCGCCCGTACCCGCGACCCCGCAGGGCCCGGTCGGTGACCACCGCACTCAGCCCGCTCGCCGCGTACGTCCGACCGGCGTGGTCCAGCGACGTGGAGAGCACGTCGAGCGCGGCCACCACCCGGTCGCCGTCCAGCAGCAGCATCGACCGCGGACGCAACACCGGGTCGTGCACCGGCTCGGCCGACGGGCCGGGCGGCCCGGGCCAGACCTGGTCCTGCAACTCGGCCACCTGGAGCTTCAGTTCGCGAGGCACCTCGGCCTCCGCCAGAGTGACCGTCCGCATCACCGCTCCTCCGATCGACCGGCCCGGACGCCGCTCTGGCAGACTCCGGGCGTGATTCTCCGCACCGCGACCCGCCAGGACCTGCCCGCCGTCATCGCCCTCCTCGTCGACGAGGAGGGCGTGACCGACCCTGCCGAGGTCCGGGTCGACGAAGCCTACGCCCGCGCCTTCGCGGAGGTGGACGCCGACGCCCGCAACGAGATGCTGGTGCTCGACGAGGGCGACGGCACGGTGATCGGCTACCTCCAGCTGACCTACATCCCCGGCCTCGGCCGGGGCGGCGCGGAACGCGCACTGATCGAGGGCGTCCGGGTGCGGGCCGACCGGCGGGGTGCGGGCCTCGGACACGAGCTGTTGACCGAGGCGGTCGCCCGGGCCCGCTCGCGCGGCTGCACCCTCGTCCAGCTGACCAGCGACAAGCGCCGCACCGGGGCGCACCGGTTCTATGCCTCGCTCGGCTTCGAACGCAGCCACGACGGGTTCAAGCTGGCCCTCTGAGCGGCGAGTTGCGCCCCTCGCGCCCCGTCGCCGAGCCATGACCGGGTCCGCGACCGGCCCCGATAATCGTTCGCGGCCGACCGGCGCCGCCGACGATACTGCCCGACATGGTGCACTTCTCCGACTTCGACACCCGCAACTACCCCACCGTGGACGTCAGGACCGGCTACGCCCAGTGGGTGGCCACGTACGAGCAGACCGTCGAGGACGCGATGGACCTCGCCGTACTCGACCGCCTCACCACTCCGGCCTGGCCGGAGGTCGGCCGCGCGGCCGACCTCGGCTGCGGCACCGGCCGCACGGGCGCCTGGCTGCGCGCCCGGGCCACGGACGGCCTGGTGCTCGACGGGGTGGACCTCACCCCCGAGATGCTCGCGGCGGCCCGGGAGCGGGGCGCCCACGACAGCCTCACCGAGGGCGACGTCGCCGCCACCGGCCTGGCGGAGGGCGGGTACGACCTGGTCATCTCCTCGCTGATCGACGAGCACCTCGCCGACCTCGGCCCGTACTACCGCGAGGCCTGGCGGCTGGCCCGTCCGGGCGGCCGCTGCGTGCTGGTGGGCCTGCACCCGTACTTCATCATGGCGGCCGGCATGCCGACCCACTTCACCGGTGAGGGAGGCGCCGACATCGCCATCACCACCCACGTCCACCTGGTGTCGGACCACCTCACCGCCGGCCTGGCGGCCGGCTGGACGCTGGTCGAGATGGCGGAGGCGGTCGTGGACGACGAGTGGATCGCGCTCAAGCCGAAGTGGGAGAAGTACCGCAGCCACCCGGTCTCGGCGGCGTACGTCTGGGAGAAGCGGGCCTGAGTCCCGGCGGAACCGGCGGGCGGGCAGCCGGGGCACACGGGCCGAGCAAGGTAGGTAGGCAGGTAGGACAGGCAGGCAGGTAGGTCGGGAAGACGGTCGGAGGACACAACTCGCAGGATCGTCAACCATCGGTTGACGATCCTGCAACGACAACCTAAGGTTGACGCTATGGAGAATCCGATCGTTCCCAAGACCACTCCGCTGCGTCTCGACGACCTGATCGACGCGATCAAGAAGATCCACACCGACGCGCTCGACCAGCTCGCCGACGCGGTCATCGCCGCCGACCACCTCGACGAGCTGGCCGACCACCTCATCGGCCACTTCGTCGACCAGGCCCGTCGCTCCGGGGCCTCCTGGACCGACATCGGCCACAGCATGGGCGTCAGCAAGCAGGCCGCCCAGAAGCGCTTCGTCCCCAGGGACCCGGCGACCCCCGCCGACCTCGACCCGAGCCAGGGATTCGGCCGGTTCACCGACCGGGCCCGCAAGGTCGTGATGGCGTCCCAGGAGGAGGCCCGTCGGGCCGGCAACGCCGAGATCGGTGCCGGACACCTGCTGCTCGGCCTGCTCGCCGAACCGGACGGCCTGGCCGTCCGGGCCCTCGCCGGCCAGGGCATCACCCCGGAGGCCGTCCGGACCGCGACGGCGGCGGTGCTGCCGGCCGCCGCCGCCGAGGTGCCGGCGCTCATCCCGTACGACGCCCAGGGCAAGAAGGCGCTGGAACTGACGTTCCGCGAAGCGCTGAAGCTCGGTCACAACTACGTCGGCACCGAGCACATCCTGCTGGCGCTGCTGGAGCTGGAGAACGGCGCCGGCGTGCTCAACGACCTCGGCGCCGGGAAGCCGGAGACCGAGGCCTTCATCACCGACCTCCTCGCCGCGTTCATCGCGTCGAGCGCCACCGACCAGGGGTGACCGGAGCGTTCCGGGGCCCCGGGGCGGGCGGGGCCCCGGAACCCCCGGTGCGCGGACTCAGAATCCCGACACGTTGGTGGTGATGATCCGCACGCGCCCGTCGGCCGCCGCCTCCACCGCCGCGCGGAGGCGCAACGACCGCGCCGGACCGAGCAGTTCGAGCGCCTCCTCGTCGTCGGCCCAGCGGTGGTCGTCCAGTTCACCGGCCGGGACGGTCACGGGGGTGCCGTCCGGGACGGTGCCGAAGTCGAAGAGGAAGTGCTGGGCCGGGTGGTCGAGTTCGTCCGATGCGTGGGTCCAGGAGATGGCCAGCAGGTCACCGGCCCGACGGACGATCCCGGTCTCCTCCTCCAGCTCACGGGCCGCGCACTCGACCGGCCCCTCACCGAGGTCGATCGTCCCGCCCGGGAACTGCCAGTACTCCCGGTACCCGGCCTTGACGATCAGGATCCGTCCGGACTCGTCCCGCAGGACGCACCCCGCCGCCGCGTAGATCCGGGGCAGTGACGCCAACCACTCTTCACGGGACTTCAACGGCTCGGCCGCCACGGCGGACCTCCTCCGGCTCAGGGGACGACTGCGCCCACTCTGCCATCCCGCCCCGCCGCAGGCAGCCTCAGACCGTCACGGGCGTTCGCGGACGCGGTCGGAGACGAGGCCGGCGGGAGCGGCCGGCAGGCGTGGCCGGCGGGAGCGGGCCTCGGGGGTCCGTGGTGGCCCGCCGTGGCCCGCCGTGGCCCGGAGCGCCGTTGCGGGTCAGCTCCGGGCCGCGAGGTGCTCCACCAGGCGGTCGAAGCTGGAGTTGAGGCCCGCCTCGGCCTCCGGGCCGAGGTACATCTCCGGGACGTCGCGCTGCTGCATGACCACCTTGGTGCGGCCCTCGCCCAGGTCGACGAAGGTGAGGCTGCCCGTCATCCCGATGCCGTCCTCGACGAACTCCAGCAGCTCGCCCTCCCGGATCGCCGTGATCGTGCCCCGGACCGGGTAGCGGTCGCCCGTCTCCTCGATCACCATCGTGCTGTCGAACCGCCCGCCGACCTTCGGCTCGATGGTCACGGTGTCCAGCGGCACGTGGGTGCCGACCGGACCCCAGAAGCGGACGAACTGCTCGGGCTCGACGTACGCCCGGAAGACGTCCGCCGGGGTGGCGGGCAGCTCGCGGATGATGGTCAGCTCGCCCAGGTTCTCGCTCATGTCGTTTCCTCTGCTGTGTTCCGCCGCGTTGTGCGGCTCGGTGTCGCGCTCTCGAAGGGGTAGACCGGACCACCGCACGGAACTCATCGCTCCTCGGCGAACTTCTTCGAGAATTTTCGGGAATCCTCCCGACCGGCCGATGAGCCGGGAGCGCAGCACCGGTCTCACCTACGTGAACACCCGACCCAGCACCGGACCCACGGCCGGACCGACCACCACGCGCCAGGTCACCTGTGACCTCGGCGCCCTGCCCGCCCCCGACCTCGCCGTCGTCGACGCCCTCGCCCGGCTCCGGCTCGCCGCCGCCCGGCAGGGCGTCGGTCTGTCCCTGCGGAACGCGAGCGGCCCTCTGCGGGAACTGCTCGCGTTCAGCGGGCTGGCCGCCGTCCTCCCCACCCAGGCACCTACCGACGCCCCCGGGACCACGGAGGCCACGGAGGCCGTGACCGCCACGGCCCCGCCCGGCGACCTCCCGTTCCTGGTCCCCGACCGGCTGCCCGGCCCGATCCCCGAACCGCAGCCCGGGCAGCTGACGGATCTGCCGCCGTGGCTACCGCCCGATCTCCCCGCCGATCTCCTGGCCGATCTCCTGACCGGCCTCCAGCCGGGGCGGCAGGCCGAACAGCGGGAAGAGCGTGTCGGTGTCGAGGAAGTTGGTGAGCCCCGCGATCCGGCCCGTTGAAACGTCCAGCACGATCAGTGCCCACGGCTCGTGGCCGCCCTCCGGGCTCGGCCGGTACTGCCCGAAGGCCGGGCTGCCGTTGGCCACCACCGGCACCAGCCGGGAGCCCCGGCAGCCGTGGCCCGGGCCGAGCATCCACTCGCGGATGTCCGTGTGCCCGGTCAGCCACAGCGCGTACGGCGGCATGTTGAGCGTGACGTCCTCGTGCAGCAGCGCGGCCAGCCCGTCCATGTCGTAGGCCTCGAAGGCGCTGACGTACCGGGCGAGCAGCGCGCGGTGGTCCTCGTCGAGCACGGGCGCCGGGCGGGCGGCGGCGGTGTCGGCGGCGAGGGTGGCGCGCGCCCGCTGGAGCGCGCTGTTCACCGAGGCGACGGTCACGCCGAGCAGTTCGGCGACCTCGCCGGCCTTCCAGGCGAGCACCTCGCGCAGGATCAGCACCGCCCGCTGGCGGGGCGCCAGCCGCTGGAGCACGGCGACGAAGGCCAGCCGCACCGACTCCCGCTGGGCGGCCACCTCGGCCGGGTCCCCGGTCTCGGGCACCACCCGGCCGTCCGGCGCCGGGCCGATCCAGGTGACCTCGGGCAGTTGGGCATCGGTCGCGGTGGCCACGGTGGACGGGCCGGCCAGGTCCATCGGACGGGCCCGGCCGTTGCGGCCGTTCAGCGCGTCGAAGCAGACGTTGGTGGCGATCCGGTACAGCCACGACCGCAGGGCCGCCCGGCCCTCGAAACCCCGGTACCCGCGCCAGGCCCGGACCATGGTCTCCTGCACCGCGTCCTCGGCCTCGAAGACGGAGCCGAGCATGCGGTAGCAGTATCCGGTCAACTCCGTCCGGTGCCGCTCCAGCTGGAGCTCGACCGGCTCCTCCGTCATCAGGTCGGCCATCGCCCTGCCCCCGTCCCACACCGCTTCCGGCCCTGCCGGTGATCGGCACGAACGTATCGCAGACCACCGACACCGGCCGTCGCGACCGGGGCGTCGACGGCTCCGGCCTCGCCGACGCTTCGGTCGCCCACCCCGAACGGACGGCGGCGGGGCGGGAGCCGTCGTGCGGCTCCCGCCCCGGTGGAGGACGGAACGGCCGACGAACCGACGCACGGTCGGCATCCGGCCGGCCCGTGACCGGCGCGCGCGGCCGAACGCGATCAGTGCGCGATCATTGCGCGATCAGTGCGCCGAGTGCTTCTCGGCCCCACGGTGCCGGTGGCCCTTGAGCTCGGCGTGCTGCGCGGGTGCGGATTGCACGAACCCCGTCCGGATGTCCCGGCCGCCGTGCCGGAAGGCCGCGTCACCTCCGTACGCGCCACCGGCTCCCGCCGCGGCGCCGGTGCGCGGGCTCGGTGGGGACGTCATCGGGGTCGTCGCCATGCCCCGGCGTTCCAGCAGCTCCTGGGTTCCCCTGCGGAGCTTGTCGGTGCTGCCCGGTGTTCGCTTGGTCATCGTCGGCCTCCCATCGGCGGTGGCCGGCCGGGTGTCGGCCGGAGGGACCGCACGGGCGTTATGTCCCGATTATGGCCGAGTTACACCTGGGAGTCCGTTCCGGTGTCCGGGCGGGGAACCGTCGGTACCGCCCCCCGGCGGCGGACCCTGAACCGCACACCCCGCACCACCGCCTCAGCCCATCACCTCGTGGACGTAGCACCAACGCCAGTCCTCACCCGGCTCGTACGAGCGGATCACCGGGTGGGAACTGTTGTGGAAGTGCGAGGTGGCGTGGCGCTGCGGCGAGAAGTCGCAGCAGCCGATGTGGCCGCAGTCCAGGCAGACCCGCAGATGCACCCAGTCCCGACGGCCCTCGGCGAGACAGTCGGAGCAGCCGTCCGCGGGCGGGAGGGGCGCGATGTCCCGGGGTGCGGCGGCGAGGTCTTCGCAGGCACTCATGGACGCAGAGTAGTGACGACCGCCCCGGACCGCGCCCCGAGACACGCTGCACTCCGCACCCGCCCCGCCGCGGACCGCCCCGGACACGGACACGGACCGCCGGCCGGTCCGCCACCCACCCGACCCCGCCTCCGACACCGGACCACGCCCGGCACCCCCGCCCGGCGGCCGACCCCGGCGTGGGAGCATGCCAACCGTGGTGGACGTGACGGGGAGAACGAACAGCGACACCGGTGGCACCCCCACCGCCGAGGGGCCCGACCAGGCGCCGACGAGCAGCGCCGGGGCCCCGCCCGACCTTCCGGGCATCGCGGGCACCGGCCGGGTCCGGCAGCCCGTGGCGCTGATCCGTCTGCTCGTCGGCCTGGGCGCGATCACCCTCACCCTCCTGCTCGCCGACTACGCCCGCGCGACCACCGGCGGCATCGCCGCCGACGTCGCCCAGGTCGCCGAGCTGGTACCGCCCCCGCTCGCCGGCATCGCCGCCGGACTCACCACCGCCGCCCTCCTGCTGGTCCCCGCCTACTCGGCGACCCGGCGGCTGCTCGGTGCGGTGCCCGGCCGCCGGCACGTCCTCCAGCACCTCGCCGACGGTCTGCTGGCCGCCGTCCTCGCGTACGGCGTCTCGCTCGTCATCGATCTCTGGATCGACGGCCCCGCCCCGTTCTCCCTGGTCTCCGCGCTGACCCAGCCCCTGCCCGGCGACGCCCTCGCCCGCACCGAACCGGTGTACGGCTACCTCGCTCCCGTCCTCGCCTTCCTCACCGCGTCCGGAGCGCGCGAACGACGGGTGCCCCGAGCCGTCCTCACCCTCTCCGGACTCGCCGGGCTCGCCGGCGGCTTCGCCACCCCGATCGCCCTGCTGCTCGGACTGCTGATCGGCTGGACGGCCGCCCACGGCACCCGCTACGCCGTCGGCACCCCGGACCCCCGGCCCCGGCCGGCGCAGCTCCTGCACACCCTGCGCGAGGCGGGCCTGCGCCCGGTCGCCGCCGTCCCGGCCGGCCCCGACCGCTACCTCGTCCACCAGGAGGCCGGCCGCCCCGACCTCGACGTCCAGGTGCTCGACCGGCAGGCGGTCACCGCCGCCCTGGTGCAACGGGCCTGGCGCCGGCTGCGCCTGCGCACCGCCCCGCACCCGCGGGCGCTGCGCTCGCTCCGCACCGGCCTGGAACACGAGGCACTGGTCTCGTACGCGGCCGTCGCCGCCGGGGTCCGCACCTGCCGGATCGCCGCCACCGCCGAACTCGGCCGGGACACCGCACTCGTCGCGTACGAGCGTCTGCCCGGCCGCACCCTCGACCTGCTCGCCGACGACGAGGTCACCGACGCGCTGCTCGTCGACGCCTGGCGCCAGCTCGCCCTGCTCCAGCGGCGCGAGATCTCCCACCGGGCGCTGGTCCCGTCCGCGCTGCTGGTCGACGGGGCCGGCTCGGTGCACCTGGTGGACTTCGCGGACGGCGACATCGCGGCGAGCGACCTCGTCCTGCGCTGTGACATCGCCCAGCTGCTCACCACCCTCGCGCTGCGCACCGGCGCCGAACGTTCGGTCCGGGCCGCGGTCGCGGTACTCGGCCCGGACGCGGTCGGCGCGGCCCTCCCGCTGCTGCAACCGATCGCCCTGTCCCGCAGCACCCGGCACGCCCTCAAGCAGTCCTCCGCCCTCGCCGACTGCACACCGGCCCCGGCGGCCGTCCCGCCCCAGCGCCCCGCGCCGGACACAGCGGGCACGCCCGGCGCGCCCGACACGGACGGCGCGCCCGCCGCGGCGACGCCTCCCGACCTGCTCGACGCCATCCGCACCGAGGTGCTCCGCACCCGGCCGCAGGCACCGGTCCGCCCGGTCAAGCTGGAGCGGCTGCGTCCCCGCACCCTCCTCGCGGTCGGCGGCGGCGTGGTGGCCGGCTGGCTGCTGCTGCCCCAGTTCTTCGCCACCGAACAGAACCCGATCGCCGCCGTCGTCGATGCCGATCCGCTCTGGCTCGTCCTCGCCCTGCTCGCCGCGGCCGCCAGCCACGTCATGTCGGCGATGGGGTTCGTCGGCTTCGTCCCGGAGCGGCTGGACTTCCGCAACGCGGTGCTCGCCCAGGTCGCCGGCTCGTTCGTGAAGCTGGTCTCCCCCGGCGGGGTGGGCGGCGTCGCCCTGAACATCCGCTTCCTCCAACGGGCCGGCATCCCGACCCCCCAGGCGGTGTCCAGCGTCGGCGTGGGCCAGCTCCTCGGCCTGGTGCTGCACCTGCTGCAGCTGGGCGCCTTCGTCTACCTGCTGGGGCTGGAACCCGGCGGCTCCGAGCTGGACGCCCTGCCCGCCGTGGTCGGCGGCCTCGTCGGGGCGGCCGTGCTGCTGGCCGGGGTGTCCACCGTGCCGCCGGCCCGGCGGTGGCTGGCCGCCAGGCTGCGTCCGCTGACCGCCGAGGTCCTGCCCCGGCTGCTGGAGCTGCTCCGCAACCCGGGGCGGCTGGCGGTCGGGATCACCGGCCAGCTGCTGGTCTCGATCTCGCTGGTCGCCTGCCTGTACTGCTGTGCCCGGGCGGTCGGGCGGGAGCCGGCCTTCGCCTCGGTCGCGGTGGTGTTCCTGATCGGCAACGCGGCCGGCAGCGCGGCGCCGACCCCGGGCGGGGCCGGCGTCGTGGACAGTGCGCTGGTGGCGCTGCTGGAGCACACCGCGTCGATGGAGGAGGGCGGGGCACTGGCCGCCGTCGCGCTCTACCGGCTGCTCACCCTCGTCCTGCCGGTGCTGCCCGGCTGGGCCGCGTTCACCTGGCTGCAGCGCCGCCGGGCCCTGTAGCACCGACCGCCGGGCCCGGCCGTCCCTGACCTCCGACCGGCGCCGGCCCGGCTTCCGGGCGCCCCGGCGCGCGCTCCGGTGAGCGCCTACTCCCGGTACTCGTCCTCGTCGAGCTGTACCACCCGGCTCTGCTCGGCGACGTCCGCGACGTCGGTGGCCGGGTCCGCGCCGAGTGCCCGGCGCTCCGCGAGCTCGTCGTACTCGTCCTCCTCCACCTCTTCGTCCGGCTCCACGGCCTCGGCGACCTCGTCCAGGTAGTCCTCGTGGTTCTGCGGCATGACGTCCGTCCTCGCTGCTCGGAGGCTCCCTCGGGTCCGGTGGGGGTACTGGAAGTATCCGCCGCCGGGCGCCCGGGCGCGACGCGCCGCCCGCCGACCGGCGTACGTCCGCGGCCGCTGCGGGCCCGCCCGGCGGTGGCGGATTGACCCGCGAAAGAGACCATTAAATGCACCATGAACGGGGTTCACCCGCTCCCTAGGCTCCTCGCCATGACGACGAACACGAACACGAACGCCGCGCAGACCCGGACCCAGGACCAGCCCCAGGACCAGGACCGGACCCGGACCCGGACCCACGAGGAGCACCCGCCTGCCGGCCGCCTCGACTACGCCCGCACCGTCCCCAAGGTCCTCCGCGCGATGATCGCCCTGGACGCCGCCGCCCGGGAGGGCCTCGCCCCGGCCCTGGTCGAGCTGGTCCACGTCCGCTCCTCCCAGCTCAACGGCTGCGCCTACGGCCTCGACATGCACGTCAAGGACGCCCGCAAGGCCGGTGAGAGCGACGAGCGGATCTACCTGCTCCCGGTCTGGCACGAGGCCCCGGAGGGTGTCTACAGCGACCGCGAGCGCGCCGCCCTGGCGCTGGCCGAGGAGATCACCCACATCGGCGGCGGCGTCTCCGACGCGGTGTACGGGCGGGCCGCCGCACTGTTCGAGGAGAAGGAACTCGCCCAGCTCATCTCGCTCTGCTTCACGATCAACGCCTGGAACCGGATCAACGTGGCCACCCGCAAGGCCCCGGGCACCCGGTAGCCGCCGGCCGCGCCACCGGCACCCCCGTCCTCGGGGAGAACGGGTCACAGGCCGCCGGGGGTACGATCGGTGCCGTACCAGCAGGGCTTACCCACACCTCCCGGTGGCCCCGAGGCCCATACGAACGACGGGGAAATCATGTCCGGCTCGCACTACTTCACCGGTGCACCCGAGGTCGCCAGCGAACGCCGCCCGATCACGGTCACCCTGCCGGACCTCACCCTGGAACTGACCACCGACGCGGGCGTCTTCTCCCGCACTCGGCTGGACCCGGGCACCCGGATCCTGCTGGAGCACGCGCCCCCGCCCCGGGTGCGCGGCCCGATCCTGGACATCGGCTGCGGCTACGGCCCGATCGCCCTGACCTGGGCCAGCCGGCGCAAACGGCTGCCGGTCTGGGCGGTCGACGTCAACACCCGCGCGCTGGAGCTGGTCCGGTTGAACGCCGAGGCGCTGCGGCTGGGCAACGTGCAGGCCGCACTGCCCGAGGAGGTCCCCGCCGACCAGCGGTTCGCGGCGATCTACTCCAACCCGCCGATCCGGATCGGCAAGACCGCGCTGCGCAGCCTGCTGGAGCAGTGGATCGGCCGGCTGACCCCGGACGGCTCGGCGTTCCTGGTGGTCCAGAAGCACCTGGGCTCGGACTCGTTGCAGCAGTGGCTGAACGACCAGGGCTACCCGACCACCCGCGTCACGTCGGTGAACGGGTTCCGGATTCTTGAAGCGCGGCCCCGCCCGACGGCGGGCGAGGGCCCCGAGAGTGGACGAGGTACGACGTCGTGAAGCAGCTCCGCGGGACCGAACTGAAGCGGCTGCACCGCCAGTGGCGGCGTGGCAACGAGTTCCGGCTCGCGATGATCCTCGAAAACCTGCAGTCGCCGTTCAACGTCGGCTCGATCGTGCGGACCGCCTCCGCGATGGGTGCGGAGAAGCTGTACCTCACCGGCGACACCCCGTCGGTGCGGTCGGCGGGTGCGCAGAAGGCCGCGATGGGTACCGACAAGTACCTGAAGGTCGAGTACTTCCCGACGATCGCCGAGGCCGTGGCCGCGGCGAAGGGCGACGGCTTCAAGGTCGTCGGGCTGGAGCTGGCGGACGAGGCGGTGCCGATGTTCGCCGCCGAGCTGACCCCGGCGGTGGCCTTCGTGCTGGGCCACGAGGACCGCGGTGTGACGGCGGACGCGCTGGCGCTCTGCGACCAGGTGGTGTTCGTGCCGCAGCTGGGCCGGGTCGGCTCGCTGAACGTCTCCGCCGCCGCGACGGTCGCCTGCTACGAGGCGCGCCGCCAGGGGTACGCGATCACCGGAGCCCCGGACGGCTCCGACGCGGGCGGTCCCGACGAGGGTGACCTCGGCGACGACTGACCGCCACGACCGACCCGCTCCGGCGGGGCACGACGACCGACCCGCCGCCGGCGGGAGGGGACGCCCCCTCCCGCCGGCGGCGTGCGTCAGACCTCGACGAGCACCTTGCCCCGGTTGCCCTCCCGGTCCACGTAGAGGCTCCGGTACGCCTTCGGGATCTCGTCGAACCCCTTGTGCACGGTCTGGTGGTAACGGATCTCCCCGTCCCGGACCAGCCCGCCCAGTTCCTGGTGCATCTGCGCCAACAGCGGCTCGGTGAACCACTCCTGGGCGAAGATCCCGCGGATCGTGGTGCGCGGGAACATGATGTACGGCAGCAACCGGGGTCCGGTGAGATCTCCGTTCACCGTGGTCGCCCACTGCCAGCACACGGCCACCTGGCTGTCCACGTTGAGCATGGTGAACACCGCGTCGGTGACCGTGCCGCCCAGGTTGTCGAAGTACCGGTCGACCCCGTCGGGCGCGGCGAGCGACAGCGCCTGACGGACCTTCTCGGCGTCGTCGGTCTGGTCGTAGAGGACCACCTCGTCGAAGCCCAGCCCCCGCAGGTACTCGGCCTTGCCCGGCGAGGCGGTGGTGCCGACCACCCGGCCGGCCCCGGACCGCTTGGCCAACTGGCCGACCAGGGTGCCGATCGAGCCGGACGCGCCGCTGATCACCACAGTGTCGCCGGGCCGCACCGCCATGAACCGGGTGAGCGTGCCCCACGCCGTCATCCCCGGCGCGCCCATGATGCCGAGGGCGGTGGAGACCGGCAGCCGCTCGTCGTACCAGGCCGGGTCGAGCCGCCGGTAGGCCGGGAAGACCATCGGGAAGGTCCCGGTCCTCCACAGCTCCTCGGCACCGTTGTGCACGACGTGGCTACGCCAGCCGCCGAACCCCTGCACGAGGTCGCCGACCCGGAACGCCGCCTCCGGCCCGGCCTCGATCACCTCCATGATCGAGTCGGCGCCCATGTGGTGGCCGATCGGTGTCTCCAGGGCGAGCCCGTTCTGGTACGGGTCGACCGAGACGTACCGCGTCCGGAAGAGCATCTCGTCCGGCCGGAGGTCGATCTCGACGTCCTCGACGACCTTCCGGTAGATCCGGTTGACGTCGGGCACCCCGTCCAGGTGTTCCCGGACCACCCACTTCTCGATCCTCATGCGAGGGCTCCTGTCTCCATGTTCTCGGTGTCCTTCGCGGCGTCACGCTTCCCCGGGGTCCCACCGGTCCCGCCCGTCCCGCCGGTCTCCCCGCCCTCGCCGCCCCCGTCGGCCGGCCCGGCCTGCCGCGGCGGCCCGCCGACCGGGATGACCCGGTGCGTCGGCAGGGGCGCGCTCAGATCGACCTCGGCCGCGAACTCCAGACCGTCGTCCCGGCAGATGAACTGCACGACGTGCCGGCCGGCGGCGGCCGCCCGGATCAGACCGCCGATGGTCGCCCAGACCCCGGAGAGGTAGAAGCCCGACAGCCCGGGCAGCACCGGACCGCTCTTCTTGATCTCCGCCTCGACCGTCTCGGCGCCCTCCACGAACGGGTTCCACCCCGGGAAGGTGCCGTCGTAGACGCCCGTGTAGCGGACCTGGGTCAGCGGGGTCGACACGTCGGCGACGGCCACCGCGTCCTTGAAACCCGGGAAGCGCTCGTCCAGGAAACCGGCGATGCCGTTGCGGACCCGCCGCTTGGCCGCCATGTACTCCCGGCCGTGCTTCACCGGCAGCGTGTGCAATTCCTCGCCGCGCCGGACCCGGGACGACTGCTCCGGCCCCTCGTGCAGTGCCCGCCACGGGGCGATGTCCGAGAAGTACGTCGCGAACACCACCGTCGACTCGCGCGGCGCCAGCTCCGGGTAGTGCCGGGTGCGGAACTGCACGTTCATCGAACGGCAGCGGATCCCGGTCAGCTCCCGCGCCTGCCCCTCCGTCAGCAGGTAGGTGGTGCAGGGATCGCCCTGCGGGAAGGGCCGGCGCAGCCCCAGGAAGAGGGAGACGTAGCCGGGCGACAGCTGGCCGGGCTCGTCGATCAGGGAGGTGTACAGCCGCCGGTAGGTGTCGTTGAGGTACCGGCCCTTGAGCAGCTTCATCACCGTGGTGTGGCCGTCCGCGGCGGAGACCACGATGTCGGCGCGGAACTCCCGGCCGTCACTGAGCCGTACTCCGACCGCACGGTCCTGCTCGACCAGGATCTCCTCGACCTTGGCGTTGTAGGTGATCTCGCCGCCCAGCTTGCGGTACCGCTCCTCGATCGACCGGGCCAGCCCGAGCGAACCGCCCTCGGGCACCCCTGCGGCCTGGTTGGCGTGCGAGGCCAGCTGGAAGTAGAACGGCAGCACCGGGAAGGCCGGGTGCTTCTCGTAGAGGATGAAGTTGAACGCCTCACGCAGCAGCGGGTCGCGGAACCGCAGCGCGAAGTCCGTCATCAGCACCGTGATCGACTTGCGGATGGTGTTGAAGTACGGGACGAACGAGGCCAGCATCCGCCAGCGCTCCAGCCTGCCCATCAGCCCGACGGGCTTGAGGAACGGGTAGACCGCGAGTGCCTTGCGGAAGGTCCGGATGCCGGCGCAGAACTCCCGGATCGGCGCGGCGTCGGCCGGGGAGAGGTCGAGCAGGTGCGCCTCCAACCGGTCCGGGTCGGAGTAGAAGTGGACCGCCCGGCCGTCCCTGCCCCGGACGATGTTGAACACGTCGAAGTGGCGCATCTCCTTGCCCTGGAGCGCGCCCAGTTCGAGCCAGATCTGGTACATCTCGTTGCCCGGTCCGTTGCCGAGCAGCCAGCTGATGCACCAGTCGAAGGTGAAGTCGCTGCGGTCCCATCCGGTGCACGAGCCACCGGGGATCTCGTGCATCTCGAAGACCTGCGTCCGGTAGCCGTTCATCCGGGCGTAGCACCCGGTGGAGAGGCCGCCGAGGCCGCCGCCGACGATGATCATCGTCTCCCGTCGGCGCTTGGCGTCCGGTTCCCGTGTCGTCATTCCAGCCTTCCTCGTCCGTACCGTTGGGTGCGTTGCCGTTGCGTTGCCGTTGTCGGAGGGTGCTCACCACGCGATCGGGAGCGCCTGCAGGCCGTTCACCATCGCGTCCTCCTTCCAGCGCAGTTCGCGCTCGGGGACGGCCGGCCTCAGACCGGGCAGCCGGGCCAGCACCCGCTCGATCGCCACCTGGAGCTCCAGCCGGGCCAGATGGGCGCCGATGCAGTAGTGCACGCCGTGGCCGAAGCCGATGTGCGGGTTGCCCGGGCGGTCCAGGACGAGGCGCTCCGGCTCCTCGAACACCTCCGGGTCGCGGTTGGCGGCGGCGGTGGCGATCATCACGGCCTCGCCGGCCCGGACGGTCACCCCGCCCAGCTCGACGTCGGCGGTGGCGTACCGGGGCAGGCTGAAGCCGGTGAGCAGCGGCACGTACCGCATCAGCTCCTCGACGGCCCTGGGGATCAGCTCGGGCTGCTCCCGCAGGCGCTGCATCTCCTCGGGGTTCACGAGCAGTTGGTAGAAGAAGTTGCCGATCTGGTTGGTGGTGGAGACGAAGCCCGCGATCAGCAGGTCACAGGCGATCGAGAGCAGTTCCTCCTCACCGATCAGTCGCTGCTCGCGGCAGGCCCGGACCAGCACGGTGAGCAGGTCGTCGCCCGGCTCCCGGCCGCGCAGCTCCAGCACGCCCGCCATGTAGTCGATGAACGCCTGGCCCTCGACCGCGAGCACCTCGCCGGGGGTGACGGCGGAGAGCACCGTCTCGGCCCAGCTCCAGAGCATCCGGTGGTCCTTGGCCGGGATGCCGAGCACCTCGCAGATGATGGTGGTCGGCATCGGGATGGCGAAGTCCTCGACCAGGTCGGCGGGGTGACCGGCGGCGATCATGCCGTCGATCAGCTCGTCCGCCAGCTCCCGGGCCCGCGCCCGCAGCCGCTCGACCCGGCGGGCGCTGAACTCCCGGGCCACCAGCGAACGGAGCCTGGTGTGGTCGGGCGGCTCGGTGGAGAACAGGCCGGCGCCGGTGCGGGCGACCGGGCGCATCCGGGGCTGGTCCCGGCCCATCGCGGCGGCGAGGCTGAACCGCGGGTCGGCCAGCACCGTCCGGACGTCCTCGTAGCGGGTGGCCAGCCAGGCGCCGTCGCCGTACGGCATCCGGATCCGGACCAGCGGCTTGTCGCGCAACTTCGCGTACGTGGGGTCGAGTTCGAGTCCGGTCGGCTCGAAGGGGTAGGACAGCGGCTGGTGCTGCCTGAGCATGAGGGGGTCCGCCTCTCGTGCGGGGGTAGCAGGGGTAGCGGGGGTAGCGGGGGCGCCGGGGACAGCGGGAGCGCCGGGAGTGGTGCTGCCGCGCGGCCGGCCGGGGGCGGGCAGGGCGGTACCGGTCTCAGGACACATGGACGTCGACTCCGGTGAGGATCGACCGGGCGAGCCCGGCGTTGTGGGCGATGAACTCGCGGTCGAGCATCTCGGCGTGGGTGCCGAAGCCCTTGAAGACCGCGGTCCGGGTGGCCGAACTCCCGTGCCAGGCACCGTGCCGGCCGGCCTCGTAGAGGGACACCTTCTCGTCGTCGGAGATCACGCTGAGCGCGGCCGCGACCACCCCGAGGTTCGGGGTGCGGCTGCAGAACCTCAGGTAGTCCCGCGCCTGTTCGCGGGTCTCCTGGGCGACCACGTCCGAACCGGTGTGCCGCCGGAGGTGCTCGGCCAGCTCGCGCTCGAAGGCCTGGACGTGCTCGTCGGCGAGGTCGAAGGACTCCGGGATCCGGTGCGAGTCCATGATCACCACGTTGGGCACCGCCCGGCCGCGCCGCTCCAGCTCCTTGGCCACCTCGAAGGCGAGATTGCCGCCGAGCGAGTAGCCGAGCAGGGCGCACGGCCCGTCCGGCTGGAGGGACTCGACCAGGTCCGCGTACCGGTCGACCTTGTCGTCCCCGGTCACGTAGTTGAACGCGACCATCCGGTACTCCGGCAGGTGGGCCGCGAACTGGCGGTAGACCAGTCCGTGGCCGCCGGCGGGCGGGAAGCAGAACAGCGTCTGCTGCTGCTCCCGGTTGAACCAGAGGTACGGCTGGGCTCCCTCGATCCGGCCGGTGATGATGGCCTCGACGGTCTTCGCCATCCCGTGCAGGGTGGTGACCTTGAAGAGCTGGCTGACCGGGATGCTGATGTTGAACTCGGCCTGCAGGCCGTGGATCAGCTCGATCAGCCGGATCGAGGACCCCCCGGACTCGAAGAAGTCGTGCTGCAACCCGGGCTCCTCGACGCCCAGCAGGGTCCGCCAGTGCTCGGCCATCCGGACCTCGTAGAGGGTGACCGGCGGCTCGACGGCCCGGTCCGCCGCATCCGCCCGGGGCGCCGGCAGCGCGGCGACGTCCACCTTGCCGTTGGCGGTGAGCGGCAGCGTGCACAGCTCGGTGAAGTGGGTCGGGATCATGAAGGTCGGCAGGTAGCCGGCCAGGTGGCGGCGGAGTTCGCGGCGGTCGAGCGTCCGCCCGGGCGCCGGCACGCAGTACGCGCAGAGCACGTGCTCGCCGCCGCGGTCGGGCCGGACGGTGACCACCGCCCGCTCCAGCTCCGGCCACTCGGCGAGTTGGGTCTCGATCTCCCCCAGCTCGATCCGGTGGCCGCGCACCTTGATCTGCGAGTCGGCCCGGCCGAGCAGGTGCACCCCGCCGTCCGCGTCCCAGCGGGCGAGGTCCCCCGTGCGGTAGAGCCGGACCGGCTCGGTGCCGTCCGCACCGCCGAGCGGGAGGACGGCGAACCGCCGGGCGGTCTGCTCCTCGTCGCCGACGTAGCCGAGCGCCACCCCGGAGCCGCCGATCCACAACTCCCCGGTGACGCCGGGCGGGACGGGCCGCCCGTGATCGTCGAGGAGGTAGAAGGCGCTGTTCGGGAACGGCCGCCCGATCGGGACCATCCGGCTCGGTTCGAAGCCGTCCGTCGGTCCCTCGAAGTAGGCACTGTCGATGGTGGCCTCGGTGAGGCCGTAGGAGTTGACCAGCCTGGTCTCCGGACCGCAGAGGGCCCGCAGCCGCTCGTACTCCTCGACCTTCCAGACGTCCGAGCCGACCACCAGCAGTCGCATGAACCCCAGGTCCAGGCCCGTCCGTTCGCAGTGGCCGACGACCGTGCGGACCACGGCGGGGACGAACTCGGCGGCGTCCACCCGCTCGGCGCGCATCACCGCGTGGAGCCGGGCCGTGTTGAACAGCAGCTCCCGGCCGACCAGCACCAGGGCGCCGCCCGAGCAGAGCGCGCGGACCACGTCCCCGGTGAAGACGTCGAAGGAGGGGCCGGCCATCTGGAGGTGGACCCTGACCTCGGTGTCCAGCCGGTACTCGGCCCGCCACGCCTGGTAGGCCGAGGCCAGGTTGCCGTGGCCGACGCGGACGGCCTTGGGCCTGCCGGTGGAGCCGGAGGTGTAGATCACGTACGCCGGATCGTCGGGGCCCACCGCCGCGTCGGTGAACTCACCCGGCTCACGGTCCTGCTCCTCGTCCAGTTCGTCGGTGGTGACCAGACGGGCGGGCAGTCGACCGAGCCGCTCCCGGTCGTCGCCGACCAGCAACCCGGCGCCCGCCCGCCCCACCATGTCCGCCAGCCGGTCCGCCGGGTGACCCGGGTCGAGCGGCAGGTAGGCGGCCCCGGTGCGGAGCACCGCGAGCAGGGCGACGATCAGCTCCGGCGACTTCTCCAGGCAGAGCGCCACCACCGTGCCGGGCCCGGCGCCCAGCGCGCGCAGCCGGGCCGCGGCCCGCCGGGAGCGCTCGGCCAGCTCGCCGTAGCTCAGCCGCACGGTCGGGCCGGACTCGGCGGGCGCCGCCACCGCGAGCGCCGCCGGATCGGCCGCCGCCGCACGCAGGATCAGCTCGTGCACCGGCTCCTCGTGGGCCACCTGCCGGTCCGCGCCGCTCCACCCCCGGAGCACCAGGGCGCGCTCCTCGCGGCCGAGCAGCTCCAGCCCGGTGGCCGCCCGCCCGGGGCCGGCCTCGGTCAGCCCCTCCAGGAGGTTCAGGTAGTGGCCGGACAACCGGGCCATCGTCTCCGGGAGGAAGAGGTCGGTGTTGTACTTGAAGACGCAGTGGAAGCGGTGCTCCGCCTCGTCCTCGTAGGCGGACAGGGTCAGGTCGAACTGGCCCTCCTCCTCGGGGAGTTCGATGTACTCCAGGCGATAGCCGTACTTCTCGGTGGCCACCTTGTGGTGGAGCAGGATGAACATCGCCTGGAAGACGGCGGAGCGGCTCGGGTCGTGCTGCAGCCCGAGCTTCTCCACCAGCAGCACGAACGGGTACTCCTGGTGGTCCAGCCCGCCGAGCACGGTGGTCCGCACCCGGTCCAGCAGCTCCGCCACGGTCGGTTCACCGGCCAGCGAGACGTGCAGCGGCAGCGGGTTGACGAAGTAGCCGTAGACGCCGGCGAACTCCTCGTCGGTGCGGCCGGTCACCGGGCTGCCGACGATGATGTCGTCCTGGCCCGCATAGGCGTGCAGCAGCAGGTAGTAGGCGCTGAGCAGCACCATGAAGACCGTGACGTTGTGCTCGCGGGCAAGCGCGTGCACCCGGGCGCTGAGCGCCTCGTCGAGGACGAAGAACTCGGAGGCGCCGTTGTGGGTCTGGACCGCCGGGCGGGGCTTGTCCGTGGGCAGGCTGAGGATCGGCACCTCGGCCGGCAGGTGGGAGCGCCAGTAGTCGAGCATCTTCGGCGCCTCGCGGCCCGCCAGGAAGGCGTTCTGCCGGTTGAGGAAGTCCAGGTACCGCGCGGTGACCGGCGGCAGCTCGGGCGCCCGGCCCTGCCGCAGCCCCTCGTAGACGGCGAGCAGTTCCTCGATGAAGGTGAAGGTGGAGATCGCGTCCGAGATGATGTGGTGGACGGCCTTCATGATCACCCAGCGGTCCGGGCCGCGCCGGAACAGCCGGAACCGCACCAGCGGATCGCGTTCCAGGTCGTACGGCCGGCGGTACTCGCGGACGATCAGCGCGTGGATCTCGTCCCAGGCCAGGTGCTCGACGTCGAAGACCCCGAAGTCCGGCTCCACCGCGGCCGAGATCCGCTGCACGGCCCGGCCGCCGTCGAGCACGAAGTTGGCCCGCAGGCCGGGGTGGCGCTCGACCATGGTCCGGAAGGCCACCGCCATCAGCTCGGGCTCCAGCTCCACCCGGACCTCGACCGCCCCGCCGATATTGTAGGCGAAGCCGTCCGGGTTGAGCTGCTTGAGGAACCACAGCGCCTTCTGGTTCTGGGTGAGCGGGTACGCCGTCTCGTCCTCGTGGCGCTCGACCGCGACCGAGCCGACGCCGACCGGGTCCTCGTCCAGCAGTTCGGCCAGCGACTCGTGCAGCCGGGCGACCAGTTCGCCCACCGGTGCGTTGCTCAGCAACGCCACCACCGGGAGGGTGGTGCCGAGTTCGGTGTTGAGCCGGGCCCGCAGCTCCATCGCGAGCAGCGAGTCCAGACCGAGGCCGCCGAGGCCGGCGCCGGGGTCGATCTGCTCGACGGGCGCGCGGAGCACGGTGGCGGCCAGGTGGACGAACCGCTCGCCGAGCAACACCAGCCGCTCGGCCTCGCCGGCGGCCCGCAGGGTGTCCAGGAGGCCCGCCCGCTCGGTCACCGGCACGGCCTCCCGGGCGCTCGCGGCCAGGTCCGCGACCAGCGGCGGCGGGGCCGGGTACCAGGAGAGGAAGACCGGCCAGTCGACCACGGTGGCGACCAGCAGCTGGGCCCGGTCCTGCCCGAGCACCCGCTCCAGCACGGCCATCCCGGTCTCCGGGGCCAGCGAGCTCATGCCGCGGCTGTTCCGGTAGTGGTCGATCAGGCCGAGCTCCTCGATCATGCCGGTGGCCCAGGGGCCCCAGTCGAGGCTCATCGCGGGCAGGCCGAGGGACCGGCGGTGGTGGGCCAGGGCGTCCAGGAAGGCGTTCCCGGCCGCGTAGTTGGTCTGACCGGCGGTGGTCAGCAGCGAGGCGATGGAGGCGAAGAGCACGAAGTGGTCGAGTGGTTCGCCGGCCAGCCGGCGGTGCAGGGCGAAGGCGCCCAGCACCTTGGGGGCGTGGACGGCGTCGAAGGTCCCGCGGTCCAGCTCGCCCACCAGGGTGTCCCGGACCTGCCCGGCGAGGTGGAAGACACCGCGGATCGGCGGCCGGTCCAGCCGGTGGTACTCCGCGAGCCAGTCGGCCAGCGCGGACTCGTCGGTGATGTCCAGCGGTGCCGGGACGGGCTCCGCGCCGAGCGCCTCCAGCTCGCGCAGGAAGGCCGCGCGCCGGCCGTCCGGGCTCGCCGGGTCGAGGTCGCGCCACAGCTCGCGCGGCGGCAGCGGGCTGCGGCCGACCAGGATCAGCCGCCGGGCGCCGCGCCGGACCAGGGTGCGGCAGAGCAGCCGGCCGAGCGCGCCGAACGCACCGGTCACCAGGTACGCGGCGTCCGGTCGGAGGCAGGGCGGAAGCGGACGGCTGAGCCCCTCGCTCGGGCGGAGCCGGCTGGTCAGCCGTCGGCCCGGACGCAGCGCGATCTCGTCCTCGTCCGCGAGCGCGAACTCGCGCAGCAGCGCGGCCGCCTCGGCGTCGACGGCGGTGGCGGTTGTGGTGGCGGTTGTGGTGGCGGCCGGACGGGTACCGGGGCCGGAGCCCGGACCGACGCCCGGACCGACGCCCGGACCGACGCCCGGACCGGTGATCGGACCGAGGTCGACCAGCTTGCCCGGGTGCCCGGGCAGCTCTTGGTGGCGAAGCACCCGGCCGATCCCCCAGGCAGGCGCACCGAGCGGTTCGACCGGCTCACCGGGGGCGGTGGCCTGCGCGGACCGGGTGACGATGTGCAGCCGGGTGTGCGGGAGTTCCGTAGCCAGCAGGGCGGCGAGCGTGACCAGGCTGTACGCGCCGGCACCGGTGTGACCGGCCACCGCGTCGTGATCGGCGGCGGCCAGCTCCGGCCGGTCGAGGTTCCAGAGGTGGACGACGGCCGCCGGGTCGGGCGCGCCTGCGGCCCGCCGGTCGGCCAGAAGTCGGGCGAGGTCGGCGGCGGAGCCCGGCTCGACGGTGGCCGGCCGGCCGTCGGCCGAGGGCCGGTAGCCGGTGGCCGGGAGAACCAGCTGGCAGCTGCCGCCGCGCGCGGCGATCTGCCGGGCCAGCGCCTCGGCGACGCCCTGACCGTCGGCGAACAGCAGCCAGTCGTCCGGGTGTTCGGCCAGGAGGTCGGGGGCCCCGGCAGCCTCCGGCAGCTCGATCCAGGCCGGTTCGACGAGCCAGCCGTCGATGGTGGCCAGGCCGACGGCGGTGGCCGCCTGCTCGATGTCGGCGGCCCGGAACCCGGTGACCCCGCCGAGCGGCGCGCCGTGCTCGTCGTGCACCGCGATGTCACCGACCAGCTCGAAGCCGGCGTCCCGGGTGACGGTCGCGTGCACCCAGAGCGGGCGGTCGCCGACCGCCTCCAGCCGGACCTCCTCGATGGCGACCGGCAGCCGGATCCCGCTCCCGGCACCGGTGCCCGCCACCAGCAGCTGGGGGGTCAGCAGGGTCTGGAAGAAGGCGTCCATCACCACCGGGTGCACCTGGTGGTCCGCGCCCTGCCCGGCGACCGCCGTCGTCGGCCGGACCCGGGCCAGCGCCTCGCCGGGGCCGAGCCAGACCTCGTCGATGCCCTGGAACGCCGGGCCGTAGTGGTAGCCGAGCCCGGCCAGCGCCGCGTAGCAGTCGGCCCCGGAGAGATGGCGGACGGCCCGTCCGCGGATCGCCGCGACGTCCAGCGGTGGGCCCGGTCGGCGCCGCTGGCCGGGACGGACGGTCCCGACGGCGTGCACGGTGCGCTCGGGGCCGCCCCCGCCCGGGGCGCCGTCCTCGCCGCCCGCGGCGACGCCTCCGGCTCCCGCACCGCCGGTCGCGATGGTGAAGCCCCCGTGCTCGGCGGAGAGGGTGAGCCGGACGGCGCGGCTCTCGTCGTCCGGGAGGAACAGCGCCTTGCGCAGCTCGATGCCGGCCAGCGCGGCGTCCGTGCCGCCGGTCAGCGCGCGGACCGCCTGGACGGCCATCTCCAGGTAGCCGGCGGCGGGGAAGAGCACCTCGCCCTGGATCCGGTGGTCCTCCAGGTAGGGCAGCGCCTCGGCGTCCAGCCTGGCCTCCCAGGCCGGTTCGGCGCCGGCCAGCCGGCGGCCGAGCAGCGGGTGGTCCAGCCGGCCCTGCCGGACCGCCTCGACCGACCGGGGCTCGACCCAGTGCCGGTCCCGTCGGAACGGGTAGCGCGGCAGGGGAACCGTCCGGCCGACGGGCTGGAGCACCGACCAGTCGACCTCGACACCGAGGTTGTGCAGGGCGGCCAGCGAGGCCGTGAAGGTCGCCTGCTCGTCCTCCTGGCGGCGGATCGAGGGCAGCGTGCGGACCTCGGGACGGTCGGCGCCCCCGGGGCGGGCCTCCACGGTCTCCTGGATCGAGCGGCCGAGCACCGGGTGCGGGCCGATCTCCAGGAAGAGGGCGTACCCGTCGTCGGCCAGCCGCTCGACCGCCTGCTGGAAGCGGACGCTGTCGCGGACGTTCTGCCACCAGTAGGCGGCGTCCAGCTCGGTGCCCCGCGCGGTGCCCTCACGTCCGGTGAGGTAGAGCGGCACCTGGGCCGGGCGGGGCTTGAGGTCGGCGAGCGACTCCAGCAGCTCGTCCTTGATGAGCTCCATCCGGGCGCTGTGGTAGGGCACTTCGACCGTCAGCGGGCGCACGAAGACCTGTTCGGCGGTGAGCGCGGCGGCCAGTTCGGCCAGCACCGTCTCGTCACCGGCGAGGGTGAGCGACGTGGGGCTGTTGATCGCGGCCACCGAGACCGCGTCACCGTACGGGCGGAGCCGGCGGACCGCCTCGGCCTCGGTGAGTGCGACGGCCAGCATGCCGCCCGTCCCGGCCAGCTTCTGCTGGAGCCGGCTGCGGTGGACCACCACCTTGACCGCGTCCGCCAGGTCGTAGACGCCGGCCTCGTGGAAGGCGGCGACCTCACCGGTCGAGTGACCGACGACGGCGTCCGGCCGGACGCCGCGACTGCGCCAGAGCGCGGCCAGACCGACCTGGACCGCGAAGTTGGCGGGCTGGGCGAGCCAGGTCTCGGCCATCCGGGAGTGCGCCTCGTCGGCGGCCAGCTCGTCGGTCAGGGACCAGCCGGTGAGTTCGGCGAGGTGCTCGGCGCAGCGCTCGACGGCCTCCCGGTAGACGGGTTCGGTGGCGAAGAGCCGACGGCCCATCGCCCACCACTGCGGGCCCATGCCGGTGAAGACCCAGGCCAGCCTCCGGTGCCGGGTCTCGCGGCGGTGGCCGGTGAGCACCCGGGGGTGGGGCTCGCCCCGCAGGTAGGCGCTGAACGCCTCGTCCAGCGAGGCACGGGCGGTGTGGCCCCGGGAGTCGTAGACCACGGAGAGCCGGGCGTCGTGGTGCTGGCGGCGGTGGGCCAGGGTGTGGCCGAGGTCGACCGGGCGGGCCGCGGTCCCGCCGCGGACGCCGGCCAGCTCGGCCTGCACGCCGGCGGCCAGCTCGGGCAGCGCGGCGGCCTCCCGGGCGGTGAGCGGCAGGACGGTCCAGACGGGCTGCCCGTCCGGCCCGGGCTGCGCGACCGGCACCGGCTGCGGGGAGGACTGCGGGAAGGACTGCGGGGAGGACTGCTCCGACGCCGGATGCTCCGGGGACGGCTCCCGCGACGACGGGAACGACGGCTGCGGGGCGGCCTCCAGCAGGACGTGCGCGTTGGTACCGCCGAACCCGAAGGAGTTGACCCCGGCGCGGGCCGGCCCCTCGTGCGCCGGCCAGGGAGTCGGCTCGGTGGGGATCTCGTACGGCAGGGTGGCCGGGTCGATCGCCGGGTTGAGCTGCTCCAGATTGATGTGCGGCGGGATCAGCCGGTGCTTGAGCGCCAGCGCGGACTTGATCAGCCCGGCCAGTCCGGACGCCGACTCGGTGTGCCCGATGTTGGTCTTCACCGAGCCGACGTAGCAGCGGTCGCCGGGGCGGCGGCCGACCGCCAGCGCCCTGGCCAGCGCGTTCGCCTCGATCGGGTCGCCGACCGGGGTGGACGTGCCGTGCGCCTCGACGTACTGCAGGCCGCCGGGGACGATCCCGGCCTCGGCGCAGACCCGCTCGATCAGCGCGACCTGCGCGTCCGGGTTGGGCACGGTGATGCCGTTGGTGCGGCCGTCCTGGTTGACGCCGCTGCCGATGATGACGGCGTGGACCGGGTCGCCGTCGCGGACCGCGTCGGAGAGCCGCTTGAGCGCGACCACCGCGACGCCCTCGGCCCGGACGTAGCCGTCGGCCGCCGCGTCGAAGGTGCGGGAGCGGCCCTGCGGGGAGAGGAACCCGCCCTTGGTCTCGGCGATCGTGTACTGCGGCGCGATGTGCAGCAGGGTGCCGCCGGCCAGGGCGAGATCGGTCTCACCGCGCAGCAGGCTCTGTGCGGCGAGGTGGACGGCGACCAGGGAGGAGGAGCAGGCGGTGTCGAGGGAGACGCTGGGGCCGCGGAAGTCGAAGCAGTGCGAGATCCGGTTCGACACCATCGTCATCATGGTGCCGGTGGCGGTGTGTGCGGCCAGGGTCTCGAAGGAGAGGTCCGAGAACTGGACGATCTTGTAGTCCAGCGTGAACGCGCCCACGTAGACGCCGACCTCACGGCCCGCCAGCTCGGCGGGCTTCTGCCCGCCGTCCTCCAGCGCCTCCCAGGCCACCTCCAACAACTTCCGCTGCTGCGGGTCCATGTGGTCGGCCTCACGGCCGCTGATGCCGAAGAAGGCCGGGTCGAACTCGTCGAAACCGTCGATGTAGCCGCCCCGGCCGCCGACCAACCGGCCCGGCTTGGCCTTGTCCCGGCTGCCCAGGGTCGCCACGTCGTACCGGCTGCGCGGGGTCGGCGTGATGCAGTCCTTGCCCTCCACGAGGTTCTGCCAGAACGACCGGTGGTCGCAGGCGCCGCCGGGCAGGCGGCAGCCGATCCCGATGATCGCGATCTTCTCCCGGTCCTCGCCGGCCGGGGAGGGGGAAGGGGCGGAGGCGGCCCGCGCGTGAGCAGCGGTACCGGCAGTGCCGGCGGGGTCGACGGGCGCGGAGAGGTCGGAAAGGTCAGAGAGGTCGGAGAGGTCGGCTGAATCAGGAGAGTCGGGGGATGCGGCGAAGCATGAATCCGTCATGGTCGAGTCCTTGAGTCGCTGCGTTCGCGCGCGGCACGAGTGTGGGAGAGCCGCACGGGCATGGGAACAGCGGCCGTGGCCCGGCTCCGGGCAGGCCGGGAGACGGGCCGGCCGAGAGGGACGGGCCGGAGGAGAGCCGGGATTGAGCGCGGACGGTCGGACGGGAACGGAGGGCCGGCCGGTCGAACCCCCGGGCCCCGGACCGACCGGACCTGCCGGCGCGACCCGGGCGGTCAGGTCGACTCGGTCGCCCCGGCGAGTCGGACGGGTCAGGTCGATCCGGTCGGGGAGTCGTCGGCACGCACCGGCCGACGCCAGGCTTGGAGGTGACTGGCGATCACTTCCCCGGTAGCGGGGAAGTCGGCCGGGTTCTGCAGCCCCACCTCGACCGGCCGTCGGCCGGGCCGCCAGGTGAAGCTACCGAAGGCGTGGTCCCAGACGGAGAGGTCGGAGCCGTAGTGTCCGGCCTCCGCCAGGTCGACGCTGTGGTGCAGCCGGTGTTGTTCGGGCCCGGCGAGGACGTGGTTGAGCAGACCGATCCGGACGTCGATGTTGGCGTGCACGAAGTAGCCCTGGGCGACCACGAACAGGCCCACGACGAACACCGTCTCCGCCGAGAACCCGGCCAGCGCCAGCGACACCTGGACCGCGCCCTGGGTGAGCACCACGTCCAGCAGGTGGTTGACGCCGTTGTTGGCGACGTTCACCTTGTCGGGCACGTGGTGCACGCCGTGCAGCCGCCAGAGCCGGGGGTTGGTGTGACACCACCGGTGGACGAGGTAGTTGGCCAGCGAGCCGAGCAGCATCGCCACCGGGATCTCGACCCAGAGCGGCAGGGCCGGATGCGGCGGCGCCAACCAGCCGACGAGCGTCGTCACGGGCACCTGGGACAGGGCTCCGCCGATCATCGTCAGCACGAAGTAGATGCCGTACCAACCCCACTCGCGCACACTGGGAGTCCACTCCGGTTCGTACGGAATCAACCATTCCAGAAGCGTCAGATAGGCGATGGTTCCGACCAGGAAGAGCTGACTCGCCCGGCCGAGATCCCAGCGCAGGCGCAGGGCCGCGACCGCTATCGCCACGAGGGCGACCAGCAGGGACGGGTAGGCGACATGGCGCAGCGCGGCCCGGATCTGCCCTCCCATGACGACCCCCTTTCGCAGTCCACCGTCGAACGCTCACCGAAAGTGTTCGTTCAGATACTAAGGGCGCCCAGAAGTCGATGCGAGGGATTTTAGAAAAGAATCACATGGCGTTCAATTTGTCTGATGATAAGCAAACAAACTATCCGCCAGAAAGGGTGAAGAATCGGCCAAGCGACCCTGATCAATCGATTAGCGAATCATCACTCCGGAGCGCTTCACACTCCGGACCACGGGCGCCGTCTCCAGCGCCACCACCCCCTCCAGACCGCCCAGCCGACCGGTCAGGTAGGCGTAGAACGCCTCCACGTCCCGGCAGACCAGCCCGGCCACGAGGTTCGTGGGGCCGGTCGTCGCGGCCACGAACCCCACCTCCGGATGCTCCGCCATCGCGCGCCCGACCGCGGCGAGCTTCCCCGGCGCCACGGTCAGCCAGCAGAACGCCTCGACCTCGAAGCCGAGCAGCCGGGTCTCCACGTCCACGTCGAAGAAGAGCAGCCCCGACCCGGTCAGCGCGGCCAGCCGGCGCCGCACCGTCGCCTCCGAACCCCCGGTCCGGGCCGCCAGCCCGGCCAGCGGCGCCCGCCCGTCGACCGCGAGCGCCGCCAGCAGCGCGCGGTCCAGCTCGTCCGGTACCACCGGTTCCACCGGCACCACCGGCACCGCAGCCGCCGCGGTCGCCTCCGCCTCCGTCGGCTGCGCCTGGCCCGCACGCAGCCGACGCACCTGGTCCGCGTCCAGTGCGGAGGTCCGCCCGCTCCACGCGACCGTCCCCCCGACGAACGTCCGCAGCAGGTAGTGCGCGCTGACGCCGAGCACCCGCGGCGTCCGGGGAAGCTTCCCCAGCAGGAGTTCCTCCCGGTCCGGCCGGACCTGCGAGCGGGTGTTGCAGACGATCTCGCCGCCCGACAGCAGACTGACCCAGGACGTGTCCGGCCGACGGGCCAGCGCCTCGGCGAGCGCCGACGCCGCGTCCGGGACGCACCGGATCCGGGTGAGCCAGTCGACCTCGCCGAGCCGCCGGGCGTCGGTCCGCCCGACCACCCGCACCACCCCGGCGGTCCGCAGCCGTTGGTAGCGGCGCGCGACCGTCTGGTCGGAGACCCCGAGCACCTCGGCGATCCGCCGGAAGGGCACCCGGCCGTCCACCTGCAGGGCGTGCAGCAACGCCCGGTCCAGCTCGTCCAGCGCCACGGTTTCCATCACCGGGACGGTAGTGGATGTCGAGATCCGCCGGAACGACCCCACGGGGCGGCGCGGACGGCGGCTCCGGACCGAGAGTGACGGTGCGCCGGGCCGCCCGGGCCGGCGCACGGACGAAGGAGTACGGGGATGCGGAAGTGGTGGCCGCTGATCGCGGTCAGCCTCGGGGTGTTCATGCTGCTGACCGACATCAGCATCGTGATCGTGGCACTGCCGGACATCGGCGCCGCGCTGGGCATGGACTTCGACGGCCTTCAATGGGTGATGGACGGCTACGCGCTCGCGCTGGCTGCCCTGCTCCTCGGCCTCGGCGCGCTCGCCGACCGGGTCGGCCGGCGGCGGGTGTACACGGCGGGCCTGGCGGTCTTCGCCGTCGCCTCGCTGGGCTGCGGGCTCGCCCCGAACGGCGGGGTGCTGATCGCGGCGCGGATCGTCCAGGCCACCGGCGGGGCCGCGATGTTCGCCACCGCGATGGCCCTGCTCAACCTCGCCTACCGGGGCCGGGACCGGGCGGTGGCGTTCGGCGTCTGGGGCGCCGTCAGCGGCGCCGCGGCCGCCACCGGGCCGGTCGCGGGCGGACTGCTCACCGAGTACCTGGGCTGGCGGTCCGTCTTCCTGGTCAATCTGCCGGTCGCGGTCGCCGCCGTGATCCTCACCCGCCGGACGCTGCCGGAGTCCCGGAACCCGGACGCGCACCGGATCGACCTGCCCGGCGCCGCCGCCTTCACCGTCGCGGCGGGCTCGGCCGTCCTGCTGCTGATCCGCGGCGGCGCGGACGGCTGGACCTCACCGTCCGTCCTCGGTGCGGCCGGGACGACCGCCGCCGCGCTCGCCGTGTTCCTGCTGGTCGAGCGCCGCAGTCCGCACCCCCTGCTGGACCTCGCGCTGTTCCGCAGCCCCGTCTTCACCGGGGTCATGCTCTGCGGCCTGGTCTACTCCGCCGCCGCGTTCTCCTACCTGCCGTACACCTCGCTCTGGCTCCAGTCGGTGCTCGGCCGGGGCCCGATGGCCGCAGGTCTCACGCTGCTGCCGATGAGCCTCGTCGCCTTCGCGGTCTCCGCCCTGGCCGGCCGCCGGCTCGCCGTCCTCCCCCCGGCGGTGCCGCTCGCCGGCGGGCTCGCCGTGATCGGCGCGGGCGCCCTACTCCAGTGCACCCTCGACGCCTCGTCCACCTGGACCGCGCTGCTTCCCGGCCTCGCCCTGACCGGGCTCGGCGTGGGCGCGGTCAGCCCGGTCCTGGCGGCCGGCGCGATGGCCGCCGTCCCGCCGGAGCGCGGCGGCATGGCGGGCGGCGCCCTCAACACGTTCCGCCAGCTGGGTCAGGCCCTCGGGATCGCGGTCCTCGGTCTCGTCCTCCACCAGGGGCTGCGGGCCTCGCTCGCCGACGGATCCACCGACGGATCCACCGGCGGATCCACCGGCGTCCCCGATCCGGAGGCCGCCGCCCGCGCCCTGAGCGCGGGTGCGCCGGTGCCCGGTATCTCCTCCGAGCTGGTCCGCGCCGCGTTCGCCACCGCGCTCGACCGCACCCTGCTGGTCGCCGCCCTCACCGCGCTGGTCGGCGCCGCAGTCGTCGCGGTCCTCCTCCGGGCCCGGCCGACCCCGGCCCGGCCTCCGGCGGACGGCCGACCCTCTGCGAACGGCCGGGCCACGGAGGAGCGGCCGAAGGGGACACTCGCCCAGCGATGACGGTCCGCCGCCTCGCCCGCGCCGGACGTCCGGAAGGAACGGAACGATCGGATCAGGACCGGCCCGAGCAGCTGGTCCGTCGCGAGGTTCGGATCGTCCCCGGCCCGGAACCCCGGTGTCCGGTGCGTCCGGGGCCGGGGGTCCTGGGCCGGGGCCCTGGCTCAGCCCCCGGAGGGGAGCCACTCCAGCGACTGGCCGTGCGGGCCGGTACGGGCGAGCGGCCGCTCGTTCAGGGCCAGGGTGAAGAGCAGGTGCTCGGTCGCGGGGACGTCCGGCAGACGGCGGTCCACCTCCGGAAGCACGCCCGGGCCCTCGTTGGAGATCCAGGGGCATGCCAGCTCACGCATCGTGGCGGCGAAGGACTCCCGCTCGTCGGGCGTCAGATAGGCGATGACCGCGCTGTGGAAGACCACCGGCGTCGCTCCCGCCGGGGCGGCCGCCACCAGCTCTCGAATCGTCCCGTTGAGGTCCCCGCGGACCAGCTCGGGCGGCTCGGCGCGGGCGATCCGCACGGCGCCCCGCAGCCGGGCCAGCCGCTGGTGCTGCTCGGGCCAGACCAGGGACTCCAGCCACCGGACGTCCTGCGGGTCGGTGACGTCCAGCGGGTTCAGGTCGACGCCGGCCCGCCACGCGATCTCGGGCAGCCGGACGGGCTCCGGGACGACCGCCCCGCCCCGGTCACCGCCGGGCGGGGCACCGGACCCGCTGCCCGTCGTGAGGCACTCCAGAACGACCGGGCTGTCGGCCGGACCGAGAGCCGTGACAACGTCGCCGTGTCGGTACAGGTAGCGGTACCGGTCCGGATACAGGCAGAGGCCCGCCGAGGCGCCGACCTCGATCAGGGCCAACGGCTGCGGCAACCGGGCGAGCACCGGGAGCAGGGCGGCGCACCGGCCCGGCTCGTTCGTCTGCGTCCGGCGCTCCAGGACGGTGGCGCGCACCCGGGGCCAGTGCCGGGCGGTCCAGTCACGGAAGGCGGACTCGTCGTCGATCGGGCCGCCCAGGAAGCGCACCGCGCCCAGCAGCAGGTTGGGCTGACGCTTGGGCGGCGGGAGTTCGTCGATCAGTGCGAGCAGACCCGTGTCGCCGGAGACGGCCGAGGAAAGCCGTTCGTAGGAGGGGGAGTTGCCCCGCGCCTCCATCGCCGCGAACTGCCGGTACCGCCCCGCCGTGTCCACTTCCCGCCACCCCTCCCGGACGATCGAGCCGACAGCATACGAGGAGCGCCCCGGAGTCCACCACGGGGCCTTCCGGCAGGCCGACGCCGGGCCGGGCCGCCGCCGGAGCCTCCCCCGCCCCCCGTACCGGCAGCTCGCGCGTCACCCGGCCGGGAGTGCCGCGCGGAACGGCCCGGGGTGCCCGATCGGCGGAGCGACGGCCTCGGTGACGCCCTGCTGCCCGAGGACGTCGCAGACCGACGCGAGCAGGGCCGTGTCGCAGTAGATGTGCAGTTCGGTGATCTTCGCCCACTTGATCCGCAGGACGTGCACGCCCTGGTTGGAGTAGTGGTTGCCCTCCCGGTCGGTGAGGTGATCCACCCACTCGACGAACGCCACGGTGTCCCAGGGCCAGCCCTTGGCGACGACCTTCCTCAGCTCGAAGCGCAGGTCGGGCATGACCTCGGCCAGCCTGTCGTACCAGCGCTGAATCTGCTCCGCGTCGTGCCGCCCGCCCGCCAGGGCGTGCGAGCCGGAGAACCAGTGCTCCGCGTCGGGGGCGAACTGCCGGACGATGGCCGGGTAGTTGCCGCGATTGACCTCGGCGAAGGAGTTGCGCAGGTTGCGCCGGACGATGGCGTGATACACGTTTCCACCCCTGCTCGACATGGTGACGACCCGTCATCGACTCTAGGACCTCCCGGCGGCCGACGGCGTCCCGCCCTCCCCGGGCCCGACGCGTTCCACAGCCGCGCAGGGGCGCAGGCGCCCACCGGCCCCGGGCTCCGGCTCCGACTCCGGCTTCCCGCGGCGGAGCGAGGCGGAGCTAGGCGGAGCGACCCGGAGGCACCCGCTCGGCTCAACCCGAATCGTGGTGCGCGGCCGTTGTTCGCAGACTCGATACAGGGGCGGACTCCAGGGTCGGACCCACACGGAAGAGGCATCCTCATGAGCAACGGTCTTCGCCACGTCCTCGCGGTGATCGCGGTGACGTCGGTCGGTCTCGGCCTGGCGTCCTGCGGCAGCGCCAAGGAGTCGACCGGCAGCACGTCCTCGGGCAGCGCGGCGTCGGGCGGGACGATCAAGATCGGCCTGCTGCTGCCGGAGACCAAGACGACCCGGTACGAGCAGTTCGACCGTCCGCTGATCGAGCAGAAGATCAAGGAGCTCGCGCCGAACGCGCAGATCGACTACTACAACGCCAACGAGAACGCGACCACCCAGCAGACCCAGGTCGACACCGCCCTCACCAAGGGCGACAAGGTGCTGATCCTGGACGCCGTGGACTCCAAGTCGATCCAGTCCTCCGTCCAGAAGGCGCACGACGCCGGCGTGAAGGTGATCGCCTACGACCGCCTGGCGCAGGGCCCGGTCGACGCCTACGTGTCGTTCGACAACAAGAAGGTCGGCGAGCTCCAGGGACAGGCCCTGGTGGAGGCCGTCGGCGACAAGGCGAACGCCGGGCAGATCATCATGATCAACGGCTCGCCCACCGACCCCAACGCGGCCGACTTCAAGGCGGGCGCGCACAGCGCGATCGACGGGAAGCTCCAGATCGGCAAGGAGTACGACACCCCGAACTGGGACCCGAACAACGCCAACCAGGAGGCCGCGGCGGCGATCACCGCGATCGGCGCCCCGAACGTCGTGGGCGTGTACTCGGCGAACGACGGCATGGCCGCCGGCATCGCGACCGCGCTCAAGGCCGCCGGCCTCAGCGTCCCGCTGACCGGCCAGGACGCCCAGCTCGACGGCGTCCAGCGGATCCTGGTGGGCACCCAGACCATGTCGATCTACAAGCCGTTCAAGCCGGAGACGGACGCCACGGCCCAGATCGCGGTCGCCTTCGCGCAGGGCAGGACGCCCGATCCCGCGCTGCTGCCGACCACCGTGACCAACGGCAGCGGCAACTCCGTGCCCGCCAACCTGATCACCCCGATCGTGCTGACCAAGGACAACATCAAGACCACGGTGGTCGCCGACGGCCTCTACACCCCGCAGCAGATCTGCACCGCCGACTACGCCGCCGCGTGCGCCGAGGCCGGCATCTCCTAGCAGCACGCCGCCCGGCCCACCCGGCCCGCCCGGCCCACCCGGCACCGGCCCCGGCCCCGACGCCCGGGGCCTGCACCCGGCCGCACCACACGGCCGGCCCCCCGAATCCGTAGACGCCCCGCCCCCGCCCGGGCGGGGCAAGGGAGTTGGTCACTGTGGCAGGTGAGACCGTCCTGGCCCTGCGCGGGGTCTCCAAACGGTTCGGCGCCGTGCAGGCGCTCACCGACATCGAACTGGAGGTGCACGCCGGCGAGGTGCTCGCCCTGGTCGGCGACAACGGCGCCGGCAAGTCGACCCTGGTCAAGGCGATCGCCGGGGTGCACCAGCCGGACGAGGGCGTCATCGAGTGGAACGGCAGGCCGGTCTCCATCCACCGGCCCCAGGACGCCCAACACCTGGGCGTCGCCACCGTCTACCAGGACCTCGCGCTCTGCGACAACCTCGACGTGGTCGCCAACCTCTTCCTCGGCCGGGAGATCCGGCGCTTCACCGTGCTCGACGAGGTCGAGATGGAGAAGCGCTCCCGCGAACTGCTGGACACGCTCTCCATCCGCATCCCCAGTGTCCGCATCCCGATCGCCTCGCTCTCCGGCGGCCAGCGCCAGGTGGTGGCGATCGCCCGCGCGCTGATCGGCTCGCCCAGGGTCGTGATCCTGGACGAGCCGACCGCCGCGCTCGGCGTCGAACAGACCGCCCAGGTGCTCGACCTCGTCGAGCGGCTGCGCGACAAGGGCCTCGGCGTGATCCTGATCAGCCACAACATGGCGGACGTCATGGCGGTCGCGGACACCGTCGCGGTGCTCCGCCTGGGCCGCAACAACGGCGTCTTCGAACGGCGCTCCACCACCCAGGAACAGATCATCTCGGCCATCACCGGTGCCACGGACAACGCCGTGACCCGTCGGCAGGCCCGTGGCACGGAGGGCACCCAGTGAGCGACGACACCCCGGGCGGCGAGCAGCGCCGCCACGTCCCGCTGCCCGAGGACAGCATGCCGAAGGGGGGCGTCAACGCACCCGTCCCGGTGGCGCCCGAGGCGACCCCCGCCGTCGACCCCAGGCTGATCGTCCGCCAGGAGGGCGTCAAGGGCTACCTGGGCGAGTTCCGCCGCCGCCTCGGCAGCGGCGAACTCGGCTCGCTGCCGGTCGTCCTGGCCCTGATCGTCATCTGGGCCGTGTTCGGCAGCCTCAACAGCAGCTTCCTCTCCGCGCAGAACCTCTCCAACCTGTCGCAGCAGATCGTCGGCACCGGCATGATCGCGATCGGCGTCGTCTTCGTCCTGCTGCTCGGCGAGATCGACCTGTCGGTCGGCTCGGTCAGCGGCCTGTGCGCGGCGATCTTCGCGGTCATGAACGTCACCCACGGCGTGAACCAGTGGGTGGCGCTGATCGTGGCCGTCGCCGGCGGCGCCGTCGTCGGCCTGATCCAGGGCCTGTTCTTCGCCAAGGTCGGCGTGCCCGCCTTCGTCGTCACCCTCGCCGGCAACCTCGGTTGGAACGGCGCCATGCTGCAGATCCTGGGCTCCAGCGGCACGGTCAACCTCTCCGGCAACGACATCGTCTCCAGGCTGTACAGCACCATCTACGGTCAGCAGGCCGCCGCGTACGGCGCGGCCCTGGTCGGCGTCGCCCTGTTCCTCCTCGCCACGCTGGTCGACACCCGCCGCCGCCAGCGCGCCGGAGTACCCTCCCGGCCGATCGTGGACATCGTGCTGCGCACCGCGGTCCTGGCCGTCATCGCCTTCCTGGCGGCCTACACGCTCAACCAGTACAAGGGGCTCCCGCTGGCCCTGCTGATCTTCCTGATCTTCATCGTGGTGCTGGACTTCGTGCTGCGCCGCACCCGGTACGGCCGCCAGGTGTTCGCCCTCGGCGGCAACATCGAGGGCGCCCGCCGCGCCGGCATCAACGTCTCCTGGATCCGGATCAGCGTCTTCGTCATCTGCTCGACGATGGCGGGCATCGGCGGCCTCTTCCTGGCCGCGCAGATCCAGTCGGCCAGCCAGACCTCCGGCGGCGGCAACCTGCTGATGAACGCCATCGCGGCGGCCGTCATCGGCGGCACCAGCCTCTTCGGCGGACGCGGCAAGACCTGGTCGGCCCTGCTCGGCGCGCTGGTGATCGGGTCGATCCAGTCCGGCATGAACATCCAGGGCCTCAGCAACGCCATCCAGTTCATGATCACCGGTGCGGTCCTGCTCGCCGCCGTCGTCATCGACTCCCTGGCCCGCCGCACCCAGCAGGCCGCCGGCCGCGCCTGACCCCGCACCACCCCGCGCACGCAGAAGCCCGGGTCGGATACATCCGCCCCGGGCTCCGTCCGAGCCGCCTGCGGGATTCGAACCCGCGACCTACGCATTACGAGACCACCAGCGATCGTGGCAGCTGGTCCCGTCTCGTGCTCCGCAGTGCCGTTTTGCCTGCTCAGAGCGCATGCGGCCATCCAGCTCCGTCCACCTGGTGTTACCTCGTCCGAAGGCGTCCGGCCACACACCGGCCGCACATGGCCATACCAAGGCAACCCGTTCGGCCCACACCCGGCATGTGGGCGTTCCACAACCGACACCCGTGAAGCTGACCGAGGCGGGGGCGAGGCCGAGTCTGGCGCGGACCTTGGGGTCGGCGTCAGCCCCGTACCGGGCGATCTGCGCGAGGGGCGGGCTCCCGCTGAGCGCCCGGGCCAGCAGCACGCCGAATGCGATAGGGACGCCCACGCGGCCAGCAAAGACCGGGCACGGCGATCAGTGTCTCGGAGTGCATCTCGATGGTCGAGCTCTCCGCGCCCCCTGGGCCGCGTGACATCCTCAGTCCCGCCTCCGCGGCGCCACGCAGGTCCGTTCAGTGAAGAACCAGACCCCTTTGGAGCAGGTGGCGCCCAGCACCCTGCCCTTCTCCCGAAGCCACGGATAGCGGCTTTGCAGCTCCACGAAGTTGTCGTTCGTCACGACCATCGCACCGGATTCGTCCGCGATGACCGCAACGAGGGCATCGCCCTTGCCCTCGGTACCAGCCGGCGGCTGGATGATGTCTCCCTTACTGAGGGCTGCCGCCACGGCTTCACGTTCCGCGTCTACAACCTTGTGCCGGAAGCTGGCGTCGACGACGACGTGAACGTCAGCCTCGGGGTACTTCTTGGCCAGTGCCGCCCGTGCAGACTGGAGCTGAGCGAAGCTCGGATGATCGTCGTCTTCGTAGACACCCGGGCGTACCGGTGAATGACCGATCCAGGCAAGGTTGGAGCCGTCGACGACCAGGGTGTGCGGGCCGCTGTCGAGCGTAACCGGCCGCGCCTTCAGCGGCGCGGGAACGGGGCGGACGCCTGCGATCGAGGCAATCGTCCGGAGGGGGCCCGGATTCGAGTTGCCCTTCAGCAGACGGTCCAACTCCTCCCGGACCTCGGGCGTGGGGCCGCCCGAACCGAAGCTCTCGACCTCTTGGTTGACCACGACCTCGCCCGTGTGCTCCAGGGTGGCCTTGACATGGAGCAGGCCGTTGGAGTCGTAGGTGTACTCCAAGTCGAAGCGGGACTCGTCGCGGACCCGTGGCGTGGGGTACGTGAGGGTGAGCTCGGTGAGCAGCACGTTGTCGCGGTGGGCGAGTTCCTTGTCAGGATCACCCTCCCAGATCTCCACTGACAGCTTTCGTGCGTGGTCCTGGTGCGGCGTGTAGCTCTTGCGCTCCTTCCAGGGCAGCGGCGAGTTCCTGGGGATGATCTGGCTGAACTGCTTGCGTCCCGAGGAGTCCTTGACGCTCGTGCCGAGTGCATGGCTGGTGGCGACCTGGATGACTCCTTCGGTCTCACCGGCGAGCACAGCCGCCGCAATCGACGCGCCGCGTGCGACCGCTGTCATCGGGTCGCACAGTTCGGTGGGCACGGGATCCGTCTGGAGTGCTTCGGCGACCGCGGCCCGCACACTGGGTATCTGGCTCGTACCGCCGATCATGAGGATCTCGTCCACGTCGAGCGGGGCCATGTGCAGGTCCTTCAGGCACTGCTCCACGGGTCCAAGGGCCCGGTCGACGAGGTCTCCGATCGCCTCCTCCAACTCGCCCTGGTGGATCTCGACGCCGACACCGTCAGGAGTGATCACCGTGACGAACGGCTGGGAGGAGAGCAGGATCTTGTTCCGCTCCACGTCCAGCCGGAACTGTCTCTCCTGCGCCGGAGTCCAGGCCCTTCGCGCGGGCGCTCGTTCGAGGACGAGTTCACGCAGCCGCCGGTCGATCTCCAAACCGCCAAGCTCCGTCACTCCGCGTGACGCACGCTCCTCGAAGAACCCATCCGTGTAGTCGAGCACGGTCACGTCAATGGTGCCGCCGCCCCAGTCGAAGACCAGGATCTGGGAATCCTCGCGGAAGTCGTGGACGTAGGAGATGGCAGCCGCTGTCGGTTCGTTGAGCAAGGCCTGGACCTCGATGCCGGCGAACCGTGCCGCTGCCCTGGTCCGGTACCGGGCTGCACCCGTTGCGTTCGCGGGCACAGTGATGACAGCGCGATCGATGTCAGTGAGGTTGTGCTGGGCGCCGTCCCGCATGGCGGTAAAGACACCCGCCGCGACGGTGGTCGCCGCGAAGCGCCTGCCCTGGATGGTCACGTACTCGTCGCTCTTGAGGAGTCGCTTGCAGGCTTCGGCCGCTTCCTCGGAGCGGAGCTTGGCCTCCCAGCCGAACAGCGGGCCACGACGGAGCGAGCTGACGCCCACGACAGAGGGGAAGAGCTGCTCGAAGCCCGGCCGCCGCCAGTCGGCGTCGATGTGGTGGGCATCAAGCGGCAACACCTCGGCGTCGTCGCCCTGCCACTGGGCCACGACGGAGTTGGTCGTACCGAAATCGATTCCTGTCGCCGTCACTTGGCCTCGTCTCCCACCGCATCCGCCGCACTGGTCCCGTCCTGCTCCGGCAGGGCCCTCCAGGTTGGGATTCGGCGCAGTTGACCGGCGAGCAGCAGCTTGTCCGTTGCTTGGTCCACGTAGGCCGGCCGGACGAGTTCGAAGCCCTCGCCTTCGCCCTCGACGACGACGAAGAGCTCCTGCTCGTCGGCCTCCTCTACCACCCGGACCCCCATGTCGATGAGGGAGGCGCGCACCGCTCGGCGGATGGCCTTCGCTCCCTGTTCAGGCGAGCTCGCGAGGATATCGGTCTCGACCAGCCGTGCGATGTGCTCGTCCCGAGTCCGGAACGCCTCAAGCACGCCCTGACGCAGCGCCGCGTTGACACTGGCGGGGGTGGGGCGGATATCCGGCGGAAGCTGCGAGATCAGTTCCGAAGCCCGCTCGGTGAAACGGGCGAGGAGCTGCGCCGGATGAAGGAGTTCCTCCGGCCTGAGGGTGCGCAGTTTCATGTCCGCCGCGAACTCCCTGTTCTCCTTGCGGTGTATCCGCCCCGTGGGCTTCTTGGGCTGTCCGGCCGCGTTCTGGCTGCTCTTGCGGTGTGCGGACTTGCTGCTCATGAAGTCGTCCTGTGGTCGTGATCGGGGCGCCGGGGCGCGGTCAGGAGGGTAGGTAGGAGGTCGGCGAGCGCACGGTCACGTACTGTAGCGAGGTCTACGGCGGCTCGGTGCGTGGTGCGACGCGGCATCGCGGCAGGGGGAGGCGCCAGGGATACCGGTCTCGCCGTCGGTAGTCGCAGGGATACGGGATCCAGCGGCAGTACGAAGAAGCCGGACCAGTCTTCGGTCCGCTCGGCCTGCTCGATCCGGCGTTTCGCCCAGTTGGCCCGCGCCGCCAGGTCGAGGTCGTCCCCGCCGGCCCGCCTGCGCTCGCGCCATCGGTGCTTCCACTGCTCACTCTTGTGCGGCAGCCCCAGCTCCAGATACGGATTGGCGGGCTGATCCCGATCATTGCGCTTGGTCCCCCGCCGGCGCTCCAGAAGAGTCAGGTTCTCCTCGACCCGTTGGTCGGTTCGGGCTACGCGCGCCAGCGAGACGTAGGCCAGGTCGAGGTTGTCATCGAGCAAGGCGAGGTAGGCGAACATGTTCCATGCCTCGGCCGCTTGCTCGGGCGGCCCGCCTTCATGATCGACAAGCTTGTCGACCTGTGCCTGGGCTTTCTTCCTCTCGCCCCGGCGGATGAGGTCGTAGGCGTGCCGCAGCGCCACGAGGGCATAGAACGGTCCACGCGCCGGATTTACTGCGGCCCTCGGCTCCCAAAGTGCGCACATCAGCCGCCACAGCCCCCGATCGGCAGGGATGTCCGGATCCCAGGAGCCCGTCGTGGCGCCGTCCCGCACCTTGCGCAGGCGAAGCAGCAACTCGCGAGGCAGCAGTTCCTCGAGTTCCTTGAGGACGTTCGTCTCACCATCCGTGACGCGCAGGAGCAGGTCGTAGAGGCTGCCTGGCGCCGGCTGGAGCGGCTCGCCCGACAGGAACGCCTCCCGCTCGCCGGGCTCGTCCCAGCCGAGCGAGCGGGCGAGAGCAGCATTCGCTTTCTCCGGTGCGAGCCTGGCGAGGAGGTAGCTCTGTTCGCCGACGTCCGCCCGCAGGGTCCACGGCTGGTGGCCGCGGTCCAATACGCCCGCCTCGATCAGGTCGTCGATGATGCCAAGAGGTGCCGAGGGCATGATTGCCCTCAGGTGGCGCGGGGTCAGCTCGCTCAGGTTCCTCCGAGCGAGGGCCTGCTGAAGCGCGAAGGCCCCGGTAGGGTCCTCCTCGGGGCGGAGGAGGCCGTTCGTGTCAAGGTCTACCGCCGGGTCCGCGCCCGCGATGAGCGCGAGACGGCGCTCACCAGCCGGAGAGAGCCAGGGCAGGCCGACTTCGTGGACGGCGGAGAGCACGGCGGCCGTCTGCGCGACGGCCCGGCCCGGTTCGGCGGCTTCGAGCAATTGCTTGACCGCGGGTAGAAGTTGAGGCGTCGGCTGTCCGTCCAGACACGCACGAATAGTGTCGGCGCCCCAGCGCAGGGTTTCGTCCTCTGTGTCGATGGACTCCAGCAGCTCCCGCAGCATGTCCTCGACACGCGCCACCGCCTCCGCGCCGAAGACCCCGGCCCTGCGCCATTTGCGCAATGCGAATCCGTCGACCACTTCCTCGGGACCGGTGGTCGCGGCAGAGCGGCGGGCGGACCGCCGTGCCCGCCAAGCCTCGACCATCTCAGCGCGCGTCATCGACTCCGTGAATGGCGGTTTCCCCGCGCCGGATCCGCCGCCGAGCCGATTGACCGAAACGTCTTCGCTCCCCATCCGACCGTTTGTCTCCCGTGTTCGAAACTCGCGTCGTATTTTGGCAGGTCCTCTCGCGGTGGCGGGAGGGGCCTCGTTAGCGCACGATGTGCCGCGCGCCCGGTCCCGCCCAGAGCCCGTCGGCGCGCCAGGCGAGGAGCACACTGAAGGCACCGTCGACCGCGTCGGCGACCCACGGCTCCACCGGTTCGCCGCCCAACACGACGACGAGGAACTCCACCTGGCCCTCCGTGCGCAGATGGGACACCTCCATGAGGTGGAGTACTGATTCTCGGATGGATGGGTATGTCCTGTCCTCGCTGCCCAGTACGTCGAAGAGCACGGTGCCGTCAGCGCGTGTGCACCATGCGTCCACGAAGGCGCTCTCCCCGACCTCCGGCGCGCTGTCGTAGAGGTCGGCGAGCAGGCGGTGCCGGAGCGATTCGTGGGACCGATCCGCTCGCGATGCCACCGTGCGCGCGAGCACCAGGCGCTCCAGGTCACTTCGCGTCTCCTCCGCCCCTTCCTCTTCGACGGGTTGGGGTGCCGGTTCGGCGGTGGACATGGTCGCCCTTCGGTCGGGGAAGGCCGGCGGTCTGCGGTAGTCCGTACCGGGTTCGCGCACGGTGATCAGGGTGTGGCCGTCGGGCGAGAGCCGCCACTGAAAGCGACTGCCTTCAACGACGACACAGGTCTCGACCAACTCGATGTCCGCGGTCCGCAGATCATCGGCAAGCGCTCCACGCATTGCTCGTACGAAGGCGTCATCGGCCACATCGCGAGTCTGCCCCAGCCGCTCGTATCCGGCGCAGGCCGAGGCGGTGGCGCGCACCGCTCCTGCGTCGACCAGACGGACCAGTTCCTCGTCACCGAGCGGCGGTCCGCTCTCCCGCTCCGGCGCGGTCAGCACCGATCTCCGCTTGGCCCGGGCCTCCTTGCCCACCCGGGACTCGACGCCCGCCTCGAACTGCGCGAAGCTCCGCTCCGCGTGCACGGCATCGTAGCCCGTGATCGTGTCGGCCTCGGGACTGAGCACCAGGCGGAATCCCCCGAGGTCCAGCACCCAGGTGCCGTCTGCGGCGCGCAGGTGCCGGGCCCGTTCGACGAATGGGACCAGCATGGCGTGCAACTCCACCGCCGCTTCGCGCAGGCTGCCCCGGTGTCGTGCGACGAAGGCCCCGCACGCCCCCGAGCTGACCCGTACGGCGGCACAGCGCCGCGCGTCGAGTTGGAGTCGGCCCTGCTCCCGCGCACCGGGGAGTGGAGCAAGCTGCCGGGGCCGGACCACGGCCGCCGGTTCAGCGGTGCGGAAGCCCCCACAGGGGGCCGTCCTGCACCACTTGTCCGCGTGGTGGGTGGAATGGGTGCATGGGGTGCCATCGGCGAAGTACCGGTTGCACTGGCTCGCCTCAGGATCCTCGGCAGAGCCCTCTATGTCACGCGAGGAGGGAGCAGGTGTGGCAGTTGGCGCAGGAAGCTGGTCCGGGCCGCCGATCTGCGGGGGCAGGGGCAAGGCGTGGACGATGGTCAGCGACTGGGTACACCGCGTCAGTGCGACATACAGATGCCTCAGGCCTACGGCTTCGTCTGCGACGATCGCGGCAGGCTCCACCGCGACGACGTGGTCGAATTCGAGGCCCTTCGCCTCGGCCGGGGTGAGGACGGCAAGGTTCCCGGGACTCTCCGGACCGAGCGCACGAATCATGTCGGCGGCCCATGTACCGCTCGGCGGCACGATCACGCCGATCGAGCGTTCATCCGCTCTGTCAGGCGCGCTCGTGCGCAGCCGCGTCACGACCTCGGCGGCCAGTGCGCCCACATCCGCCCCTTGGACCACATCGACGTCCGTGCCGGTAGCACGTACCGAGTCGGGCACTGCCACGCCGGGCGCGCAGTGCTCCCCCAGCCGGGCGACGAAGTCCATGACCTCTCCCGGCACGCGGAACCCCGTGAGCAGCTGCGTGGTCCGCCATCCGTCCCGGCCGGCGAGCACCTTCCCGAGTCCGTCCCAGTCCCGGTGAAGGTAGGGCCCGGTCGACTGTGCGAGGTCGCCGAGCACCGTCATCGAACCGCTGGGGCAGCGACGTGCCAGGGCCCTGGCCTCCATCGGCGTGACGTCCTGTGCTTCGTCGATGACCAGGTGCCCGTACACCTTTTGGGGGCGTCCGCCCAGTACGTACGCCAACTCGTCGAGAAGGACCAGGTCTTCGCGGCTCAGATCGCTCCGCGAGCGCGCCGTACGGCTACCTGGGCCAGCTCCGGGGCGGGGTGCGGTGAGCAGGTCCTGTTCGGCGGTCGACAGGATGCCCTCGGCGGCGCGGCCAAGGGTGGCCCCGCCGAAGAACAGGCCACGCAGCACGGCCTGGGCCGCCAGGTTGGGGCAGATCCGCTTGAGGAGGCGCACAACGGGGCGTGCCTTGGCCATCTCGGCGAAGTAGTCAATGTCGGCGGGGCCGGGCAGCAGTCCGACGTAGACATCGGTCAGATACTGCGTGATCCGCTGTACGCACCGCTCCCGCCGCACCTGGTAGGGGCTGTCGCCTGCCAGCGCGCCACCAGCGATCTCCGCTATCTCCTCCACAGGAACAACGACTTCGCGCCGGTTCAGTTCGAGGGTGAAGACCGGCCCGCCGACGAGTGCGGTCAACCGTTCCACCGAGCTTGTCGTCTCACAGTCGACGGCCCTGCGCAGCACCTCAGCCATCCGCGGATCAGCCTTCAACGCGGCGACCGGACCGGGGTCTCGGGGCAACTCTCCCGCCGACCAGAGCGCGGGCAGTTCGAGCATCGACACGTCGTCGCTGCCGAGTTCGGCCAGAGTGACGCCCACGTAGTCGAGGAATCCTCGGTTGGGGCCGATGACGAGGATTTCCTTTGCGGTCCGGTGCCGGTTGTCCAGCAGCCAGGTCACCCGGTGCAGGCCGACCGCCGTCTTGCCCGTGCCCGGCCCGCCCTGGATCACGAGCGCGCCTGCGGGCTCCTCCGCGACGAGCCGGAGCTGCTCCCGCTGGATGGTCTCGACGATGTCGTGCATCGAACCGTCGCGCGCGCGGTCCATCTCCTCGAGAAGTGGATCGCGCCACGCCGATTCCTCAGTCGCCGTGTCCGGTGCGGCGATGGGCACCACCGGTGGTTCCGCCTCCGATCCGTGGAGATCGAGATAGCGCTTCACCTCCTGCTGATCGCAGACAATCTGACGTAACAGCAGCACATGCCTCGGATCCTGTTCGCTGGTCAGCCGCCAATTGACCGCGGCCTGTGAACTCCAGGAGACCACGACGGGATTCCGCTGCTCGTCGCGCACCAGGCGGCGCCCGACGTAGAACGTCTCGCGGCCCTCACCCTCGTCGACGTCGGTCCTCATGAAGACGAGGGACTTGCCTCCGATGTCGAGGGACGCCAGCTCGCGCTCCCAGGCCCGCCTGGCGTCGATGGAGTCCTTGCCGCTGGCTGCGGCGTCGAGGCCGCTCAGCTCCGACGCCTCCTGCCGGGCCCGCTCCAGGCAGGAATACGCGTGGTCGACCGCGCGCTGCTCGGCAGCGAGCACGGCTGCGCGTCGAGTGCGCTTCGGCATCTTCGTTCTTCCCCTCCTTCATGTGCAACAGACCTGCAGCGCCTTCGCCTCCCCCGGCGCAACAGGCCAGTTCTCGTGAACGTGCTCGTCCACCGCTCACTGCGCAACGGAGGGATGCCATGGCTGATCAGACCAGGTCCTGGCGAAGGCGGCGGAGATAGGCGTCGATCTGCGCCAATCCGGGCCAGTCGCTTCCCCTAAGGCGGGAGGTTTCCGACCGGAGCCGCTCTCCGAGGTCCAGTGCCTTGGGGAGGCTTTCCGTCGTGGCATACAGACTCATCAACCGCGCGAGGGCATCGAGGTGGCGGTTGACGGCGTCCTCGTCGTCCTCGTCGGGCATGATCTCGCTGATCCGGTCGAAAGCTCGGATGGCAGCGGTAGCTTCGCCGAGTTCCATCCGGCACTGCGCTGCGTAGTACCAGCACAGTTGGGCCTGCTCATCACGGTCGCCGTAGCGGTCGGCGTAGTGGTGGGCAAGCGGCTCGAAGAGCGCGAGGGCCTCACGGTGGCTCCCGGCCAAGAACTTCACCTGGGCGAGGCTGAACTGCATATCTTCCCTGAGGTCCGGGTCAGCGGCCCTTGCGATGGCCTCGGCCAATGCGTCGGCAGCCTGGGTGAACTGGCCCTCCTTGGCCAGGCCCGCTGCCCGGGCGGAGACCGCGTCCGCCTCTTCTTCAGTCAGCGCGGCAGGGCCTGTCGCCGGCTCCTGCGACACCGCTACCGGTGAGGGCGTGAACGGTGTGGGAACCACGACTGTGGGTGTGTACGACGCGGCGCTACTTGGGCTGTGCGCCCGGCCCCCGAAGGGTCGCAGGAACGGCAGACGTGGGTCCAGGACTCCCCCGTCGACCCCTGTCGGGGTGCCGATGGAGGCGTAAACGAAGGGCAGGAGGGCGTCGTAGACCTCCATCGCGTCCACACGCTGCTCGGATTCCTTGGTGAGCATCGCCAGCAGGAGCTTCTCGATGTCGGCCGGCACGTCCGGTCGCAGGGTGCGGATGGGCGGAGGCGGGGTGTGAACGTGGTGCCACATGTGGGAGCGGCTGTCATCAGGGCTGAACGGCGGCTTGCCTGTGAGCAGTTCGTGGAGCACGCAGGCGAGGGCGTAGACGTCGGCGGCGGGGCCGACGGCGTTGGCCAGGCTCTGCTCGGGGGACATGTACGGCGGGGTACCCACGGTCATGCCGACCTGGGTGAGGCGGGGCAGGGTGCCGACCCCGCGCAGGGCGGCGACACCGAAGTCGAGGACCTTGACCACGCCTCCGGGGGTGAGCATCAGGTTGGACGGCTTGATGTCGCGGTGGACGACATCGCGACGGTGCACGGTGTCGAGGACGGAAGCGATCTGGGCACCGACGGCCGCGGCCCAGGAGACGGAAACCGTCTCGCAGTCGTAGTCGGTCTCGTCGATGAATGTCTGCAGTTCGCGCCCCTGCAGGAGCTGCATGACGACGAACAGCCGTCCGCTGGCCTCGTCGGTGCCGGTGTCGTAGACCGCTGGCACACCCAGGTGCTCGATGCCGGCGGTGATTTGGACCTCGCGCAGGAAACGGGCACGGCGGGTCTGCAGGGTCTCAGCAAAGGCTGCGCCATGGAACCCGGGCGGAGTCGGGCTCTCGGCCAGCATCATCTTCACAGCGACCCGGCGGTCCAGGCGTTCGTCGTAGGCCTGCCAGACCTCACCCATGCCGCCCGCGCCGATGGGCGTGTACAGCCGGTACCGACCCGCGATCACGCGGGCCGGTACGTCGGCGTCGAAGCTCGGCGTGCCACCCTGCACCATGCGAGGTGTCCCTTTCTGCGTGGCCGGAGCGTGACCACCCAGACCCGGTTCTTGTCATATTTGCTGCCGAGCTCAGGCTATGCGGACGGCGGCTCCGCCCGCTGGCTTCCGGTGGACTTGAGCTCGGCCGCACGCTGCTCGATTGCCCGACGCTCGGCCTCGCGTCGGACCGGGCGCCGGATGAGCTGGTACGCCTGCTGGGTCGCGACCTGCTTGAACAGACGGTTGACGTTGGCGTCATCGAAGTACCGAACCATCAGGGCGTCGTTGGACGCCGCCTGGTCGATGACGATCCGATCGAGGTCCTTCTCAAGTTCCCCCCCAAAGACGTCCTGCTCCTGGTTCAGGGCGATGGCTCGGAGTTCAGGGTCCTCGCTGACGGCGACCACAAGCTGGCCGAGCAGGATCTGGTCGGTGGTGGACAGCCCGGTTCCGTACTCGTCGTTGACAGACTGGATCACCTCGGCCAGTGACATCTCCTCCGCTTCGGCCACTGCTCCGGCGCCCTCGGGTGCCAGGCCAGGCAGGACCTGCGCGCCCGCTGCCTCCAAGCGCAGCTCAGGGTTGCCCGTCTGAGTGATGCGCATGTGACTTGGGGCGACAGTCCCTATGTCAGCACCGGCGCTGCGAACGGGCGCGGGCAGGCGGCGCAGCAGGAAGCGCCCGTACTGGTAGAGCCGTTCCAGCTCCAGGTTCTCGAAGCCGATCACGTGGGAGAGCCAGCCGTACGCCTTGGTGTAGGACTCCAGGGCGCGGCGGAACTCGGCGGCGGTGTCGGGTTCGGTGGCGTTGAGTGCGTTAAAGCGGTCCAGGGCCGGCTGGAGGTAGCCGTAGAGTCGGGCGTGGGCCTTCATGATGGCCGTGTCGGTCGCCGTTCCGCCCTGGAAGGCGGCGAAGTACGCCGTGACGAACGCGTCCATCTCGGCCTGCACCAGGAGCTGGTAGGCCATGACCTCGCGTTCGCGGTCGAACAGCAGGTTGGGGTCGGTGGGCTCGCTGATCGACGCCTCGTAGTACTGCTGGAACGCCTGTTGGATGTCCTCGGGCCGGTTGGCGAAGTCGAGGATGAACAGGTCCTCGGTGGTCTTGAGGGGGTGGGTGCGGTTAAGCCGGGACAGCGTCTGTACTGCGGCCAGCTTCACCAGGACCTTGTCGACGTACATGGTGGTCAGCAGCGGCTGGTCGAAGCCGGTCTGGTACTTCTCGGCGACGACGAGGATGCGGTGTTCGGGCTTCGGGACGGACGGCGGGTTCGGGTCGTCAGCGCGGGTGTACCCGAAGCGGGTGGGAAGCTCCCGCTCGGGGAAGCCATTGAGCTTGACCTCGGTGTACTCGATCCCGTCGACGGTCAGCGCCCCGGAGAACGCAACCAGGGTGCCGCAGTCGGTGAAGCCGCGCTGGTCGATATAGGCGCGCATGGCCTGGTACAGCCGTACGGCGTGGTCACGACCGGAGGTGACCACCATCGCCTTGGCCCGCCCGCCGAGGCGCGGGCTGGAGTGCGAGCGGAAGTGGTCAACGATGATCTTCGCCCGGGAGGCCATCGACGCTTCCGACATCAGCGCGGCCCGCACCAGCTTCGAGCGGGCTTTGCGCGGGTCCACCTGCTGCTCCGCCTCTTCGGCGGCGGCGTCCTGGAGCTTGAAGTACGTGGCGTAGGTGATGTAGTTGCCGAGCACGTCGAGGATGAAGCCTTCATCGATGGCCTGCCGCATCGAGTAGATGTGGAACGGCCCCTTCTCCTGCTCGCCCGAGGCGGGATTGACGTAAGGGGTGCCGAAGAGGTCGATCGTCTTCGCCTTGGGGGTGGCCGTGAACGCGAAGAAGGAAAGGTTCGGCTGCTTGCCGCGCGCCAGGGCCGCAGCCGTCAGCGGGTCGCCGTCCTCGTCCACCGCGTCCGAGCCGAGACGGCCCAGCGCCTTCTTCAGTGCCGCCGCGCTCTCTCCACCCTGCGAGGAGTGCGCCTCGTCGATGATCACCGCGTAACGCTGGCTGCCCAACCCCGCGACCTTGTCCAGGACGAAGGGGAACTTCTGCACCGTGGTGATCACGATCCGAGCCGTCGGCCCAGTCAGCGCCTCCGCGAGCTGCTGGGAGTTCTCGTCGATCCGCACGACCACGCCAGCCTTGTGGTCGAACTGGTAGATGGTGTCCTGAAGCTGCTTGTCCAGTACCCGCCGGTCGGTGATGACGATGACCTTGTCGAAGACCAGCTTGTTCGCCCCGAGACCGGAGGCGAGCGCGGCAGGGGCGATCTGGCCGGGGTCGTGGGAGGTGTGCAGGCTGGACAAGTGGTGCGCGAGCCAGGCGATGGTGTTGGATTTGCCCGAGCCGGCGGAGTGCTGGATCAGGTAGTTCTCCCCCGCCCCGTGGCGGCCCGCGTGCGCGATGAGCTTACGCACCGCATCCCACTGGTGGAACCGCGGGAAGATCAACGGCTGCGTGTGCGCACTACCGGGCTTGTGGGACGGTGCCCGGCCGGCCTTCGCGGCAGCATCCTCGACGTGCAGGAACCGCTGCAGCAGCTCCAGCCAGTTGTCCCGGGCCCACACCTCGTCGAAGAGATAGGAGGTGGGGTACTTCCCGTCGGTCGAGGGTGGGACGTTGCCCGCACCGCCGATCTGGCCCGGACCGCCGGAGCCGGTGTTGAAGGGGAGGAAGCGGGTGGCGTCGCTGGCGAGGCGGGTCGTCAGAAATGCCAGCGTCGGATCGACGGCAAAGTGGACCAGGCTGCGCTTGACGAAGAACAGTTCCTTCGGGTCGCGGTCGCGGCGGTACTGCCGCTTGGCGTCCTCGACGGTCTGGCCGGTCAGTCCGTTCTTCAACTCCACCGAGGCGACGGGCAGTCCGTTGATGAAGAAGGCTATGTCGAGGCTGTCGACCGGGCGCGCGGCGGAGTAGTGGAACTGGCGCACGAAGGTGAGACGGTTGGCGTCGTACTCGGCCAAGGCGTCGGCCGCGAGGGTGTGCGCGGGACGGAAGTACGCGAGCTGGATCTTCACGTTCCGGTCATTCACGCCCCGACGCAGCACATCCAACAGGCCGCGCGAGTCGATCTCCCGAGCCACCCGCTTGGCGAACCGGCCGATGGCCTGCTCTTCGTCCTCGCCGTAGGCGGCTTGGAGCGCCAGCCACGCGTCGTTCTGCGACGCGCCGAGGAACGCGGCCAGCTCGGAGGTGTCGATGCCGAGCGTGGGGTTGTAGGTGTTCGACAGCCCGCGCTGCCAACCGCTGCGCAGCAGCGCCGCTTCCACGGCGTTCTCAAATGCTTTCTCGGTGTATACGCGGGCGTCGTTCATCTGAAATCCCCCTCAGAGATCGCGGTCGTGCGCGGGGCGGGCGGTGGTGACGTCGAGCTGGCCGGTGACAGCGGCGGTGACGAGCGCTTGGCGGCGTTCGCCCAGGAGTGCGATCTGGCGCTTAACGGCGTCAGCTAGTCGGTCAATACGTTGATTCTGATCGCGAATATTCTTCAAGACCCGGCGCTGTTCCGCCAGGTCAGGAAGAGGAATGCGCAACATTTGAAGGTCAGGCACATAAATGGTCTTGTGGGTGGAGCCCATGGCAAGCCGCCCGAGGAGGTCTTGACGCATGGCGCGCAGGCACCACAGGAGGTAGTACGGATCCAGGAGGGGGCCACAAATCCACGTAGCAAAGTCCTGACTGGTCGCCATTTCTTCACCCATGACAGCCGAGTAGCCCGCCGATGCGGTTCGACAGAGAACCACCGTCCCGGGTGGGCAGAGCTCGGCGGAGCTGTTTTCCAAGCCGAGCTTGCTGATCTTTTCGCGGGTTTCAGTAATCTCTTCACGCCGATCGTCGCGAACCTGACTGACTTCACCCGTAGTGATCCACGGAATAGTGCAGTCGATCCACCACTCAGGACGAGACCTGCTCGGAGTGTGGCCGCTACCCATGCGTGCCACCAAGCCCAATCTCACTTCGCTCCAGTGGGCGGGAAGAGTGTTTGCCCATGCAAGCGCGGACGCTCGCTGATCGGGATGGTGAGCCCCGGTGACTGCGGCAATCACCCCGGCGGTTCTCCGCTCAATCAAGGTGGCAGAAACCCGTTGCTGGGTTTCGACCAGCCGGTCAATCCGCCCAGTTTCAACGTCAAGGAAGTTAGCAATTCGGCACTGCTCATCAAATCCCGGATACGCCCAGGGAGAGGAAAAGAACGCCCCAGAATCCAAGTTCTGAATACCGGTAGTCTGCTTGATTGCACTTTGCGTGAGGCCCTGCGCATAAGCAGTAGCCAGGGCGTAGGACAGAAATCGCGGATCCGTACGCTCAGCCGGAGTAACTCGAGCGCAGAAATTGGAGCAAACGGCAGCCTCTGCTCCCGTGAACAGTACGGCCATCCCTACAGGCTGCTTTTCTCCACCCCCAGACTTCTCAAGGATCAGGTCGCCCTCGCGAAGCAAATTCTTGCGCAACGATTTTGCATCGACGCTACGTAGGGGAGCACCGTCAAGCAGAGCCAGGCGTGCAGACCGATCAAAGTCCGCAGCCCGAACGCAGCGCACATCCGTGCCATCGCCCGCTGGATCGTCGCCCCACGTGCCGTTTGTCGTCGAGCTCGTGAGATTCTTAATCCGGCCTCGCGTCCAGTGCGACGGAGACTTGCCGACCCAATCTGTAACGGAACTTGTCACTGCGTGATCTCTCCCAGCAATGCCTGGATCTCGGACTCAAGTCCCTTCAATTCCGCGTCGATTTCCACGAGTGGCCTCGGTGGCGTGTAGACGTAAAAGTGGCGTGTGAAGGGAATCTCATACCCCATTTTGAACCGATCCATCTCTTTCGTCCTGGGGTTGCGGGTCTCCGCGATCCAGGCGTCCGGGACGTGGGGTAGCACCTCGCTGGCGAGGTATTCGTCGATGTCCTCGCCGAGCGGGACGTTCTCGTTGTCGCGCAGGTCGGGGTCGGGCTCGGGCTTGCCCTTAACAAGCTGGACCTCGCCTTCCGGATCGGTCACTCCCACGGCGTCACGCAGAGCCTTCTGGAACGGCGCGGCGGAGGGCCCCAGCACACCTCCGGCCACCATCGCCTTCCGCAAGGCGTCCCATGTCTCGGCCTTGGTGGACCACTGCGACCCCAGCAGCGGCTTGAGCGCGTCCAGCAGCAGCTCGACCGCCGCCTCGCCCCCGACTGCCTTCTTCACGGCGGCCGACGCGCCGAGCTGGGCAAGGCTGTCATCGGTCAGCTCGAAGCGGAGCTTGAGCGGCCGGTCCACTGCGATGCGCTGGTAGCCGAAGTCTCGGTTGGCGAAGACCTTCACCCGCGCGTGATCCGGATGGCCTTCGTCGCCAGCGATGCTGAGCGCGTCGCGGTAGGTCGCGCAGATGTGCCCGATCTGGGCCCGAGTCATCCTCTTGCGCTTCTCACCGAGGGACTTGCCCATCTTGGTCCACTGGTCGCGGGCGTCGAGCAAGATCACGCGGCCCTTGCGATCCGCAGGCTTGCGGTTGGTGACGATCCAGAAGTACGTGGAGATGCCGGTGTTGTAGAAGAGCTGGTCCGGGAGGGCGATGATCGCCTCCAGGTAGTCGTGCTCGATGATCCACCGGCGGATCTCTGATTCGCCAGACCCAGCGCCACCGGTGAACAACGGGGAGCCGTTGAAGACGATGGCAAGGCGGGTACCGCCTACCTCATCGCCTGCCGTGTCCTTCTTGAGCGGCTGCATCTTGCTCATCATGTGCTGCAGGAACAGCAGCGAACCGTCATTGATCCGGGGCAGGCCGGCTCCGAAGCGGCCGTCGTATCCGCGGTCCTCGTGCTCCTGACGTACGACCTTCTCGACCTTCTTCCACTCCACGCCGAAGGGCGGGTTGGCGAGCATGTAGTCGAAGGTCTCACCCTCGTGGCCGTCCTGGCTGAAGGAGTTGCCGAAGCGGATGTTCTTGGCGGTGTGGCCCTTCAGCAGCATGTCGGAGCGGCAGATCGCGTACGACTCGGCGTTCAGCTCCTGTCCGAACAGGTTGACGCGCACGCCCGGGTTCAGCTTGCGGATGTGTTCCTCAGCCGCCGAGAGCATGCCGCCAGTGCCGCAGGCCGGGTCGAGGATCTTGATGACCTGGCCCTGCTTGGTCAGCCGATCGTCGTCTGGGGCGAGCAGCAACTCGACCATCAGCTCGATGACCTCGCGCGGGGTGAAGTGCTCACCGGCGGTCTCGTTGGAGGCATCAGCGAACTTGCGGATCAGCTCCTCGAAGACGTAACCCATGTCGTGGTTGTCCACGGCCTCGAAGCTCAGATCCAGGCCGGCGAACTTGCGCACCACCTGGTAAAGCAGATCGGCGTTGTCCAGACGGTCGATCTGAAGGTGGAACTCGTAGCGATTGATGATCTCGGTGGCCTCCGAGGAGAACCCCCGGATGTAGTCCTTGAGATTCTTCGCCACGTTGGCCGCGTCGCTGCTGATCGTGTCGAAGGTCTGCTCGGAAAGGTTGTAAAACTTGAGCTTGGAGGCCGCCAGCAGCAGTCCGTCCTTGTTCTCACCCGTGTAGGAGGCCGCACGGTCCCACACCGCCTGGCGGGTCGGGGCCATGACGCAGTCCAACCGGCGCAGCACTGTCAGCGGCAGGATGACCTTTCCGTACTCCGAGCGCTTGTAGTCCCCGCGCAGCAGATCGGCCACCGACCAAATGAAGTCGGCCAGTTCCTGGTTCTTGCTCAACGTGTCCTGTCCTCTCGCCCCACTGCGGTGTCTCCATCGGTCGTCGTGCTCTGGTGTTCAGCGTCGCCGCTGCCCCGCGTCGGCGGCGGATCGAACGCGCCGCCGGTGAGGCCGTCGCGGGCCAGCCGCGCAGCCCGGCCTCCTATCCTGGCGAGTTCGGCAAGTTCGCGCTCGAACGCACCCAACGAGCGAAAGGCGTCGCCGTAGCGGTGCTGTCGTTCGACATCCATGCGGGGCAGGCGCGCCGCCTGCAGGTCCGCTCGGAACGTACCCGAAGAGGACGTGCTACGACGGGCATTCGCCGCGCTACTGGCGAAGCCGCGCACATAGTCAGGGTCCAACTGGTCACTGAGGGAGGTAAGTTCCTCACCATCCAGACTGACCAGGCCGGCGGCCAGCAGATCGCTCACCGCCATCGGAACGCCATCGTCCAGGCTGTCGACCCCACCTCGCAGCGGGAGGTCGGGAAGCAGCGCCTGCAGGCGACTCAGGCGCGCATCCAGTTCCTCGCGTAGCGCGGCGTACTCCATCGCGTAGTCGGGTTCCGGCTCGCGTACGTAGCGGCTGGGCGTGAGATCCACCTCGCTGTCCAGCAGATCGATCAACGGCACCTCCGCCTCTTGGTGCGGTTGCGGCTCCCACGGTCCGTCCGGGCTGTTGGTGCTGAGATCCACCATGCGTACGATCCCGGTCCCCCGCCCAGGGCCCGAGGGACGGCTCAGCAGCCACAGGTGCAGCGGAAGTGCGTGACCGGCAGCGAGGCCCGGCGGCAGAGCCACCACCGCGGTGACGCAGCCACGACGGACCAACTCCGCCCGGATTCTGCGGCCGGAGCGGCGATGGGCGACCGATGCCGGCAGGGCTACCACTGCTCGGCCCCCCGGGGCCGTGTGGTGGTAGCAGTGTTGAAGCCAAGCGAGTTCGCTCTCCCCGCGTGAGGGCACGCCCGCCTCCCAGCGCGGATCGATGAGCAACTGCTCGCGGCCCCAGTCGGCCACAGCGGTTGGCGGCTCGCACACAACCAGGTCCGCGCGGAGGTTGGGGAAGGCGTCTACCCGCAACGAGTCGCCCTCCACAATCTGAACCGACGCCGCCCCGGCGGCCGCCAGGGTCGCGCGCACTCGGGCAACCCGCGTCGCTTCCATCTGAGTGTCCTGCCCCTGCCTGCTCCCCACCGCACCGCCGCCCGCCGCGACTAGAAGCGAGCCAATGCCGCACGCCGGGTCGAAGACGGTGCCAGAGGTCTCACCAGCGAATTCTCGGACAGCACGAGCGAGCCGCAACGTCGAGGCCCCATCCAACGCGGCGCGCGCGGTGGACTCCAGCAACCGGGAAACGAGTGCGTCCATCACCTCAGTGGGCCTGCGGTCAGCAATCAGCCCGTCCACCGCTTCGCGGGCGGCCTGGTCGGTCAACTCGCCCGGAACGCCTCGGAGATGGTCCCCAACAGCAGCCAGCGCCCTGACCATCTCTTCACCGTAGGCGCCACGCAGCGCCTGCCAGAGCCGAACCTCCCCTGTGACCTCTCGCCCTTCGCGCTGATCTTCCAGCCACAGCCGTACCTCGGCGAGCGAGAACAGGGGACTCGCCGAGGTGCCGCCGGCGGGTGCGGGGAAGTCCGAGCGACGCCGACGCCAGTTGGACACCGCGGCGCGCGTCACGCCCGCCAACCGCGCGATCTCCGCAGCGGTCACCTTGGCATCGGATACCTCGTTTCCTCCAGTCATGCCACGATCGTACACCATAGTGCCATCCTTACCAAGTTACATTCAGTTGACGGCGCTAACATGCTCCTGTTCACTGGGGACCACGCGCCAGGCACATCGTCCGACGCGCCGCACAACGCCCAGCCCACCGGGACCACCGCGTCCGGAACATCTGGTCATGAGCGCGAACCACGCGGATCCAGGAGGCCGGCCCCGAGGGCGTCGACCTCTGACACCTCGACTCAAAGGAGCAGGACGTGACCGCCAAGGACAAGAACAGCACCGGCACCCGGAAGTCCACGCTGCACCGGCTCACCCTTCCCGACGGAGGCGAGGTAGAGCTCCGCGCCCTCGTACGTCCCCACTATCTCGACCGCCCCGGATACCAGGTCCGCGAGTTCGCCCGGGAAGGCGTCACGGGGCTGCTGGTGAACGGCGGTATCCCCCGGGAACGTGCGGACTGGTGCGCGGCCGTCGAGCGGATCACCGGCCTGGCAGTCAGCGAACGGAATCACTCCGCTGCGGGCCTGGTGCTCATGCGCACCGAGCGGGGTCTGTACGCCCTGAGTTATGGGGTCGGTCAGCACATGCTGGACCCGTACTACCGCGATGACGAGTTCGGCCTGGAGTTCGCCACCCGCTGCCTCGACGAGGACGGCATCATCAAGGTGCGCAACCAGATCATGGACGGACGGGGGCGTGTCGACGAGTACTCCGTCGCCCGGGGGAACGGATCGACGGCTTCGGGCTTGACCGGTTCGGCACCGTCGTCCGCCGCATCTGTGGAACGGTCAGCGGCATCCCGTTGGCTTCGCTGCCTTCTGGTACCTCCAAGCATGTTCGGGTCGAGTGTTCCGAGTCGACCATCAAGCTGCCGCTGGCCACCACCCCGGAGGAATTCCTCAACGATCTGCGCGCGATAGAGGAGGTCTGCTCGCGACCGGATCCGCTGCCCGAGCTGCGCTTTGTCGATCGGCTCCGAACGCTGGACAACCGCAGCCGCAAGGCGGTAGACGCCCAGGCAGTCCTTGAGGGCATGCTCGCCGACCCGAATCACCCGCGGCTCACGCTGGGGGTTCCGGAGAGCTGCCAGGAGGGCTTCGGGTCTGCCCAGGCGTTCCGGATCAGCTCGGGCAGCCGCAGCATCGACGTCACCGAACTGGACCTTCCTGCCCTCCTTGAGTTCGTCTCGGAGAAGCCCGAGGGAGAGCGGGGCAAGGCGTTCGGCCGGGTACGGGTCGTCATGTTCAGCGACGACGACCTGAAGACGCCGGCTGGCGCCGCGACCACGGGCAAGGAGTGGCTCGTCGCTGACGTCCCCGTGGGCACCAACCGGTACTTCTACGGCCACGGCAAGTGGTACGAGGTGGGAACCGGATTCCTCGAAACACTGGAGGAGGAGCTTCGGGAGCTGCTGGGCAAGCAGCCCAGCGTCCAGCTGCCTTCCTGGCCGAAGGGAGTGCCGGCCGCCAAGAGGCGGGATTCTCACGATGAGGACTGGTACAACAAGCAGGCCGCGAGCCAGGAGGGCTACCTCCTCTTCGACAAGAAGAACATCGTCACGGACAAGTTCAACGGTGGCGGGCTGGAGATCTGCGATGTCCTCGGCCCGGACAACCAGCTGATCTGCGTCAAGAAGGCCACCACCAGCGACGGCACCGCGCCGCTGAACCACCTGTTCGCCCAGGCCGTCACCGCCGTCGAGACCCTGCGCAGCGACGAAGCCATCCGCAGCGCCTTCCTCGGGCAGGTGGCCGACCGCACTCCCGACCACCGCCTCCTGAGCGACTTCGGGACGTTGAAGGTCGTCCTCGCGATCCTTCTCAAGGATGGCAAGGAAATCACCGTCGACTCGCTCTTCGCCTTCGCCCAGGTCTCCCTCCTCCAGGCGGCACGTCGCTTGCGAGCGATGAACGCGGAGGTTGAGGTCGTCGCAATCCGTCGCTGAGCCCGCCCCGGCGCTCCCCGAGAGCCGTAGCGCTGGTGTCAGCAATCGGATTGATCACGGCGATGCCCCTGGCCGGGATCACGTGCGGGGTTTGACCCCACTGTCGGATTCGCACAACGAACCAGCCAACGACCGCCCCCACCGGCACCTGCGCCACGACCGTCCGAACAGCACCGCTGCAGCCATGGCCGCACTTCGGCCGCACCTGGTCGCTGACGGGATGCCAGGCGCGACCGCTTCCATCACAAAGGTGCAGGTCAGCGAGTTGGGCAAGCCGATGCCACTCAGAGTCGACAACCCGTGACCTACGCACTCCGCGCGTGGGCTCGCAACCCTCGAATTGGCAGACATCCATGGTCAAAGCGACAAGAAAACCCCAGGTCAGAGGCCTGACCTGGGGTTCACCTTGGAGCCGCCTGCGGGATTCGAACCCGCGACCTACGCATTACGAGTGCGTTGCTCTGGCCAACTGAGCTAAGGCGGCAACGTTGCCGGTGGTGACGGCAACGCGGGCCAGTCTACACAGGTTTCGGCGGTGATCCGTACCGGGTCGAGGGGTGCCGTCAGGCGGAGGAGACGGCGAGCTTGGCGGCGAAGCCGGCGAAGAGGGCGGCGACGCCGCTGGTGAGGCCCGCGGAGAGGCGCTTGCGGCGGCGGAAGGCGGCGGCGAGCGTGGTGCCGGCGAAGATCAGGAGGGTGAGGTAGAGGACGCTGAAGGTCTGGAGGATCCCGCCGAGGAGGGCGAAGGAGAGGACGGGGCTGCCGTAGGAGGGGTCCACGAACTGGGTGAAGAAGGAGAGCAGGAAGAGGATGGCCTTGGGGTTCAGCAGGCTGATCACCAGGGCCCGGCGGAACGGGCGCTCGGTCGGCTCCGGGGCGGCGTCGGGGGCGGCGTCGGCGCCTGCGCGGTGCTCGCGCCAGAGCTGGCGGGCGGCGCGGAGCATGCCGATGCCTATCCAGAGCAGGTAGGCGGCGCCGCCGAACTTGACCACCGCGAAGACGGCCGGGTTGGCCTCCAGGAGGGAGGCGGCGCCCAGCGAGGTGAGGCTGATCAGTGTGAAGTCTCCGACGAAGACCCCGGCGGCGGCGGTGTACGCGGTCCGGACGCCCTTGCGGGCGGCGACGGAGAGGACGTAGAGGGAGTTGGGGCCGGGGAGGAGGATGATCACGAGGGCGCCGAGGACGTACGTCGCCAGGTCGTTGACTCCGAGCACGGTGGGCTCCGGTGGGGGTGACGGGGAGAGCGAGGGGCGCTCATCGTAACGTCGTACCGGAGGGTGGTTGAGGTGATTTCCCCCGCCCGTCCGACCCGTCCTGACACTCCCGCCCGGACCGCCTCACCGACCGCAGCGCTTCCCGTTCTCCGGTGCTTCGCCGCCCAGCAGGTAGCGGTTGACGGCGCCGTCCAGACAGGTGTCGTGGCGGCCGTACGCGGTGTGGCCGTCGCCGTCGTAGGTCAGCAGCCGACCGGACTCCAACTGCCCGGCCAGCGCCTGCGCCCAGGCGTACGGGGTGGCCGGGTCGCGGGTGGTGCCGACGACGACGATCGGCGTGGCGCCGGAGGCGCGGACGGTGTGCGGCGCGCCGGTGGGCCGGGCCGGCCAGTAGGTGCAGGTCAGCGCCATCCAGGCCATGTCGCGACCGAAGCGCGGCGAGGCCCGCTCGAAGTCCGGCACGGCGCGCGCGGCGTCGTCCGGACCGGCGAAGGGAGCGGGCAGGTCGAGGCAGTTCACGGCCATGTTGGCGAACATCAGGTTGGGGTACGAGCCGCCCGGCTCCCGGCCGTAGTAGTCGTCCGAGAGCTTCAGCAGGCCGGTGCCGTCGCCGGCCCGGGCGTCGGCCAGCGCGGTGCGCAGCCGGGGCCAGAGGAAGTCCGCGTACATGGCCTGGATGACGCCGGTGGTCGCCTGCGCCTCGGTGAGCCGGCGGCTGTCGGAGGTGGTCGGCAGCGGGTGGGCGTCGATCGCCGCGAACAGGGCGGCGAGTTGCTCGCCGGCCTTCTGCTCGGTCCGGCCGAGCGGGCAGTCCTCGCGCTTGACGCAGTCCTGGGCGAAGGCGGCCCAGGCGGTCTCGAAGCCGCCGGCCTGGGTGCGGTTGCCGGCCAGTGAGTCGAGCGAGGGGTCCATCGCGCCGTCGAGCACCATCCGCCCGGTCCGGCCGGGGAAGAGCCCCGCGTAGGTGGCACCGAGGAAGGTGCCGTACGACTTGCCGACGTAGTTGAGCCGCTCGTCGCCGAGCAGGGCCCGCAGCACGTCCAGGTCGCGGGCGGCCTCGACGGTGCTCAGGTGGCCGAGCCGGTCCCCGGCCTGCCGGCGGCAGCCCTCGGCGAACTCCTTGGCGGCGGCCACCAGGGCGTCGATCTCGGCCGGGTCGTCGGGAGTGATGTCGACGGCGGTGTAGGCGTCCATCCGCTCGCCGTCCAGGCAGGTCACCGGGGCGCTGCGGCCGACTCCGCGCGGGTCGACGCCGACCAGGTCGTACCGGGCGCGGACGCCGCTGTCGTAGGTGCGGGCGACGCCCTCGACGTACTCGACGGCGGAGGCACCGGGGCCGCCCGGGTTGAGCAGCAGCGAGCCGAGCCGGTCGCCGCGGGCGGCGCCCGCCGCCCCGGAGCCGGTGACGGCCGGGGCGCGGACCGCGGCCAGCGTGAGGTCTCCGCCGGCCGGGCGGTCGTAGTCCAGCGGCACCTTGAAGGTGGTGCACTCGTAGCCGTCGTCGCACGGCTGCCAGGCGAGTCGCTGCCCGTAGTAGGACGCGAGCGCGGCGGGGACGGCGGCGGGCAGCGGCTCCAGCGGCGCGGCCGCGGGGCGGGGGGCGCCCGCGAGCGCCGCTGCCGGCGCGGAGCCGGAAGCGGCGGCAGAGGCAGCGGCGGAGGCAGAACCGGAGGCGGGAGCGGACGGGGCAGACGCGGGCGCGTCACCGGCCGGCGGCACCGTGTCGGAGGAGGCCGCGCCGGGGGTGGTCGTCCCGGTCGGGGTGCAACCCCCCGCCACCAGTCCGACGGCCGCCAGCAGTGCGGCCGCGGCGACCACGCCCGCACGCCGTTCACGGTCGGCCCGCAGCTCGGCCGGCATAGGGGTCCCCCTCAGCTGATCGCGTCCGGTGGCTTCGGTGCCGTCCGGGTTCCGCCACCGGGTACCGGTGCCGCTCCGGGCACCGGTACCGGGAAGCGTAGTGCCCGCCCGGGCGGGTCAGGACGCCTTGGCGAGCGCCTCGCCGAGGTACTGCGCCGCCTGCCGGACCAGGCGCAGTCGGATCCGGTCCGCCGAGTAGTCCTGCGCGTTGTCGGAGATCCGTACCTCCGCGCGGGCGGCGGCTCCGGTGCCGGAGCGCAGCGTGGACTGCAGCTTGCGGGCCGCGTCCAGCCCGGCGGTGTCGGCCTTGCCCGCGGCGAGCAGCAGCTTGGGGGCGGCGGTGGCGGGCGCCTCGGCCCCGGTCCGGGCGAGTGCGGCGGTGTCGTACCGGCCGGAGACGGCGGCGGCCGCGCCGTAGAGGTCGGGGCGGGCGAGCCCGGCGGCCGCGGCGCAGGGCGCGCCGCCCTCCACACCCAGCGTGCCCCAGCCGGCCGGCCCGGGCGGCAGGGTACGGAAGGTGGCGGCGATGGTGGTGCGGAGCGCGGCGTCGTCGGCGACGGCCATCGGGGCGGCGGCGAGCAGGTCGCAGGGGTGCCCGGTGCCGATCGGTGCCTCGGGGGCGACCAGGATGAACGGGCGGGCCTTGGCGCCCTGGGCGGCGGAGGAGAGGCCCTCGAAGACGTCGGGGACCTCGGTGTCGGCGGTCTTCCCCGGGCCGGCGGCCTGCATCACGACGACCGGGAAGCGGGCGTTCGGGTCCTTCGCGTACTGGGCGGGCAGCCAGACCCGGACGTTCCGCGGGTGGCCGTCCGGGCCGGGGACGGCCGACTGCAGCAGCTCTCCGCCGCCCGGTCGGCCGACGCTGTCGAACCGGCTGACCACCGGCGGCGGGGCGGGCGCGCCGGCGGCTTCCGCAGGAACCGCAGCCACGGCGGGGGCCGCGGCGGCGGCCGGGGCGGCGGCAGGTGCTCCGCCCGCGGACTCCGGCGGCGCGGCCTGACGGTCCGCTCCCCCGCCGTCGGCCGACCGGTCGGCGGCGGACCCGGTCGGTGTGCCGACCCCGGCCAGGTCGCCGAAGGCGCCCAGGGCCGTGAGCAGGGTCAGCACGGTGACGCAGATCCCGCAGACCATCGCCCCGGCCGCCCGTACCAGCATCGGCCGCTGGTCGCCGGTCAGCTCGTACGTCTCGGCGGCCCGTAGATCGCGCCAGCGCAACAGCGCGCCGCGCGCCAGCCAGATCCCACCCCCCGCGGCGGCGAGCAGGGGAACGACCAGAAGCGAACCGACCATGGGACGCACCACCTCGGGGAGGGCCGGACGACCGGGCCCGGCGCCGTACGGGACGCGACGGCCCCGGGACCGGGGCTCAGTCGGCCCCCAGCGTGCAAGACGACCCGGCGGCCGCACGAGGCTGTGCCCGGCGCGTATCGCTCGTTCACTCGAAGGTGGGACGCCGGGTAGGCGGGAAGCCGTACCCGAGGGGTGGTCCGGGGCTCGGCGCAGCAGCTCCCGGGCCGGTGCCGGCGCACGGACCGGCAGGAACCCGCACGCATCTCAGGGCTTCCGCACGGCTCCCTGCTACGCGCGCGCGGGCCCGGAGGCTCACCCCGCCCGCAGGGCCACCGTCATCGCCTCGACGGCGAGCAGCGGGTCGACGTTCCGGTCCAGAGCGCGCCGACAGGCCAGCACGGCCTCGATCCGCCGCAGCGTCGACTCCGGCGGACCGGACTGGGCGACCCGCCCGAGCGCCTGCCGCTGGTCCTCGTTGGCCAGCGCTCCGGTCGAGCCGAGCTGGATCGCGAGGACGTCCCGGTAGAAGCCGAGCAGGTCGAGCAGCGCGACGCCCAGCGTCTCGCGGCGGGTACGGGTGGCGCGGCTCTTCTGCCGCTTCTCCAGTTCCTTGACCGCCCCGGCCATGCCGCGCGGTGTCTTGCTGCCCTCCGCCGCGCCGTACGCGGCCTTGAGGTCGTCGGTCTCCCGGGCGTCCTGGGTCTCGGCGAGCGCCTCGGCGTCGGCCTTGGCGGTGTCCACCAGGCGCTGCGCGGCGGCCAGGCAGCCGCCGATGTCGGCGACCTCCAGCGGGATCCTCAGCACCTCGTCGCGGCGGGTCCGGGCCTGCTCGTCGACGGCGAGGCGGCGCGACCGCTCGATGTCCCCCTGGCCGGCGAGTGCGGCCAGCCGGGCGGTCCCGGGCTCGACGCCGTCCCGGCGGACCAGCATGTCGGCGACGGCCTCGGCGGCAGGGGTGCGCAGCACCAGCATGCGGCAGCGGGACCGGATGGTCGGCAGCACGTCCTGCACGGAGGGCGCGCAGAGCAGCCAGACGGTGCGCGGGGACGGCTCCTCCACCCCCTTCAGCAGGGCGTTGGCGGCGGCCTCGGTGAGGCGGTGCGCGGCGTCGACGAGGATCACCGACCAGCGGCCGTTGGTCGGGTAGCTGGAGGCGCGCAGCACGAGGGCGCGCATGTCGCCGACACCGATCGACAGGCCGTCGGTCCGGACGTACTTCACGTCGGCGTGGCTGCCCGCGAGCACGGTGTGGCAGCCGTCGCAGAAGCCGCAGCCGGGCGTGCCGCCGAGCGCGAGGTCGGGGCTGGTGCACTGGAGGGCGGCGGCGAAGGAGCGGGCGGCCGTGATCTGGCCGGCCCCGGGCGGACCGGTGAACAGCCAGGCGTGCGTCATCAGCGAGGCGTTGCCGCCCGCCCCGGCCGCGGCTCCGCGTCCGGCGGCGACCGTCGCCCCGGCCGACCGGGCGGCGGCGGTCAGCTGCTCGACCACCCGGTCCTGGCCCACCAGGTCGTCCCAGACGGCCACTGCTGCTCCCAAGCTAGGTTCGGACCCCACCCCGGACGGCTCCGCCGTGCCGCGGACCGGTTGGCGGTAGCCGCAGCGGTACGGACCGCTGGTGGCGGCGGGGACCGGGATGTCGGACGGCGGCCCCGGCGCCGTCTCCGTCGTCGAGCATACGTGGCCGGTACGACGGCGGGCGGTGCTGCCGGAGCCTCGCCCCGGCAGCACCGCCCGCCGTCGGTGGTCCCTCGTGAGCCGTCCCGCGATGGGGGCCGGCCCCGCCGGTCGGCCCAGCCGGTCGGGCTCGCCGGTCAGCCCCGTCGGCCCCAGCGGCGGCCCTTGCCCTTGCCTTCGTCCTGGCCGCCCTGTCCGCCCTGGCCGTCCCGCCCGTCCGCGTCGTTCGGCGGAACGGGACCCGCAGGACCGGCCGGGGCGCCCTGGCCGGTGCCGTCGCCCCAGCGGGCCCACTCGTCCCGCGAGCCGAGCAGGGTGTCGGTGAGGCTCGGCAGGTCGTCCATCGGCGTCTCCTCCGCCCAGTCCGGCCTCGGCCGGGACTCCGTGGCGGGCGGCTGCTGCGGGTCGACCACCGGCAGCTCACGCGTACTGTCGACCGGCCGGTCCGCGGGGCGGTTCGCCGGCGGGGCGTCGGCGGGCCGCTCGTCCCGCCAGAGCCCCGGCGGCACCGCGTCGCCCCGCCGACCCGGCTCGACCCGGGGCAGGACGGCCGTCTCGTCCGCCGGAACCCGGGGCAGGACGGTGGTCTCGTCCGCCGGAACCCGAGGGAGGACGGTGGTCTCGTCCGCCGGAACACCCGGAGCGCCCGGGGTCCCCGGTACGACCGGAAGCTTCGCCGTCGCGGCGGCGTCGCCCGCCGGACCCGCGCCCACCGGACCGCCCGCCGCCTCAGCGGCGCGGACGGCGGCCCGACGGTCCCGCTCGGAGATCTCCTGCGTCGCGTCCTCGCCGCCACGCCCCTTCGGGGCCTGCGCCCCGGGATCCTTCACGATCCGCAGCTCGGTGGTCACCGCGTCGTCCGGCACGGCGGCGGAGCGGTCGGCCCGCTCCGCCGCCTCGGCCGCCGCAGCAGCAGCGGCCGCCAGCGCGGCGGCCTGCGCCAGCCGGGCCTCCTCGGCCCGCTGCAGCGCCTCCTCCGCCCGGCGGCGCTGCTCCTCCCGCGCCAGCTCGCGCTGCCGCTGGAGCTCCGCCTGGGCGGCCGCCTCCTCGGCGAGCCGCTTGCGTTCGGCGGCCTCGGCGGCCAGCCGGGCCTCCTCCTCGGCGCGCCGCCTGGCCTCCTCCTCGGCACGTCGGCGGGCTTCCTCCTCCGCGCGCTTGCGGGCCTCCTCGGCCGCCTTGCGCGCAGCCTCGGCGGCGACCCGTTCGGCCTCCTCCTTGGCGAGGCGCTCCTGCTCGGCCTGCTCGGCCCGGAGCTGCGCCAGCACCTCCTGGCGCTTCCGCTCGGCGGCCTCCTCCTCGGCGCGCTTGCGGGCCTCCTCGGCGGCGCGCCGCTCGGCCTCCTCCCGGGCGAGGCGCTCCTGCTCGGCCCGGGCGGCCTTCTCCTGCTCGGAGAGCGGCAGCTCCCGGTCGAGCCGGTGGCGGATCGCGGTGGTGACGAAGCCGGGCTGCTGGCTGCCGTCGACGACGAGGTAGCGCGCCGGGTCGGCGGCGGCCAGCGAGAGGAAGCCGGACCGGACCCGCTGGTGGAACTCGGTCGGCTCGGACTCCAGCCGGTCCAGCGCCTCGGTGAACCGCTCCCGGGCCCGGGTCGGGTCGACGTCCAGGACGACGGTCAGGTCGGGCAGCAGCCCGCCGGTCGCCCAGCGCGAGATCCGGGCCACCTCGGTGGCGGCCAGGTCGCGGCCGGCGCCCTGGTACGCGATCGAGGAGTCCATGTACCGGTCGGTGATGACGACCGCGCCGCGGGCCAGTGCGGGGCGGATGACGTTCTCGACGTGCTCGGCCCGGTCGGCCGCGTAGATCAGCGCCTCGGCGCGGTGCGAGAGGCCGGTGTTGCCGACGTCCAGGACGAGGCCGCGCAGCCGCTGCCCGACCGGGCTGCCGCCGGGTTCGCGGGTGAGCACCACCTCGTGGCCCTTGCCCCGGATCCACTCGGCGAGCGCCTGCGCCTGGGTGGACTTGCCGGCGCCGTCGCCGCCCTCCAGGGCGATGAAGAAGCCGGTGCCCGCCGTGCGGTGGGGGGCCGGGCCGGTGGCGCCGCGCAGGGCGTCCAGCAGGTCCTTGCCGAACGGGGCGGTGCCGCGCCGGTCGTCGGTCCGGAGCAGGACGACGGCCGCCAGCACCAGGGTGAGCAGTCCGGCGGTGGCGACCGCGAGGGCCGCGCCACCGTGGATGAAGGTGAACGAGCCGGGCTCGACCTCCCCGTACGCGATGTCCCCGTAGGCGGCGGCGATCAGCGGGACGACGATCAGTGCGGCGCCCACCACGACCCGCAGCACCGCGTACAGGTGTTCGGTGACCTTGGGGAGCCGGGCCTCCTCGACCTCCTGGGCGAGCAGTCCGCGCCCGGCGGTGATGACGATCCCGGCGGCCACCGCGGCCAGCACGGTGAGCAGCAGCACGAGCACGAAGTCCAGCACCAGGCCGGCCAGGATCAGCGCGACGCCCTCGGTCAGCAGGGCGAGCGCGAGCAGCCGGCGGCGGGAGAGCGAGGGCAGGGTCGCCCGGGTGAGCCGGACGCCCAGCGCGGGGGCGCCGGTGGCGGCGAGCACCAGCAGGCCGTAGCCGATCGGCCCGGCGCGGTGCTCGGCGGCGGTGAGCAGTGCCAGCGCGCAGACACCGGCCATCGCGGCGTACCCGGCGGCCACCGCGAAGGTGAAGTACGGGGCGGAGCCGGTGCGGCCCTTGGCCATGGCCGGGCCGGGGGTCGCGTCGGTCGGGGCGCGCAGGCCCTGCAGCGGGGAGTGCGGGGCCACCTTGACGGCGCCGCCGGGCAGCTCCTGGAAGTGGATCCGGACGGCCGAGACGGCGAACAGGGCCGCCGCGCCGACGGCGGCGAAGGTGGTCTGGTGGGCGCGCAGCCAGTCCGAGCCGAGCGCCGCGAAGATGTTGTTGAGCAGCGTGAGCGCGACGAGGGCGGCGGCGGCGAGCGGCACGGTGGCCCAGCCGGTGCGGTGGTCCAGGCTCCGGACGGTCGCCAGGTTGGCGGCGGACGGGCGGCGCTCGGCAGCGGGGGCGAAGGGGTTGGCGGGGGGCAGCAGGCCGGGCACGGCGGCGGCCTTGCCGATCGCCCAGACCCGTTCGGCGGCGCCGGTCACGAAGACGGTCGCGAGCAGCACCCAGGTCGCGGCGCCGGAGGGCTTCGGGCCGGAGCCCAGCCAGACGATCCACCACGGCGCGACACCGATCAGCACGGCACGCAGGGCGTCCGCGCCGAGCAGCGTCCAGCGTCGGTCGAGCCTGCCGCTGAGCAGCCCGTGCACCGGGCCGAGCAGGGCGGCGCCGACCAGCCCGGTGGCCGCCAGCCGGGCTGCGAAGACGGCGGCGACGGCGAAGGCGAGGCTGCGCGGCAGGTCACCGAACTGTCCGCCGAGTGCGGCGGCGATCACGGTGAGGGCGAGCAGGACCAGGAGTCCCAGGCGGTCGGCGGTGCCGCCGATCAGCTGGGTGGTCCAGAGCCGGCGGTACGGGCGCAGGCGCAGCAGCGCGCGGACCCGCTCGCCGGTGGTTCCGGCCGGCGCGACCTCGGCAAGGTCGGGCGTGCCGGCTCTCGCGGCCTCGGCGACGCTGGGGGTGGGCTGCTCCGCGCTCGTCATACCGTCAGCGTAGCGGTCGGCGCATGGCGCAAAAGAGGGGAGCGCAGCTCCGGACGGGCGCCATCGCAGGGTTGTGACAGAGTCCGCACACGCCCGTCGCGCGTTGCCCCCGAACGAACCGGGCCCGCGCCGCCGGAGCGGACGCGGGCCCGGTGCCGCCGATCGGGTGTCAGCCCTCGTCGGTGGCGGCGGCCTTGCTCGCGGTTGCCTTCTTGGCCGTCGTCGTCTTCTTGGCGGCGGTCTTGGTGGTGGCCTTCTTGGCCGCCGTCTTGGCCGCCGCCGTCTTGGTGGTGGTGGTCTTCGCCGCGGTCTTCTTGGCCACCGCCTTCTTGGCCGGGGCCTTCTTCGCCGTCTTCTTCACCGGTCCGCGCGCCCGCTTCTCGGCGAGCAGCTCGTAGCCGCGCTCGGGGGTGATGGTCTCGACCTCGTCGTCCTTGCGGAGCGTCGCGTTGGTCTCGCCGTCGGTCACGTACGGGCCGAAGCGGCCGTCCTTGACCACCACGGGGCGCTCGCTGACCGGGTCGGTGCCCAGCTCCTTCAGCGGCGGCGCGGCGGCGGCGCGGCCGCGCTGCTTGGGCTGGGCGTAGATCGCCAGCGCCTCCTCCAGCGTGACCGTGAACATCTGCTCCTCGCTGGTGAGCGAGCGGGAGTCGGTGCCGCGCTTGAGGTACGGGCCGTAGCGGCCGTTCTGCGCGGTGATCTCCACGCCCTCCGGGTCCGCACCGACCACGCGCGGCAGCGAGAGCAGCTTCAGCGCGTCGTCGAGGGTGACGGTGTCCAGCGACATCGACTGGAGCAGCGAGGCGGTCCGCGGCTTGACGGCGTTCTTGCCGGTCTTGGGCGTGCCCTCGGGCAGGATCTCGGTGACGTACGGCCCGTAGCGGCCGTCCTTGGCGACCAGCATGTTGCCGCTGACCGGGTCCGCGCCGAGCTCGTAGTCACCGCTGGGCCGGGCCAGCAGTTCCTCGGCCAGCTCGACGGTCAGCTCGTCCGGCGGCAGGTCGTCCGGGATGTCGGCGCGCTGGCCGGGCTCCCCCTCGACCTCGGAGGCGCGCTCGACGTAGGGGCCGTAGCGGCCGACCCGCAGGGTGATGGCGTCGCTGACCGGGAACGAGCTGATCTCCCGCGCGTCGATCGCGCCGAGGTCGGTGACCAGTTCCTTCAGACCGCCCAGGTGGTCGCCGTCGCCGTTGCCGGCCTCGGCGGCGCCGCCGGTGGCCGCGCCCTCACCGGCGGCCTCGCCGAAGTAGAAGCGCTTCAGCCACGGCACGGACTTCGCCTCGCCCGCCGCGATCCGGTCGAGGTCGTCCTCCATCTTCGCGGTGAAGTCGTAGTCGACCAGCCGGCCGAAGTGCTTCTCCAGCAGGTTGACCACGGCGAAGGAGAGGAACGACGGCACCAGCGCCGTCCCCTTCTTGAAGACGTACCGGCGGTTGATGATGGTGTCGATGATCGAGGCGTAGGTGGAGGGGCGGCCGATCTCCCGGTCCTCCAGCTCCTTGACCAGCGAGGCCTCGGTGTAGCGGGCCGGCGGCTTGGTGGCGTGCCCCTCGGGGTTGAGCTGCTCGGCGGCCAGCGGGTCGCCCTCGGTGACCTGCGGCAGCCGGCGCTCGCGGTCGTCCAGCTCGGCGTTCGGGTCGTCGGCGCCCTCGACGTAGGCCTTGAGGAAGCCGTGGAAGGTGATGATCTTGCCGGAGGCGGAGAACTCGACGTCCCGGCCGTCGGCGGACCGGCCGCCGACCTTCACGGTGACCGACTGGCCGACCGCGTCCTTCATCTGGGAGGCGACGGTGCGCATCCAGATCAGCTCGTAGAGCCGGAAGTCGTCGCCGGTCAGGCCGGTCTCGGCGGGCGTGCGGAACCGGTCGCCGGACGGGCGGACCGCCTCGTGCGCCTCCTGCGCGTTCTTCACCTTGGAGGCGTAGGTGCGCGGCGCGTCCGGCAGGTAGTCGGCCCCGTACAGCTGGGTGACCTGCACGCGGGCGGCGGTGACGGCGGTCTCCGACAGCGTGGTCGAGTCGGTACGCATATAGGTGATGAAGCCGTTCTCGTACAGCTTCTGGGCCACCTGCATGGTCCGCTTGGCACCGAAGCCAAGCTTGCGGCTGGCCTCCTGCTGGAGCGTGGTGGTGCGGAACGGCGCGTACGGCGAGCGGCGGTACGGCTTGGACTCGACGCCGCGCACCGAGAACGCCGTCTGCTCCAGGGCGGCGGCCAGCGTGCGGGCGGCCTGCTCGTCCAGGTGCAGGGTGCCGGTGCTGCCCGACTTCAGGCGACCGTCCTGGCCGAAGTCACGGCCGCTGGCGATCCGCTTGCCGTCCACGGAGGAGAGCCGGGCCCCGAAGGTCTCCGGGTTGGCCGCGTCCGCCGGGGTGCGCCCGGTGCCGAAGGTGCCGACCAGGTCCCAGTACGAGGCCGAGCGGAAGGCCATCCGCTCGCGCTCGCGCTCGACGACCAGCCGGGTCGCGACCGACTGCACGCGGCCCGCCGACAGCTTCGGCATGACCTTCTTCCAGAGCACCGGCGAGACCTCGAAGCCGTAGAGGCGGTCGAGGATGCGGCGGGTCTCCTGGGCGTCGACCAGGCGCTGGTTCAGCTCGCGCGGGTTGCGCACCGCCTCCTGGATGGCGGCCTTGGTGATCTCGTGGAACACCATCCGGTGCACCGGCACCTTGGGCTTGAGCACCTGCTGGAGGTGCCACGCGATGGCCTCGCCCTCGCGGTCCTCATCGGTGGCGAGGAAGAGCTCGTCGGACTCCGCGAGCAGCGACTTCAACTTGCTGACCTGGGACTTCTTGTCAGCGTTGACCACGTAGATGGGAGCGAAGTCGTGATCCACGTCCACGCCCAGGCGACGCACCTCGCCGGTGTACTTGTCCGGGACCTCGGCGGCCGTGCTCGGCAGGTCGCGGATGTGCCCGACGCTCGCCTCGACGATGTAGCCGGGGCCAAGGTAGCCCTTGATCGTCTTCGCCTTGGCCGGCGACTCGACAATGACGAGTCGCTGTCCGTGCGCGGTCTCGCTGCTCGGGGACACCTTCGCTCTTCTCTCCCGGTCGTTATGTGAGCTGGTCGGCGCTGGCAGCACGGGCTGCGCTCCGCCCGACCCCTCCACCGACCCGGGGCCGCCGCTGTACGACGACCCCACCAGCGGAGTGTGACCGTACCCCGGCCACCCTTGTCAAACGGACGGATCCTGCTTTTTCACCGGCAAGGCCGACCGACGCCACTCGAACGGTAACCCGACGACGGAGGATCGCGCCCTGCGGAGGGCGCTTCGGTGGGTTCCGAAGGATGGAATGACGGATTTCCAAATCTGTCAACAAAGAATCCGGTCGGCCTGCGCCGAGCCGACGGCAGGCGGGCGGCAGGGCCTGCGCGGACCGGCACGGGCCGGCGGGGACGCCGGCGGTACGGAACTCCGGACCGCGGCGGCCGGCCCGGAACGGCGCCCGGAACGGCGCCCGGGACGGGTCGCGGGCCGGGCCCCGGCGGTCTCGGGCCAGGTCGCGGCCCAGGTCGAGGTCCAGATCGCAGGCGGTCTCGGGCCGGTCTCAGGCCGAGGAGGCGGCCACCAGCAGGAGTCCCCCGGCCGACAGGCAAACCAGGCCGAGCGCCGCCCACAGCAGGTCGGCGACCACCGCCCGAGGGCCTTCCTCCGCCGCCAGCACCGCCAGCCCGGGGCGGCGCGGGTCGTAGGCGATGCGGACGGACGCGCCGGGCGACAGACCGGCCGGGCGGCGCAGCGGGGTACGGCCGCGCGGGCGGGTCAGCACCAGTTCGCCGATCCGGCCCGGCGCCGCCGTTGCGGCCGCCGCCGTCCCGGCCCGGACGGCGGCCGGCCCGGCGTGCCCGGCCTGCACGGACGCGGAGTAGGAGAGCAGTGGTGCGCTGTCGAGTCCGCCGTGCGGATCGGACTCGGCGACCACCGTGGCCACGGTCGGCACGCCCCGACGGCGCACCCGGTGGCGAAGGCGCACTTCGGCGGCGCACCAGAACAGGAGTGCGCCGCCGAAGAGGGCAAGTATCAGGCCCCCGACCGTCGCCGTCGTCGTCTCCACCCCGAGCCCCCAGCCTTGTCCACAGCCTGTGGACAGAGCCTCACAGTCGGGGGCCAACGGGGGACAGACACCCGGAGGCCGTCCGGCGAACCAGGGGATACGGAGAGGTGAATCGGACGACCGCAGATGGCCCGAAGCCGACCCGGAAGGACGCGGGGAACTCCAAGGGCCCCCGAACGACCCCGAGGGAGCGCGAGGGAGCACAAGGCATCGCGCTTGGTTGCGCGTGGCGGCGGGGCGTGAAACGACGGGACGTCGCGAAGGGCGCGATCAGGCCACGGGGCTGATGAACCCCTGCTCCGTGAGCATGCGCAGCGACTCCGGCACCCGGTCCCGCAGCACCACCCGGTCCTCGCCGAGCAACTGCGCGATCGCGTCCACGATCTCGCCCGCCGACAGCGTCCCGTCGCAGACGCCGACGAACCCGGCGCCCACCGTGTCCACCTTGGTGGCGCGCCGCATGCCCCGGTTGTGGCGCAGGACCACGTGCTCCGGGTCCTCCGCCCCGGGCGCACCGACCTGCTCCTGGACCACCTCGTCGGCCAGCACGTACCGGGCCGCCAGCAGGGCCGCGTCGTCGTGCGTCCGCAGGAAGTCCTGCCGGTCGAACCACTCCTCGATGTGCGGGCCGAGCGGCTGCTCGACCGGGTGCGGCCACTCCTCGACCCGGACGGTCGGCCGCTCGGCGCCACCCGCGCGCAGCGTGATCCAGCCGAAGCCGATTCCCTCGACCCGCCCGGCCTCGAACGCGTCCAGCCACTCCCCGTACCGGGCCTGGTAGTCGCCACCGGGACCGCGGTGGTCACCGCCGTCCCGCAGCCACAGCTCGGCGTACTGGGCGACGTCCTGCACCTCACGCTGGACGATCCAGGCGTCCAGCCCGGTGCCCGCGACCCAGCCGGACAGCCGGTCGTGCCAGTCCTCACCCTTGACGTGCTGCCAGTTGGCCAGCAGCTGGCAGTAGCCACCCGGTTCCAGCCGGGCGGCGGCGGAGCGGACCAGGCTGCGGCAGAGGTCGTCGCCGGCCATGCCGCCGTCCCGGTAGGTGAACCGGCCGGTCGGCGAGATCACGAACGGCGGGTTGGAGACGATCAGGTCGAACTTCCGCTCCCCGACCGGCTCGAAGAGGCTTCCCTCGGCGGTCTCGGCGTGGTCGAAACCGGACAGCGCCAGAGTGAGCTCGGTGAAGCGCAGCGCCCGCGCGTTGACGTCGGTCGCGGTGACCCGCTGGGCGTGCCGGGCCGCGTGAAGCGCCTGCACACCGGAGCCCGAGCCGAGGTCCAGCGCGGACCTGACCGGCCGGCGCACCGTGATGTTGGCCAGCGTGGTGGACGCGCCCCCCACACCGAGCACCAGGTCCTTGCGGGCCACCCCGTGCGCGGTCTCACCGGACCCGATCCCGCCGGCGCCGCCGACCGCACAACCCAGGTCGGAGACCACCCAGGCGTCCGCGCTCGGCAGACCGGCGACCTCGTCGGCGTACGGGCGGACGTCGACGGTGGCCCGCACCAGATCGCCGTCCGTCCGCAGCCAGCCGTCGGTCAGGCAGTCCTCGACGGGCAGCGCGGCGGCGGCCGCCCGGTACGGCACGGGCTGCTGCAGCAGGAAGAGCCGCACCAGCGTCTCCAGCGGGCTGCCGCCGCGGGTCGCCCGCAGCGCGGGCACCGCCTCGCTGCGGGCCAGCGCCGCGTACCCGGTGGGCCCGAGCAGGTCCAGGCAGCCGTCGGCGGTGTACGAGGCGGCGAGCAGGGCCTCGCGCAGTCTGGCGAGGCGGGTCGGGTCGAGAACGGGGCTACTGATCACCCCGACATTGTCCCCCGCCCGGTCGCCCCCGCTCCCCCCGGCAGCCCCTCGAAGGTCCCCCGAAAGCTCCTCAACGGCCCCGTGACGGATCCGTGCAGGTCCACGCGCCGACCCCGTGGCGGGGATCCGGGGCCGGGTCGGGCCCGGAGGGACGTCCCACCGGCCGGACAGCGATTCGAGCAGCGCGAACGCCCCCTCGGCAGGTCGGGCGAAGGGGCGGACGAGGGGGGCGGGCGAGGGGGCGGAACAGCGGGTCCGACGGCGACAACGGCTCGGTCGGGGATACCGGTGCGGATACGGATACCGGTGCGGGTGCGGGTGCGGGAGGTGCGGGTGCGGTCCGTCAGCTCGCCGAGGGGACGGGGGCGGAGGAAGGCTGAGCGGCGGCGGGATCCGTCGCGGCGGGGCTGCCCGCCGGGCTCGTACCGTCCGCCGTGCCGGGAGCCGGAGTACCGGGAGCCGCCGTGCCCGTGGCGCCCGCCGACGGAGCCGCGGCAGCCGTGCCCGGCTTGCAGCCCTCCTGCTTGGCCATCGCCGCACCCAGCTCGCCGCGCTGCAGCTTGCCCTGTGCCTGGGTGGAGAGCGAGGCCAGCTGCTGAATCTGGTCGGAGATGCTGCGGAGTCCGTCGGCGAACTTCCCCTGGTCGGTGTTGGGCAGCGCGTCCAGCTTCTTCTGGACCTCCAGGTACCCGTCGGCCGCCTTGGTGAGCTCGGCGACGGTGTCCTTCTGGAGAGTGGCCCCGTCGTCCACCTTCGGCGCTCCCGCGCCGTCGATGGCCGCAGCGATGTCCTGGTTGGTCTTGGCCAGCCGCCCGATGTCCGCCGAGAGACGCTTCTGGAGGTCGACCGGGACCTCGCCGGTCTTCACCTGGCCGGTGTCCGCCAGCGCGGCCTGCGCCTGGGCGATCGGGTCCTTGGCCCCGCCGCACACCTTCACCGCCCAGGAGTCCAGCTGCTTGCTGTTGTCGTCGCCGCAGCCGACGGCGCCGAACGCAAGCAGCGCGCCGAGCGCGGGTACGGCCAGCAGTCGCTTGTTCACCGGGAGAAGCCCTTTCGGTTTCGGTCGTCGAACAGCGAACCTACACGGCCGCCGCACGACCCCCGGTTCCCGCCCGTACGGGCCGCGCCCGTGCTCCGACCGTCGCCGGAAGGTCGGGACGGAGACAGTTCGAGGGCGCGCCGAAGGTACGACGAGGGCACGCAGCAGGGAGGAACTGCGAAGGAGGGCTGCCGCTCGAAGAGGCGTGGCGCCCCGGGTGCCCGACCACCGGTGACCGGGCAGCCGTCACCTCACGGCCCGCGAGCGACGACCTCCGGCGGGCCTGCCGGGACCAGCCGGTCAGCCCGTGAGCACGTCGGCCGGGACCGGCCAGCTCATCCGGATCAGACCGCCACCGGTGCCGCTGGTGACCTCAAGGTCCTCGACCAGGCCGGTGAGCACCGCGAGACCGAGCGTGTCCTCGTCCGGATCGACGCCTTCCGCCGAACCGGCGGCGGTCGGGACGGTGTCGAGGCCGGCCTCGTCCTCGACCTCGATGAGGAAACGCTTCTCCTGGTCGATGAGGGCCACCCGCACCGCGCCGGTGATGCCACCACGCTGGTGCAGACCGACCGCGCGGGAGCATGCCTCACCGACGGCGAGCCGCACCTCGTCGAGCACCGACTCGTCGACCCCGACTCGTCTGGCGACTGCCGCGGCGACCAGCCGGGCCGTACGGACGTGCTCGGGAAGCGCACTGAATCGAAGTTCGACGGTTGCCATCTCTCCCCCTCGGGGTGCTCCGACCGGGGCCGGGCATACGGCCGCTGCGGGCCGACGTCAGCCGGCCCCTGGGCGGACCGACGGGCCGGGGCCGCAACAGGGCCCCGGCTCCCGGCCGCGTTGAGAATCGGGCGGGCCGACCACGGAGGGCCGACCCGGCCGGATCGGTCGGGTCAGTCGGTCGCGTTGACCGCGTCGTCCACCGAGTTGTGGATCGGGAAGACCTTGGTCAGACCGGTGATGCGGAAGATCTTGAGGATGCGCTCCTGGTTGCAGACCAGTCGCAGCGAACCCTCGTGGGCGCGCACCCGCTTCAAGCCGCCCACCAGCACACCGAGCCCGGTGGAGTCCAGGAAGTCCACGCCCTCCATGTCGACGACGAGGTGGTAGCTGCCGTCGTTGACGAGCTCGACCAGCTGCTCACGCAGCTTCGGGGCGGTGTACACATCGATCTCGCCGCCAACCTCGACGACCGTGCGATCGCCGACTGTACGGGTCGACAGGGACAGGTCCACGGAACCTCCAGCACCTTGCCTTGCTACGTCATTGCGATCCTCGGCCGGACGGCCGCCACCGCATGGTCACAAGCCTCGGGCACGCCCAGCCAATGCGGCAAGCCTCGGCGCTGCGACCCCCGGCCGTACGGCCGACACGGCCACATTCAACCACTTGTGACCATGCCCGCACGATGGCTTGGGACGATTCTCCGTCACTCCGGTGACACACTGGGTCCTCATGCCGCCGCGTCACAGCCTGCCCGAGGCACTGCTCACGACCCTGTCCACCACCCGCGGGCGGTCGGACCGGCTCACCCATACGGAGCACCTTCCCGCCCGGGCCGCCCGCTATTCACCGTGGCCCGACCGGATCCGGCCCGAGATCGTCGAGTCCGCCCGGGCCCTGGGCGTGGAACACCCCTGGGCCCATCAGGCAGAAGCAATGAATCTGGCCAAATCCGGCCATACTGTGGTGATCGCCACAGGAACCGCCTCGGGCAAGTCCCTCGGCTACCTGGCCCCCGTCCTCTCCGATCTGCTGGACGGAACCGAAGCCCGCAACGGGCGCGGCGCCACCGCGCTCTACCTCGCCCCCACCAAGGCACTCGCCGCCGACCAGCGCCGCCGGGCCGCGGACCTCGCGCCGCCCCGGGTCCGGGCCGCCCTCTACGACGGCGACACCCCGCCCGAGGAACGCGAGTGGGTCCGCCAGTACGCCTCGTACGTGCTCACCAACCCGGACATGCTGCACCGCGGCATCCTGCCCGCCCACGCACGCTGGTCCTCCTTCCTCAAGACCCTGCGCTACGTCGTGATCGACGAGTGCCACAGCTACCGCGGCGTGTTCGGCTCGCACGTCGCCCAGGTGCTGCGGCGGCTGCGCCGGATCTGCGCCCGGTACGGATCCGAGCCCACCTTCCTCCTCGCCTCCGCCACCACCGCCGACCCGGCCGTCACCGCACGGCGACTCACCGGCCTGCCCGCCGACGCGGTCACCGAGGACGCCTCCCCGCGCGGGCCCGTGGTCTTCGGGCTCTGGGAGCCGCCGCTCACCGAGAACGTCGGCGAGCACGGGGCGCCGGTCCGCCGGACCGCCACCGCCGAGGCCGCCCACCTCCTCACCGACCTCGTCGAACGGGAGATCCGCACCGTCGTCTTCGTCCGCTCCCGCCGCTCCGCCGAGCTGGTCGCCCTGCAGACCCAGGACCAGCTCGGCCGCCCGCTCGCCGACCGGGTGGCCGCCTACCGCGGGGGCTACCTCGCCGACGAGCGCCGCGCCCTGGAACGCGATCTGCACTCCGGCCGGCTGCTCGGCCTCGCCTCCACCTCCGCACTGGAGCTCGGTGTCGACATCTCCGGCCTGGACGCCGTCCTGATGGCCGGCTACCCCGGCACCCGGGCCTCGCTCTGGCAGCAGGCCGGACGGGCCGGGCGCGAGGCCCAGGGCGCCCTCGCCGTCCTGATCGCCCGGGACGACCCGCTGGACACCTACCTGGTGCACCATCCGGAGGCGCTGTTCGCCACCCCGGTCGAGGCCACCGTGCTGGACCCCGACAATCCGCACGTCCTCGCCCCGCACCTGTGCGCGGCCGCCGCGGAGCTCCCGCTGACCGACACCGACCTGGAACTGTTCGGCCCCTCCGCCGGACCGCTGCTGCCGATACTGGAGCGACGCGGGCTGCTCCGCCGTCGCGGCGACGCCTGGTACTGGACCCGCCGCGAACGGGCCGCCGACGGCGTCGACCTGCGGGGCAACGGCGGCAGCCCGGTGCAGATCGTCGAGGCCCCGACCGGGCGGCTGCTCGGCACCGTGGACGCCTCCGCCGCCCACACCACCGTCCACACCGGCGCCGTCCACCTCCACCGGGGCCGCAGCTACCTCGTCCGGGAGTTCGACCTCGACAACTCGGTCGCGCTGGTCGAACCCGCCGACCCGCCCTACACGACCGCCGCCCGCGACATCACCTCCATCTCGGTGCTCTCCACCGACACCACCGTCGACTGGGGCGAGGGCCGGCTCAGCTTCGGCTCCGTCGAGGTGGTCAACCAGGTGGTCGGCTACCTCCGCAAGCGGATCTCCACCGGCGAGATCATGGGCGAGAGCAAGCTCGACCTGCCGCCGCGCACCCTGCGCACCCGCGCGGTCTGGTGGTCCGTCACCGAGGACCAGCTCCTCGACGCGGACATCCCGCTCGACCAGTTGCCCGGCGCCGCCCACGCCGCCGAGCACGCCTCGATCGGGCTGCTCCCGCTCTTCGCCACCTGCGACCGCTGGGACATCGGCGGCGTCTCGGTACCGCTCCACCCGGACACCGGACTGCCCACCGTCTTCGTCTACGACGGCCACCCCGGCGGTGCCGGATTCGCCGAGCGGGGCTTCCAGCGGGCCGTCCAGTGGCTGACGGCCACCCGGGAGGCGATCGCGGCCTGTGAGTGCGAACGCGGCTGCCCCTCCTGCGTGCAGTCGCCCAAGTGCGGCAACGGGAACGACCCGCTGGACAAGGCGGCGGCCGTCCGGATGCTGGACGTGCTGCTCGCAGGAGCGCCCGCCGTGCCGGCCGCGGAGCGGCTGGAACCGGCAGCGGCCACCGGGGAAGCGGACGGCTCCGAACCGGCGGAAGCGGCGGACGCGGCGGACGCGGTCGAACCGGCGGAAGCGGTCGAAGCGGAGCCTGAGGGACGGACGACCGCGGCCGGGGAGGTCGGGGGCGTCGGGGAGGCGTGCGAAGCCGGGGAAGCCGGAGGTTCATGAGCCCGTCCCCTCGGTCTGGGCGGCCGTCACCGCCGGGCCGGCCACCGCGGTGACGGCCTCGCCGACCGCGGCGCGCGCGTCCTCGTCCGTCGGGGCGACCTCCGCACGGATCGGGCCGGCCCGGGACCGGGCACGCGCCGGCCCGACCGGCAGGCGGACCGGCAGCCCGGTGACCGGCACCTCCGCCACCACGTCGACGGCATCGGCCTCCCGGTCCACCGTGCAGGAGACCACCGTGGCCGCCTGCACGGCCGCCACGGCCCGGGCCCGGTCGCAGCCGCCGTCCGCGTCCAGCAGCAGCCGGTCGGCCGCCGCGAGCGCCGCGAGGTCGGCGGCGGACTCCGCGCGGTGGCGGGCGCCGACCGCCACACCCACCGACAGCAGGACGGTGAACGCCGCGCAGCCCAACAGCGCGCACACGACCAGCCAGACCGTCGCCGACCCGCCGTCGTGCCCGCCGTCGCGGGCCCCCGCCCGACCGGAGCGGAACCGCAGCGCGCCGCGCGCCCGAGCCACGACACGCGTCAGCTCGGCCACGGGCCGGCACCTCCCTCCCCGCCCCGCAAGGTGTCCTCCCGCGCTGCCACGGCCGCCGCGCCCAGCCGGACCGAGAGCACGCTCCCGAGCCCGCCCGGTGCCGTGGACGGCGCGTCCACGGTGACCCGGACCGTGTCCGCCGCCAGGTCGATCCGGACCTCCGCCCCCGGCGGGGCGACCGCCCGCGCGATCCCGGCGGCATCCGTCTCGCCCCGCGCCGCCGCCCTGGCTCCTTCCCTCGCCGCATCCACGCACCGCACCTGGGCACCCGCCGCGAGTACGGCCCAGACCAGCATCGCGGCCAGCAGCACCAGCGCCGGCAGCGCGACAGCGGTTTCGGCGGTGACGAAGCCACCGTCGCCCCGCCGTCGGCGCCGCCCGTTCCGGCCGGTCGGGGCGAGCCGACCGGAACGGGTGGCACAGGGGCCGCAGCCGGCAGGAAGCAGCCGGGCACACCGCCCTGCGGACGGTGCCTCAGGTCGCATGGAGCGCACGGTCCAGGACGTCGGTGAGGGCTCCGATGACCGCCGGGCTGGTCACCACCTTGTAGAGCCCGGCAGCCAGCGCGCACGCCCCGAGCGTGCCGACCGCGTATTCCGCCGTGGTCATCCCGGCGTCCGAGCGGGCCCTCGCCCGGCCGGCCCGCCGGATCCGACGGATCGCCCAGCGGCCCCGTCGCCGCCCCATCCGCACCAGTCGGCCGAGCGAACTGCCGCTGTCGAAAACGGGCTTGAGCACTGCATCCATGGTTCTCTCCTTGGATCGATTCAGGTGTCGACCGGGCCGGGCGGAGCGGCCTCCACCGCGCCCTCCGCACACTGCGTCCGGTGCCGATCGATATGTTTGACGAAGCGTCACATTTGCTGCGTGAAGCGAGAGGTGAGCCCCACCACCACCGGGACCACACCCAGCAGGACGAAGGCCGGGAGGAAGCAGAGCCCGAGCGGCACGGTGGCCAGCACGCCGGCCCGGCGGACCCGCGTGTGCGCCGCCCGTACGGCCTCCGCTCGTTGGCCGCCCGCCAGTCCGGTGAGCGCCTCGGCCGCCGGGGTCCCGCTGAGGCTCGTCCGGACCAGGCAGCGGGCCAGCGGTGCCAATCGCGGATGCTCCTCGCCCAGTCGGCGCCAGCAGTGTTCCGGCGGCGCGCCCAGGGCGAGTTCCGCCGCCGCTGCCATCAGCCGGGGACCCATCGGGGCTCCCACGCTCCGGCCGACCGCTGCGACGGCCTCCGCCGGCGAGCCCGCCGAGCCGAGGCAGGCCGCCAACAGCTCCGCGGTGAGTGGCAGCTGTCGGACCAGCCGTTGTTCGTCCGACAGGGCTCGCCGCTCCGCCGGGGACCGGGCCCGCGGCAGCCGCCGGTACAACCCCGCCGCCACCAGTAGACCCACCACCGGGCCTGCCCCACCGCCGAGGAACGCCGCTGCGCCGATCCCCGCGGAGAGCGCCGCGACCCCCCGCCGAGCCCGCTCCGCCACGGCGGCTCCCCTGTTGGCGGGCTCCGCCCGACCACCGCCCGGCCACCGGCGGGCCGGGGCGTCTCCGGCCCTTGGCGGCCCCGCTGTCGGCACCCTGGCCGTTCGCCACTTCGCCGCCCGCCGCCGGGCCGTCCTTCGGACACGCCACCCGCTCAGCGGCAGCGCACCCGCCGCCATGGCCGGGCCCAGGACGGTCCAGTCCATCGCCCGCATCACGCCGACCTCACCTTCCCTGCGAACGATCCGCTCGACCGTCCCTCCCGAGGGCGGGTCCGGGTGATCCCGCACCGCCGGCCGGACCCGGGCTCCGGGCGGCCCGCGGCCGTCCGGCCGCGGAACGGACCCGTTTCCCGGGCGTCCTCCGACGCCGACCGGACGATGCGCGACGTCCAGGCCAGGCCGATCCCTTCCAGCGCCGCCCCTGCGACCAGGCAGGCCAGCCCGGCGGGTGTGTGGAGCAGGACGTCCACCGGTCGGGCGCCGATGGCCGCGCCGAGCAACAGCCCCACGAGCGGCAACCCGGCCAGGACCGCGACCGTGGCGCGCGGCGCCGCCAGCTCGGCGGCGATCTCCTCGGACAGCGCCCGTTCGACGCGCAGTGCCTCGGCCACCCCGTCCAGACCGGCCGCCAGGCCCGTTCCACCGTCGGAGGCCACCCGCCAGCAGGCGGCGATCGCAGCCGCTCCACGGCCTCCCGGCAACTCGGCTAGCAGCAGGAGTGCGGCGGGCACATCCGCGCCGTACCGGCCGGCCGCGAGCCGGGCGACCGGCTCCGCCCCGAGCCGGCCCAGCTCCGCCCGGTCTGCGGCGATCCGCGTGGTCACCACGTGCAGCGCCTGTTCGGGCGTCGCTCCGCTGCGCAACTCACCCGCCAGTCCGGCACAGAGCTCCACCACCGCGGCCGCCCGGCGTCCGGCCCCGGCCGCCGCCGCGCGCCGCAGCCGCCACCTCCGCAGCGGCAGGGCGGCCAGTGCGGCGGCCAGGGCCGGAACGGGCGAGACCGTCACCCATCCGGCCGCCAGTCCACCGGGCAGGAGCAGCAGTTCGGGTGCACCCCTGGCGGCCCGCCAGGACGCGCCCACCCGGCTGCCGAACGGCACGGCTCCACGCCGCCGGGGCCTACGCCCCCGCCCGTGACCGGCGGATCCCCGGGACCCGCCGGCCTCGCCGGACTCACCGGCCCGCCCGGCGAGCAGGTGCCCGGCCCGCCGTACACCCGCCAACTGCCGCTGCAGGCACCACCGGCCGGCCGCCGCCGCCCCGCAGAGGGCCGCCGCCCAACAGAGTTCGACCCGGTCAACCGTCACGTCCGCCACCAGCCTCTCGCCGAGTTCTCCCGTTCCAGGGACCGAGCAACAGCACCGCGCCCACCCCACACCCGCCCAGCAGCAGGACGAACGCCACCTGCACCGAGGCCGCCGTCACGGCGGCCCGCCCGCGAGCCGAACCCCCCGGTCGGCCAGCAACCGGGTCAACCGCTCCCAGCCGGCCCCCGGCACCGCGCCGCCGTCCGCCGTGAACGTCACCGCGGGGGTGGTGACGGCCAGCCCCTGCCGGTCGCCGGCCAAGGTGTGGATCTCGGCGATCCGTCGCCTCCCGGTGGCCGGCTCCCGCACGAGGTGCACCACCACGTCCAGCGCCGCGCGGAGTTGGCTGTGCACGGCCGCCCGGTCCAGCCCGGCCAGCGAACCGAGCGCCTCCAGCCGGACCGGGACGTCCGCCGCGGTGTTGGCGTGGACGGTCCCGGTGCCGCCTTCGTGGCCGGTGTTGAGGGCGGCCAGGAGATCCGACACCTCGGCCCCGCGCACCTCCCCGACCACCAGCCGGTCGGGCCGCATCCGCAGTGCCTGGCGGACCAGGTCCCGAAGGGTCAGCTCGCCCAGCCCCTCCTGGTTCGGCGGGCGACTCTGCAGCCGGACCACGTGCGGGTGGTCCGGACACAGCTCGGCGGAGTCCTCGGCGATGACGATCCGCTCCTCCGGACCGACCAGACCCAGCAACGCCGCCAGCAGCGTGGTCTTCCCCGTGCCGGTGCCGCCGCTGACCAGCATCGAGAGCCGGGCCCGCACGAGGCCCGCGAGCAGCTCCGCGCCGCGCGGCGGCACGGCCCCGCCGGTCACCAGCTCGTCGAGGGTGAAGGGCCTGGGGCGGCAGACCCGCAGCGAGATGTGGGTGCAGCCGGCCGCGATCGGCGGCAGCACCGCGTGCAGCCTGGTGCCGTCCGGCAGCCTGGCGTCCACCCAGGGCCGTGCGTCGTCGAGCCGCCGTCCGGCCGCCGTGGCCAGGCGGTGGGCCAGCCGCCGCACCGCACCGGCGTCCGCGAAACGGACGCCGGTCGCCCGGCGCAGGCCCCCGCCGCGGTCGACCCAGACCTCGTCCGGTCCGTTGACGAGGACGTCCGTGACGTCGGGCGCCGCCAGCAGCCGGTCCAGCGGGCCCGCACCCACCAGTTCGGCGCACAGCGAGCGCACGGTGTCGAGGACGTCGTCGCCGCCGAGCGGCGGCCGGGTGGCGCGCAGCGCGGCCGCGACGGAACCGGCGGTCGGGGCGGCCCCGGACTCGGCCAGCCGCAGCCGGACGGCGTCGACCAGCGCCGCCGCCCGCGCCTCCCGGGCCGTCCGTCCGTAGGGGTTCGGCTCGGGCGGCGGCCCGAGCGCGGGCACGCGCCCTGCGACGGGCACGCTCCGGAGCGACCGCTGTTCGTACGCGCCGGCGCGGCGGCCCGCGACGCCGTCAGAGCCTCCCGCTCTCCGCAGACGGACCATCAGTACACACCTCCCCCGACCGCCGGAACCGGCGGCAGCACCTCGTCCAGAAAGGTCTCGCAGAAGCGGGCGAGCGGGCCGCTCTCCCGGATGCCCGGCGGCACGCCCTGCTCGGTGTCGGCGGCCAGGCCGGGCTCCGGCTCCAGCACGCCGGCGAGCTGCAGCCGCAGTCCCTGCGCGATCTTCCGGGCCGGGATGCCGAAGGGCCCCACGGGCCGCACCACGACCCTGACGTCCTCGATCCGCATCCGGGCGGACGCGGAGACCCGGTCGGAGGCCGCCACCGCGCGCAGCTCGGCCGGCACCACCAACAGGGCCGTGTCGGACTGCTCCAGCGCCTGCCCGGCCGCCGGGTCGAGCCGCCGGGGAACGTCGACCACCACCAGGCCACCGCGGCGGCGGGCGGCGGCCAGCACGCTGCGCATGGCCTCGGGGGGCACGGCCAGCGTGTCGCTCCGGTCCCAGGACAGGCAGGACAGCGCGGTGAGCCGCTTGGGCGCGGGCAGCGCCCGGGTCAGCTCGGCGCCGCTCACCCGGCCGCGTGAGGCGGCCAGGTCCGGCCATCGCAGGCCGGCGGCCGTCTCGCTGCCGAGCAGGAGGTCGAGCCCGCCCCCCAACGGATCGCCGTCGACGAGGACGGTCCGCCGTCCGCGGCGGGCGGCGGTCACGGCGAGCGCGCACGCCAGGGTGGACGCGCCCGCGCCTCCCCTCCCGCCGAGCACCGCGACGGTGAGCGCAGGGGTGCCGACGCCCTCCACGGCGTCGGCGATCCGATCGAGCAGCCAGGCCTCCGCGTCGGGCAGGAAGAGCACGTGCTCGGCGCCGAGTTGGACGGCTCTGACCCAGACCCCCGGGTCATCGAGGTCCAGCCCCAGCAGCAGCACCCCGGCCCGACGGGGCAGACCGGCGCACTGCTCGGCCCGGTCGTCGCCGACCAGGACCAGCGACGATCCCTCCCAGAGCTCGCGCGGCGGCGACGTTCCCCGGAGCAGCCGCGGTTCGGTGCCGGCCGCCGCGCAGATCCGCAGCAGGTGCTCGGCCAGGCCGGGGTCCCCGGTGAGGACGAGCGGTCGGGTGGGCGCCGGACCGTTGGCGGTGGCGTGGTCGGTGGTGGGCTTCGACATGGCGGCTCCCCTGTGCGGGTGCCCGGCCGCACGGGGCGGGCCGGGCACACGTCCGGTCGGTGCGACAGCCGGCCGCGGGCCCGCAGCACGGACCCGGCGACCGCTGCCGACCCTCACGGTGGGCGGTGATCCGGATTCCGTCCGCCGGGTTCCGATTCCCTGTGGACAACTCGGGGGTTGTGGAGGAAAACGTTCACTCGGAAGGGGGGCTATTGAGCAAAGAATTGACGAAACGGGCTCACCGAGAAGAACCGGTATAGACCGCACCAAGGGGAAGCAACCGCTCCGGGCGCTGCTGCGGGAGCCGCCTCGACCGGCCATTCCGCGCGTTCGAGGGGCTGAGGGCAGCCATGATCAATGATCTACGGAGAGTGACCAAATCGCCCGAAGGGGCCCGTCGTCGACACCCCCCGTAGATGTCCGCCGGGCCGGCGGGCCGATTCCCCGGCAGTAGCCGTTCAAGCCCTGAAAATGGCCCCGGACGTGCGACGACCCCCGCCGGGGGGGAGAGCGGGGGTCGTCTATCCACGGCCCGACTCGGGGGGGAGGAGCCGGACCGGGTTAGCACGGTCGCGAACGATCCGTGACTTCCATGGTGTACCCGAGCGGCCAGAAACACAAACCCGCACGCCCACGAGTACACCGAATGGCGGGCCGTTTTGTGGTGCCCTCTATCCTCGGTTCCCGTGGACACCACCGAGAACGCCGACGAGTACGCCGACGAGTCCCCGGACTCCACCGCCGGAGCCGACGAAGCCCCGGGGAGCGACGGAGCGGCCGGGGCAGCCGGGGCGCCCGGGTCCGACGCGACACCCCTGACCGGCCCGCCGGCCGCCCCGGCGCGTCCGGCGGGCCCGCGGACCGCGGCCTTCTTCGATCTCGACAAGACCATCATCGCCAAGTCGAGCGCCCTCGCGTTCAGCCGCCCCTTCTACCAGGGTGGCCTGATCAACCGTCGGGCCGTCCTGCGAAGTGCGTACGCCCAGTTCGTCTTCCTGGTGGGCGGCGCGGACCACGACCAGATGGAGAAGATGCGCGAGTACCTCTCCGCACTCACCCGGGGCTGGAACGTTCAGCAGGTCCGCGAGATCGTCGCCGAGACCCTGCACAACCTGATCGACCCGATCATCTACGACGAGGCCGCCTCACTCATCGAGCAGCACCACGCGGCCGGTCGCGACGTCGTCATCGTCAGCAGCTCCGGCTCCGAGGTCGTCGAGCCGATCGGTGCGCTGCTCGGCGCCGACCACGTGATCGCCACCCGGCTGAAGATCGAGGACGGCTGCTACACCGGCGAGATCGAGTACTACGCCTACGCCGAGAACAAGGCCGCCGCCATCCGGGAGTTGGCCGAGCGCGAGGGCTACGACCTCGCCGAGTGCTACGCCTACAGCGACTCGTCGACCGACCTGCCGCTGCTCGAGGCGGTCGGCCACCCCTCGGCGGTCAACCCGGACCGCGCGCTGCGCAAGGAGGCGGTCGCCCGGGATTGGCCGGTACTGGTCTTCGACCGGCCGGTGGAACTCCGGCGTCGGCTCCCGGAGTTCTCGGCGCCGAGCGGCTCGGTGCTGACCGCGGTGGCGATCGGCACGGCGGTGCTCACGGCCGGGGTGATCTGGTACGTGGCGCGACGGCGGCGCCCGACGGCCTGACCCCTGCGGGAAGCATCGGGCACCCGCCGCCGAGCCGAGGGGCAAAACGGGCAAAAGCCGAAGACTTCTCGTTTCGGGTTCCCCTTTCGCCCGAAACGCGATACAAATGAAGCACGGCCCGCGAGACCCGGTCAGGACCCCTAAGAGGTCAAACCGACAACGCAGTTCAGGCCCCACGGACCGCGTACAGATGACTGAGCACCCACATGCAGCCGACCCGCTGTCGGGCCGCCGCACCAGACGAACGGGCAGGATCCCCGTCTGATGGGCACTTCCGGTGCATGCATGGTCACCCGGCATCTGTGCCAGCGGCGGCACCCGGCAGGATCAGGTGCCGCCGCATCTTTTCGTCCCGGCGTCTCCCGGCCCGAAACCCCCGGCCCGGGCCCCCCGGCCGCCACCCCTCGACCGCCCTTGACGCCGGTCGGACCGCGCGTCCGGTCAGACCATGCCGCGCTGCATCGCCTCGCAGACCGCCGTGGACTCCCGAACCCCGAGCCGCAGGGCCCGGCCGCAGTGGCCGATCCAGGCGGCCAGCCCCTCCGGCGTGCCCGCCAGGTAGCCGGCCAGCGCCTGCCGGTAGGCATCGGTCCCCAGCTCCGCCAGGCCGACCTCGGCCGGGCAGATCGACTTCGGGTCTAGCCCCTCGGCGATCAGCACGATCCGCTGGGCGGCCCGGGCGATCAGGCCGTTGTGGGAGCCGAACGGCCGCAGCGCCAGGAGCTCGCCGTGCACCACCGAGGCGACCACCAGGGCCGGCGTGCCGACGCCCTGCCCCTCCGCACGGGCCACCAGCAGCCGGGAGAGCTGGTCGAGCCTGGCGGCGACCTCCTCCGAGCCCGGCGCCGGGGGCAGCACGGGCACCGGCCCGTCCACCGCACCCGGCACCGCGGACTCGACTCCCTCCACCGGCTTCAGCTCCAGCGGGAACGGATCGTCGGCACCCTCGCCCGCCTGGCGCGGCCGCCCCGCGGGGGCGTCGGAGTCCCCCACCGCGAGCAGGTGCAGCCGGGCCAGCACCTGGAGCGGCGAGTGCCGCCAGACGCTGAGCAGCTGGCCGGCCTCGGCCGAGATCCGCAGGGCGGCGCCGACCGCCCGGGCCTCGGGGTCGGCGCCGAAGTCGCTGCGCCGCCGGACCTCCTCCAGCGGCCAGTCCGCCCCCGCCAGCGCGGCGGAGGCCCGGGCGCCCCGCAGGGCGGACTCCGAGGTGACCTCGGCCGCGCGGCGGCGCATCACCCGGTGGCCGTAGAGGCGGTCGACGGCCTTGCGCACCTCGGCCACCGCGTCGGGCACCCCGGGGAGCTGGGCCAGCGGGGCGAGGGGATCTGTTCCAGTGCTCACCTACCCGAGGGTAATGAACCGGGGCCACTCCCGGAACGGCAACCTCGCATCACCCTTTAGAGGCAATCCTCACTTCCCTCCGGCGAACCACCCGAAACCCCGGATAGCATGGCCACTATCGGAAGCGATAACGATTTCCAGTTCTGGAGATCGTCGGCCCCGGCCGCGGAGCGGACGAGCGACCGCGGCGGGCCCCAGAGCGAGCGAGAGCCGGAGTCCCAGATGAAGATCGCCTTCGTCGGCAAGGGCGGCAGCGGCAAGACCACGCTGTCCGCACTGTTCATCCGCCACCTGGCCGCCTCGGGCCGCCCGGTCATCGCCGTCGACGCCGACATCAACCAACACCTCGGCCCCGCGCTCGGCCTGACGGACGCGCAGGCCGCCGAACTGCCCTCGCTCGGGGCCCACCTGCCCGACATCAAGGAGTACCTGCGCGGCTCCAACCCGCTGATCCGGTCCTCCGAGGAGATGATCAAGACGACCCCGCCCGGACGGGGTTCGCGCCTGCTCCGGATCGTCGAGGAGAACCCGGTGTACGCGGCCTGCGCCCGCCCGATCGCGCTCGACGAGGGCTCGGTGCGACTGCTGGCGACCGGCGCGTTCACCGAGGAGGACCTCGGCGTGGCCTGCTACCACTCCAAGGTCGGCGCGGTCGAGCTGCTGCTCAACCACCTGGTCGACGGCCCGGACGAGTACGTCGTGACCGACATGACCGCGGGCTCCGACTCGTTCGCCTCGGGCCTGTTCACCCGTTTCGACCTGACCTTCCTGGTCGCGGAACCGACCCGCAAGGGTGTCTCGGTCTACCGCCAGTACCGCGACTACGCGCGCGACTTCGGCGTGCGACTGCGCGTGGTGGGCAACAAGGTGCAGGGACCGGAGGACCTGGAGTTCCTCCGCCGCGAGGTCGGCGACGACCTGCTGACCGCCTTCGGGCACTCCGACTGGGTGCGCCGGCTGGAACAGGGCACCAACCCGCAGCTGCGAACCCTGGAGCCGGCCAACCGCGCCGTGCTGGACGAACTGCGCGCGGAGGCGGACACCACGTACGGGCAACGGGACGCCCGCCGCTACACCGAGCAGGCCGTCCTCTTCCACCTCCGCAACGCCGAGAGCTGGGCCAACGCCAAGGTCGGCATCGACCTCGCCACCCAGGTGGACCGGGGCTTCGTGCTCGGCGACCGGCTCGCCGCGACCGACGAACCCGCCGCGGCCGGCGCTCCGGCCTGACCGGCGGCGGCCCTCCGCCGCCCCGACGCCACCGACGGGCCGCGGCCTCCCCACCCCGGGGAGGCCGCGGTCCGTCCGGCTCCCCGGCCCGAATCCCCGGCCCCGGCCCCGGCCCCGGCCCCGGCGACGGCGGTCCCGAGCGCCCGACGCTGCCGCAGGGCACTCCCACCAGCAGATTCCCGTCCGTTCGAGCACCACCCAATGGGGTGAACGGCCCGGTTATTGCCTGTCGCCCGGGATGACGCTGTGCAAAGATCCCATTACCCTCGGTTTACCGAGTCTTGATATTCACCTCGGTCCCGACGGCCTCTCCGAGGCATGGCTCCTCCCATCGCCCCGGGCGAGCAGCCGTCGGGGCTCCTGATGGTCCACGGTCCGGCCGGTGACACCCGCACTCCCCGCCGCGACCACGCCATCCCGCCACGCCGTCGCGACCCACGACAGCCGATCCGACCCGCCGGGCCCGTCACCGGGCTCACCGCACCGCCGGACCTGACTGCGTTCGTTCCCCCGGAAAGACGGGAAGACTATGACCCTCGACATCTCCGGCGCACCCATCGCCTCCGACACCACCGACCACGCCCCGCCGGGCAGACGTCCCCGTGTCCCCTGGGCACCGGACCTCTCCGCCTCCCTCGTGGTCTTCCTGATCGCCGTGCCGTTCTCGCTCGGCATCGCCCTGGCCACCGGCGCCCCGCTCACCTCCGGCCTCGCCGCGGCAGCGGTCGGCGGGATCGTGGTCGGCCTGTTCGGCGGCACCCCGCTCCAGGTGAGCGGCCCCTCCGCCGCGCTGACCGTGATCACCGCCGGACTGATCTCCCAGTACGGCTGGCAGGCCACCTGCGCCATCACCCTCGCCGCCGGCCTGCTGCAACTCCTGCTCGGGGTCAGGAGGGTGGCGCGCACCGCGCTCGCCGTCTCTCCCGCCATCGTGCACGGGATGCTGGCCGGCGTCGGCCTGACCATCGCCATCGCGCAGCTGCACGTCGTCCTCGGCGGCTCTCCGCAGAGCTCGGCGACGGCCAACCTGCTCGCCCTTCCCGGCCAGTTGGCGGTCCCGCATCCGGCCGCCCTGGCCGTCGGCACCGTCACCGCGGTCGTCCTGCTCGGCTGGCCCCGGCTGAACCGGCTCCCCGGCCGGGCCGGCGTGTTCGGGTCCCGGCTCGTCAGGGTGCCCGGACCGCTGGCCGCCGTCGCCTTCGCCACCACGCTCTCCGTCGCGCTGGACCTCCGGCTCGCCCGGGTCGAGCTCCCCGCCTGGCAACCGCACGACCTCGTTCCCGACCTGCCCCACGGACCGCTCCCCGCCGTCCTGGCCGCCGTGCTGACCGTCACCGCCGTGGCGAGCGTCGAATCACTGCTCTCGGCCGTCGCCGTCGACCGGATGTCCCACCGGACCGGGGACCTCGACCGCGAGCTGCGCGGCCAGGGCCTCGCCAACATGGTGAGCGGACTGGTCGGCGGTCTGCCGATCGCCGGCGGAGCGGTGCGCAGCACGGCCAACGTCCGCGCCGGGGCCACGAGCCGTCGGTCCTCGATCCTGCACGGAGTCTGGGTGCTGGCGGCGGCGCTGGCCCTCACCGGCGGGCTGCGCCGGATCCCGCTCTCCGCGCTCGCCGCCCTGGTGCTCGTGGTCGGCCTGCAGATGGTGAGCTTCGCGCACATCCGCAAGGTCCACCGGCACCGGGAGTTCCCGGTCTACCTCGCCACCGTGGCGGGCGTGGTGCTGCTCGGCGTCCTGCCGGGCGTGGCGCTGGGAGCCGCGACCGCCGTCCTGCTCGCCCTCTACCGGCTGACCCGCGCCCACGTGGACGTCCTGACCGGTCCCGACGGCTTGTTCACCGTGGAGACGCACGGTCCGCTCACCTTCACCGCCGTGCCGCGGCTCAGCCGGTCCCTCGCCGGGATCCCGGCCGGCGCCGATGTCGCGGTCGTCCACGACGGCTCCTTCCTCGACCACGCCGCGTACGAGACCCTGCACAGCTGGCGCACCGGGTACCAGGCCGGCGGCGGCCGCGTCTCGATGGTGACCCACCGCCAGGACGACGAGGTCCTCGATCCCGACGGCACCGTCCGTACCGGCAGCTCTCCCGGCCCGCACCGCTGCCGCGCCTGGACGCCCTGGGTCGGCCACCACTGCGTCGAACAGCAGGAGGACCCGCACGGACGACTGCTGGACGGGGTCCGGGTGTTCCAGCTGCACACCGCCCCGCTGGTCCGGCCCGAACTGGCCCGGCTCGCCCGGGAGGGACAGACGCCGTCCCAGCTCTTCCTGACCTGCGCGGACTCGCGGATGGTCACCAGCATGATCACCAACAGCGGCCCCGGCGACCTCTTCACCGTCCGCAACGTCGGCAACCTGGTGCCGGCGCCGTTCGAGCCGGGGGCGGCCGACGACTCGGTGGCGGCGGCGGTGCAGTACGCCGTCGAGGTCCTGGAGGTCGGTTCGATCACGGTCTGCGGCCATTCGGGCTGCGGGGCGATGAAGGCGCTGCTGGACGGGCTGCACGAACAACCGGGCCCGCCGACCCCGCTGGCCCGGTGGCTGCGCAACGGCCGCGGCTCCCTGGACCGGCTGCGACGGGTCCCGGCCGAGTTCACGGCCCGGCCGGTGGTCGACCTGGTCGAGCAGCTCTGCATCACCAACGTGGTCCAGCAGCTGGACCAGTTGCTGGCCAACCCCGCCGTGGAGCGACGAGTGGCCGAGGGCACGCTGCGGCTGGTCGGGATGTACTTCGACTTCGCCACGGCGCAGGCCTACGTGCTCGATCGCGAGAGCGGCCGGTTTAGCCCGGTCGAGGCACTGGGCGCACCGGGCGAGACCACCCCCCGTGCTCACACCCACGCCCCTGCGGCCGCCGTCATGGCCGCCACAGCGGTCGCGTCCGCCGCGTCCACTTCGGCCGCCGACTGCGACACGCCCGAACGGGTGAAGGAATTCGAAGAGGTCCCACCCTCCGGTACGGACCCCTCCGACGCGACCAGGACCGGGGGCGGTCCGGGCCTGGCCGCCTGAGAGCCGGGCCCGCGTCCCGCCGGGCGGGCCAGGACGCGGGCCCACCTCCGCCACACCCTCCAGAGGCGCCCCTGCCTCGGGCGACCGTTCGACGTCCGGTCAAAGGTCTACACCAATTCACCGGAGCCTCTTGTCAAGTGACCTCTTCGCCTGGTGAGCTGTGCGCTGGGACACACGGGACAATCCCCACGCACGGGAACGATCCCGATCATGACTCGATGAGGAGTGCGCGTTGAGCAACGAGAGCCTGGCCAACCTGCTCAAGGAGGAACGGCGCTTCGCCCCGCCGGCAGAGCTCGCCGCAGCCGCCAACGTCACCGCGGCCGCATACGCTCAGGCCTCCGAGGACCGCCTCGGCTTCTGGGCCGAGCAGGCCCGC
>NZ_JAQYWZ010000934.1:0-47720 GCF_036290945.1 Streptomyces sp. BE303
GCCGGGGATGTCGAGGAGTTGCCGGGCGACGGCGAAGGCGGTGGTCCCCGCTCCGACGGCGACGACGCTTCCGGGTTCGACGAGTGCGGCGGCGGCGCTCGCCAGGGCCTCCTTGGCGGAGGGTTCCAGCTGGGACTTGGCTTCGAAGTCGGGTTCCTCGACGAGGGTGCTGACGACGGCTCCGCCGTAGGTCTTCTCGATCGCGCCGGTGCGGGCGAGGGCTTCGAGATCCCGGCGCACGGTCATGTCGGAGACGCCGAACCGGTCGGCGAGCTCCGCCACGCGTACCGCGCCGTCACGGCGTACGCGGTCGAGGATGAGCGCCCTTCGCTGCGGCGCCAGCAGCCCCGTGTCCTCCACGATCTCACTCCGACTTTCCACGCCGCTGCCGGCGTCCACCACGGTCGGCGCAGGAAAGCACCACGACTCACGGGACTGGGTGGCGAACGTGGTGGATCGCGCCCGTCCGGTCGCCACCATAGTTGAACATGAAACAACGGACAACCCTGTGCGAGGGGGAAGGGCCGCACCCCGGCGTGCACGGCCGGCCAGGCCGGCGTCTCGGGCGTTCGGGCCGGATCGCCGACGCGCGCGGTGCGACGTTCCAACTGTCCGGCGCCGGTCCTCCCGGGTTCGCCGGCGGCCTCGGGGCAGGGGCCCGGCGCACCGCCGGTCCGCGATTCGGGCAAAAGCACAGAACCTGCCGATACCCCTGGACGGGACGTGTGCAAAGCGGATAGAAAACGCGCAACGGCAATCCGTACACCCACGGCCGCCGTTTGCGAGGTCGCTTGCCGCGCCTCGTCCGCGCATCCGGCGCCCGGTCACCGATGCCCGCGCCGATGCCCCGCTCCCGCAGTCCGCCCGCAGCCCGCCGTCCGCAGTCTCGTCGAAGGCGCCGGGCGCGAGCGGGCCACCCGGTACGCCGACAGTTGAGGTTGCCCCATGCCCCTGACCCTTGCCGAGCTCCACGCCCGCACCTTCAGCACCGTCCGTCTCCGCCAGGGTTACGACGAGGGCGAGGTCGACGAGTTCCTCGACCGCGCCGAAGCCGAGCTCGTCCGCCTGTCGAACGAGAACGAGCACCTGCGGGCCGCCATCGCCGCGGCGCTCCTGCGCCCCGCAGCCACGGCGGCGAGCACCGGCACGCCCGGCCGGGTGCTCCCGTCTCCGCGTCAGACCGAGCGCCGCGCCCCGAACGGCGCCGAGGAGGCCGCCCGGGCCCTCGAACTCGCCCAGCGGATCGCCGACCGGGCCGTCGAGGGTGCCCACGCCGAGGCCCGGAGCGTCATCGCCGCGGCCCGCGCCCGCGCCGAGGCCGTCGAAGGCGCCGCACGGGACGGCGCCCATGCCCTGGAACACGACACCCGCGCCTGGATCCAGGAGGTGATCGGCGGCCTGGAGGCGACCCGGAGCGCTCTTGAGGCCGGGATCCAGGGTCTGCGGTCGTTCGAATCCGAACAGCACCACCGGCGGAGGAGCTACCTGGAGCAGCAACTGCGCAGACTCCGGCCGCCTACCGGTGACGGGTCCGCCGCGGTCGAGCGCGGGCCTGCGGCGGCGGACCTTCACCCCGTCCGCCCCCGCCCGTCGGCCGACCCGCCACCGGGCATGGCCGACCCGAGGGTCACCGCCCTGCCGCACTCCGTGAACATCCCCATCCCGGGCCTGCTTCTCAAAAGGGTCGCCGCCACGGTCCACCGCGCCGCCGTGCACTGCCACCCGGCCCGCTGAGCCGCAGGTCGACCGCCCCGACCGATGCTCCGGACATGTCGGGAAGACCCGGGTGCGTGTGACGCGCATACGCCCCTCGTGCCGACCGCGTACGACCTGCACCTGCACCATCACCTCGGACACCCTGCCGGTAACGACAAGATCCTGATCCCGACCCGGCGGGCACCCGGGGGAGCCCCAGGGCACGGTCAACCGATAGCAGATCGTGACACGCCTGCCGCCGGTCACCTCCGAACCGGATGGGAGGATCCCGTTCCCGGCCACTTCCGACTCCTCGCGGATGCCGGTCGCGCCGCCCCGCCCAGCAGAGGAGCACCCGTCGTGCGACATCTCTCCTGCCTGTTCCCCCACCGCCGGACCCTGCCGGCCGCCCTCACCACCACCTCGGCCCTGCTGCTCACCGCGTGCGCCGGCACGGATGCCCCGAAGAGCGCCGTCGACAAGGTCCAGGCGGCCGTCCCCGCCGCGCAGCGGGCCGCCGGGGTGCTGCGCATCGGCTCCGACCTGAACTACCCGCCGGTGGCGTTCCGCGGTGTGGGCGGGAGGCCGGACGGCCTCGACCCCGACCTGGCCTACGCCCTGGGGAAGGTCCTCGGTCTGCGGGTCGAGATCGTCGACACGCCGTTCGAGAAACTGATACCGGGCGTCAACGCCAGGGAGTTCGACGTGGCGATGTCGGGGATCAGCGACACCTCCAAGCGCCGCAACGCGCTCGGTGAGGACGGCATACCGACCGGCGGGCCGGGCGTGGACTTCGTGGACTACTTCATCGCCGGTACCTCGATCATCGTGAAGAAGGGCAACCCGAAGGGGATCCGGACGCTGAGCGACATCTGCGGGCACACGGTCGCGGTGCAGCGTGGCACCACCCAGGACGAGATCGTCGGCCGCCAGGTCGCCGCCTGCGACCGGCGGGGCAAGCCGCTGCAGGTCCGCCGCTTCGACGACGACAGCCAGGCCCTCGCCGAGGTGGCGGCCGGCACGGCGGTGGCCGACTTCAACGACCTGCCGGTGGCGGCGTACGCGGCCAGGACCACCGACGACGGCAACCGCTTCGAGGTGACGGGCATGCAGACACAGTCCAGCCCGTACGGGATCGCGCTGAACAAGAGCGACACGGCTCTGCGTGACGCGGTGGTGAAGGGACTGGACCAGCTGATGCGCAGCGGCGAGTACGACACGATCCTCGCGAAGTGGGACGTCAGCGCCGGCGCCGCCCAGGCTGCCGCGATCAACGGAGGTCTGTGACCCGAGCGGCGTCGCGCGGGTGGCCGGAAGCCGCTGCGGTCTCCCGCTGTGTACGGGCGGGCGAGGGTGCTCGCCGCACGCCCCGACGCGACCGCCGCCGTGGGGCAGGAATTGCTGCTGGGGCGCCGTCACCCGGAGAGCGGGCCCGCCTGCGGGACGGGGCGGACGCTTCGGACGGCGGGTGGCACGGAGCAAGGTGAACGGGTGTACGAATCCAGTCGTTTCGGAGATCAAGCTGCCAACCGGTGAACAGAATCGGAAAAATTGAGCTGCAGCGCGGGTTCCCTGCCGGCCTGGAACAGACCCCACACCCATGCCCTTGCGCGTCAATGTCATTGACGAGACAGGAGTGTCCGGATGGCCCGCTTGCGCGTTCCCCGACCTGCAACCTTCGCCGCTGCGGCGGCAACTGCCCTGTTCCTCCTGGGCTCGGCGCCCGTCGCGGTGGCCGAGCCCTCCGAACTGCTGCCGGCCTCACGGCTGCTCCCGATCCCGCAGGGAGCGATCCACAGCCTCGCCAAGGGGCTGAACAGCAGCGGCACGGTCATCGGCGAGTACTACGTGGAGGGCTCCGACGGGCCGCTCGCGATCCGGTGGAACGCCGGCCGCCCCGGCTACACCCGCCTCGCGCCGCTGTCCGGTGAGAAGTACAGCCGCGCGACCGCGCTCAGCGACGCGGGATGGGTGATCGGCCTGTCCTACGACGCCCTGCCCGCCTTCCACCCCGTCCGCTGGACACCGGGCGGCACCCCGACGCGGTTGGCGCTTCCCGGCGGGTCGCGCGGCGGCAACGCGTCGGCCGTCAACAACGCCGGGGTCGCGGTCGGCGACGCCTACGAGGAGGACTACCGCTCCCACCCCCTGCGCTGGCGGTCCGACGGCAGCAGGACCGACCTGCCCGTGCTGCCCGGCGACAGCAGCGGCACCGCGACGTCGATCAACAACGCGGGCACGGTGGTCGGGTGGACCGAGCAGCGCGACGGCGCCGGTGGCCCCGCGCACCCCGTGCGCTGGAACGCGGCGGGTGTCGTGAGCGCACTGCCCCTCCCGGCCGGGTTCGTCGGGGCCCGGACGAGCCAGATCACCGACAACGGCGTCGTCCTCGGTCACGGGCGGTTTGCCGGGAGCACGGAGTACGACCGGGTGTTGGTGTGGGCGGCCGACGGCACCGTCCGCGACGCCGGGCGCGGGCGGGGATACGACGTCAACCGGGCGGCCACCGCCGTGGGGGCTTCGCTGCAGGACTCCCCGAACGGCGACCCGGCCCGGTGGAACGCGAACGGCACGCGGACGGTTCTCGCCAATCCGGCGGAAGCGGCCGGCGAGGCGCTGGCGATCAACAACCGTGGGACGGCGGTCGGTTACGCGTGGCCGCCGGTCGGCAACGCCGCGCTGGACAAGGCTCTGCTGTGGAAGCCCGACGGTACGGTCGTCCCGCTGCCGCCGTCTCCCCTCGGCCCCTACGGCTCGGCCTCCGCGATCAACGACGCCGGAGTGATCGCCGGGGTCGCCGTCGGCACCGACGGCGCCGGGAACGCGACGACCTGGCGTGCGACCGTCTGGAAGCGCTGACACCGGCCGGCTCCTCGGCGGGAGCCCCGGTAGGGCTGCTCCGGTAAGGGGGCGGGCAAGGATTGCCCCCCCCGGGAATCCCCGGCGCGTCGCGCGACGCGCCGGGGATTCCCGGGGCCCGGCTGCCGCCACGGGCGTGCGGGCAGACCGGTGCGGCATCGCCGACACGGCTGTGGGGTCGGGTGCGGCGGTCCCGTTCGCGCCCGGCCGGTGCGCGCGGAGGCCGCGCCGGACGGCCGGCTCCCCTGATGGCTCGTCTGTCGGTGGCTGCGTCTAGGGTGCTGGCGACGATGGCGAGTCCGGGTCCTGTCCCACGTACCTCGCCGCGAGGATCTGGAGACCGGTGTGCGTTCTTTCGTGGTGGCGGATGTTCCCGAGACGGACGACGCGGAGGCGTGGTTCACCTACGCGGACGTGCTGACCGCGGCCGGCGACCCGCGGGGAGCGGCGATCCGTCTGGAGCACGCGTGCGACGCCGACGGCGGGGCCGCGGGTGGGGACCGGGCCCGGCTCGCCGGGCTCTACGCGGAGGTGGAACGGCAGCTCGGTCTCGACGGGCTGCGCACGGACGGCTCCTGGCGGTTCACCTGGAGGCGGGGCTTCCTCGACGAGGCGCGGTTCGCCCTGGCCGAGGACACCGGGGCGGGGCGTCGGGCGCTGGTCGAGGGGCTGTTGGCGGACCACCCGTGGGTTGCGGCCGTCGATCTCACCGACCCCGAGTGCTGGGAGGGGGCGCTGATCGACGCGGTGCTGTCCCACCCCGTCGCCCACCGGCTGCGCGTGCCGGAGCTGCGCCTGACCGACTACCACCACTCCGCCGAGCACTCCGCCCGCTCGCTCGCCGGCGCTCCGCGCCCCCGGCTGGAGCACCTGTCCTTCGGCTACGGGTTCGAGTTCCTCTACGAGGACGGCAGGACGTCGACGGGCGGCCGGATCGATCCCATGGACTACCACGGCGACGGGCTCGTGCAGACGGCTCCGTGGGATTCGCTGCCCGCCCTGCGCACGCTCGAACTCCAGGGGGCGTTCCTCCTCGGCTCGATCCTCCACGACGGCCTGACGCGTCTTCGTGTCCGTGGTCCCGCGACCGGCGACGGGGCCTACTTCGACCTCGGGTCGACGCGGGGTGTGGAGTCGCTGGTGGTGGAGGCCGAGTGCGACGTCTTCGGAGGGTGCTGTCCTGTCGAGCAGCTCGACGAGCTGACCACGGCGGGGTTCCCGGCGTTGAAGCACCTCGACCTGGGCGGGTCGGAGTTCGACGCGACCTCGTTCGAGCTGTTCTCGGCGCTCGCCGAATCGCCGATCCTCCCTCAGCTGGAGAGCCTCACCCTTCCCGACCTGCGGATCGGGCGGTCGGACTGCGAGGGCGAGCCGCTGGTCGTCCTGTCCAGGTGGGCACCGAGCTTCGCCCATCTCGCTCTGGGCGTGCGGGGCACCGTCGACGTCGAGGGCGCCGACGGGCCGGAGGTCGACCGGCTCTTCCCCGGAATCGGCGCCGGTTCGCTCGCGATGGGCACCGCTGTGGAGCGAGAGGGCGACTGACGTCCGGCCGGGTCGGCTGTCCGGCTCCCGTAATCGACCACCGACCACCGACCACCCGACTCCGGTTCCCGGGTCGGGAATGGCTGCGTTTCACTCGACCGAATCGAGCGGCCGACCGATTCTTGTCGGCCCCGTGTTCGATGAAAGAGCCTCGTAGGTAACCCTTTCGTGTGAACTCGCACAGTCGGTCGCATGCGGAAACGATTCGGCTGGACAGGCCCTCTGTAGCCCCTCCGCATCTGCCGACGAGCGCGGTGCCGTGTGCCACCGGTCCGCCGCCCGTTCGGCCCGACGCGTCATCACCCCCTCGCACGGAGAACTACGAAGGGAACATCGCATGCGCAGCATATGTGCCCGTACGACGTTGGCGGTCGCCGGTGCGACCGTGGCCCTGGCCACGGTGCTGACCGGTACCTCGCCCGCTCAGGCCGATTCCGGCAGCAGCGCGGCCGTCGCGCGGCCTCGGGACAAGATCGCCTGTCCCCGTGGGTTCGTGTGCATCTACCCGGACATCGACTTCGTCGGTCAGCCGTACGTCAAACGCGCCGTCGACGGGAGTGTCCGGCACCTGCCGGACTACATCCGAGGGGCGGGGAGCTCGGTGATCAACAACAGCGGCCGGACCGCACGGGTCTACCAGAAGGACAACTACTTCGGGCGGCACGTGTGCGTGGGGAGCGAGGGCGGCTCGATCCACGACCTGCGCTCGTACCAGCTCAACGACGTCACGCACTCGCTGAGGATCAACAACACTCCCTGCGGCGCCTGATACCTCCGGTGTCGGCACGGACAGTCCGACCCTCTCACCAGAGACCGGAGGGCCAGGCTGTCGGGGCTGCTCCCGGCGGGACGTCCGGAGCCGTGACCGCGTAGGCGGGCACGGCGGCTTCGGGATGTCCCGCCCGGTCCGGCGCGGCACGGATCGTGGCCACCTGGCCGTCCGTCCTTCCGCTCGGCCCGACGACGTGCGCCCCGGCTTCGAGCTGTGCCACGGCCGTCTCACCGTAGATCCGCAGCGCGCGGTCGTCGTCCACCTGACCGTGCTCGTCGAGCACCCCGCAGTGACCGTGGTCGGTGAACTCGTCGGCGCACACGCCGGGCATGATCACCGTGCCGTCGCCCACCTCGGCCCGCACATCGCGCAGCGCCGCGTTCAGCACGCCGCCCGGGTCGAGGCCCCGGGTCCCCTCCGCGTCGTACGCGACCGGAGTTCCGAGAATCCTCACGCCGCCGACGCCCGCTTCCGTGGCTTCGACGACCGCCTTGCGCAGCGAGTCACGGGTGTGGTGGACGACGCCGGGCATCGAGGTGATGGGGATCGGCTCGACGACGCCTTCCTTGACGGACATCGGCAGCACCAGCTGACGCGGTTCCAGGCTGGTCTCGGCGACCGGTCGCCGCAGGGCAGGGGTTCGCCGAAGCCCCCTCGCGGGCGCGGTTCCGGAAACACCGACGTCCTCCGCGATGCCGTACGCATGCGATGACAGGTCCTTCCGGACTGCTGGTTGGCGTAGATACCCTTCGGGTTGTCAGGAGGCCGTGTTTTCAGGTCCGGAACCCGCCACAGTCACTCGATCGAGAGTCCAGTTCGACCACCAACCCTCATGATCGGAACGACAACAGCCACTCGGGGAGATCGAAGGCTCCGAGCGCGTCTACCGCCTGGGCTCATTACCGGACATGAGGGTGTGAATCTGTGCGGACCGAGTTGGAACCCGAGACCGAGACCACCGACAAGCGCTCCTTGCGGTACGCGCTGTTGATCGCGCTGGCGAACGGGATCGGCTACATGCCGTTCGCGTTGACCATCCCGGTCCTGCCCGGCTACGTCACGGGTCGGTTGCACGGTGGTCCGGCGGAGGTCGGCGCGGTCATCAGCGGGTACGCGCTGACCGCGTTGCTGTCCCGCCCGGTGTCGGGCGCGCTGATGAACCGCCTCGGCACCCGGGCCCTGACCATCGGCGGAACGGTGCTGACCACGCTCGCCACCGTCTGCTACCCGCTCGCCGGGTCGATCGCCGAGCTGGTCGGCCTGCGGATGCTGGTGGGCGTCGGCATGGGCGTGATGCTGGCTGCGGCCGGGGTCTGGCCGGTGCAACTGGTCGCCAGGGACCGGCAGAGCTGGGCGCTGGGGTTGGGCGGCACCGTCAACTACGTGGCCATCGGCCTGGGCGCTCCGCTGGGTAGCCTGATCGATCACCTGGTGGGCACGGCGGCCACGTTCGTGATCTCCGGGCTGATCGCCCTGCTCGTCATCCCGATCGCCCTGTGCGTCCCCGAGGTGCGCGTCCCGCCGAAGACGGAGCGGACCGGCACCGACAAGGGCCGGGCCCTGCTCGGCACCGCGCTGCCCGGCGTCGCGTTGATCTTCACCGCGTTCGGCTTCGCGGCCGTCTCCAGCTTCGCGGTCGCGAAGTTCGACGACCTCGGCATCGCCGGGGGAGCGGCGGTGGTCACCGCGTACTCCCTGACCGTGGTGCTGTTGCGGGTGGCGGGCACCTGGATCCGCTGGGAGGCCACACGACCGGTGGCACTGGCCGGCCTGTTCCTCGTCGAGGCTCTGGGGATCGCGCTCCTCGGGGTGGCGGACGGCCTTGCCGTGGGCGTGATCGGCGGTGTCCTCATCGGTGTGGGCATGTGGCAGATCTACCCGGTGCTGGGGCTGTTCGTGGTGCGCTCGGTCAGTGAACGCCGGCGCGCCACGGCGCTGTCCACCTTTGGAGCCTGCTTCACCGCGGGCCTCGCCGCCGGGAGCGGCGCCCTCGGGCTGGTGGCCCGGGCCGCCGGGTACCAGACGATGTTCCTCGTCTGCGCGGCCTGTGTCGGTCTGGGACTGCTGGTGGCCGTGGCCGCGGCCCGCGTCGCCCGGACCGACTGACGGCCTCCCGATGACGGGGTGTCCTCGGCGCGTGGTGAGCGGCAGGCGGACACCCCGCCACGGGAAGGGGCGTCAGCCGGCCGGCCGGGGGCGCCAGGTGATCGTGGTGATGGAGGCGGTCATGAGGAGCCAGCCGAGCACGGGAACGGCCAGGGTGGCGGCGAGGGGCAGCTGGGACGAGATGAGGGTGAGGCAGCCGAAGAACGCCATGGCGGCGACGAAGACGGCCATGGCGACGTAGAAGGGGGTCGCTTGCGCGCCGGTGCGTGACCAGGTCAGTCCGTGGGCGGTGAGTGCCGATCCCAGGGCGGCCAGGAGGGCGATCTCGAGGGAGATCAGCCAGGGCGTGCCCGCGTTCGGGGCGCGGTGCCCCTGGTAGGAGACTTCGGCGACCCGCCCTCGGAAGACCGTCAGGTCCACGTCCGTGCCGGTCTTCGTGGCGTTGTAGAAGGCCGAGTCGACCGTGTAGCTGCGCCTGGGAGCCTCGTCGGGTACGGCCGTCTCGCGCGCCACGGTCAGCGTGTAGATGGTCGAGTCGCCGCTGGTGGCGGCGTACCTGGCCGTCACCCTGCCACTCGCGCGCTGTGCGCAGTCCGTGCCGGGCGTGTGCTCGGCCCTGCCGCAGATCGGGGCGTTGCGGTAGGCGCTCGCCGCGTCGTTGGCGTCGACGAACCAGCCGAAGCCGAGAACCGTGGCGGCCAGTCCTGCCAGAAGGAACAGGCCCTGCGTCAGTGCGCGGGCGACCGCGCCTGGGGGCCGGGGCCGGGGCCGGGTCGGCGGCTTCGTGTCCCTGATCCGAGCGTTCATCGCAACCCCCATCGATCGCGTCCACGAGCACCTCCCCGATGCCCTTCGGGAATGATTCCAGGGAAGTGCCCGGCCGGGTGAGTAGCCCGTCGTCCTTGTAGCGAAGTTGTGGATATTCCGGCCCGACGGGATCGCCCGATCCTTTCCCCGGTCGACTCGTCGAGGACGAAGTGTTGTCCGGTTGGATTCGTTGGAACGGCCTCCTCCCGGTTCGCGCGGACGACTTTCCGGGCCTCCTTGAGCTGGGCTGTGCCGTGCCGGGCCGGGGAAGGACGGCGGCCCTCCACGGTCGGCAGCGTGGCGGTGGAGGCCCCCGGCTGCGTCGGCCGCGCCGGCCCTCACCCCGGAGACCGTCTCCCCGGCTTCCGTAACGAGTGGATGTCGGACCAGGACGGAGAAGCAGTGCGGGACTCGGTTACTTGTCACCGGCCCCCGTCGCACTCGGCACACGCAGGAGGGCCGGTGCCTCCCTCAACCCTTGCCGTGGACCACGGCATCGGTGAGAGGTCCGCCGTCGCTCCTCCACGCCAGGATGGTTCATGTTCCAGCATCACAGCCACGGCCGTCGGGTCGGTGCGCTCCTGGCCGCCGCGGTGGCGGTGGGAGCCGCGTCCGTGGGCCCCGCCGCCGCTGCGGCGTCCACCACCTCCCCGGCGCCCGCCGCGCCCGCCGCGCCACCCTCCGGCACGTCCGCGAAAGCCGTGACGCCGCCCTCGCCGGCCCGGCCCTCCGCAGCGGCACCGACGCCTGCGCCGTCGGCGGCGCGGGTCTTCGCCGCCGCTGCCGCAGCGGTGGCGCCCTCCTCCACGCCCGCCGTCGTGGAGGACGTCCCGAGGGAGGCGGACACCGGCTCGGACGATGACGCACGCCGTCCGGCGGTGGCGCCCTTCTCCGCCCCCTCGTCGTTCGTCCTCGCCACGGGTGGCGCGCTGCTGGCCGCCGGGCTCGTCCTCACCCACCGTCTCCGCAGGAGCAGCGCCCGGCGCCGGGCTCAGCACGCCCGGACCCTGCCCTGACACAGGGCCGCCCGTCCGACGGGCAACCCCGCCAGGAACCGGACCGCAGGCAGCCTGCCTCCCGACCTGACCGGCGGCCCGGCCGGCCCGGGGAAGCGAAGGTCGCTTCCGCCGGCCCGTCGAACGCTCGCCGTACCGAGTGAACCGGTCGACAGAGAAGAGTACGAAATGAGCAGCCAGACACCGACCGCCGTGCTGGTCGACGAATTGAAGGCCCTTCGCGACGGGGTCACGGGCATCTCGGAGAGCCTCATCTCCACGGCGGACGGCCTCCTGGTGGCCTCCGACACGGACACCGTCCACCCCGAGTCGGTTGCGGCGCTGTCGGCTGCCATGCTCGGCCTCGGAAGGCACGCCGCAGCCGAGGTCGGCGTGGGTGGCCTGCGCGACATCGTCACCCGCTGCCACGGTGGCTACGTCGTGGTGATGGCGATCGGCGAGCAGGCCTTGCTGACGGTCATGGGTGACGAGGGCCTCGACCTCACCTTCCTGTACCAGAGCTCGCCCACCACGCTTCGTCGACTGGGCGAGCTGCTCGGGGTGGTCCCCGTGCCCTGAGACGCGGCCCCGGGCCGGTGGAGCGCGGCTGTCCGGGGCAGCGGACGCCGCTGCCGGACCACTCGCGCGCGGCACGACGGGGACCCTGACCCGGCAGGCAGGTAGTAGCACGGCGCCGCGGATCGGCCGGGACAGCACTGCGGGTGCCCGGTTCGGTTCCGGGCCACCGGGCAGGGGAGGTCAGCGGTCGCCCGCGGCGGGGGCGAAGGGCCCGTCGAGTGCTGCCCATTGCAGGAGCAGGATGGTCTTCCCGTCGGTGATGCGTCCGTCGCGGGTCATGGCGAGGGCCTCGGCGAAGGGCAGTTCGAGGACCTCGATGTCTTCGCCGTCCTCCTCGAGTCCGCCGCCGCTCCCGGACCGGGCGGCCGGGGTGTAGGGGGCGGCGAAGAAGTGGAGGCGTTCGGTGACGGATCCGGGGCTCATGTAGGCGTCGAGGACGTGGGTGAGCGGGCCGAGGGCGACGCCCAGTTCCTCGGCACTCTCGCGTCGGACGGCGGTGGGCGGGTCGTCCGCGTCGAGCAGTCCTGCGGCGGCTTCGACGAGCATGCCGTCCGGGTGGTCGTTGACGTAGGCGGGGTAGCGGAACTGGCGGGTGAGCAGGACGCGACCGCGTTCGGTGTCGTAGGGCAGGACGACGGCGCCGTTGCCGCGGTCGTAGGTCTCGCGCTGCTGGGTCTCCCAGCGTCCGTCGCGGCGGCGGTAGTCGAAGGTGGTGCGGCGTAGGACGTGCCAGCCCCGGGAGGTGAGCTCGACGTCGCGGACCAGGATGTCGGGGTTGCGGTCCAGGCCGCGTCCGGCCCGGTCGAGGCCGGTGCGGCCGCGGTGGTCGGGGGTGTCGATACCCGGGCGGCTGGTCACGCGGTCTCCTGCGGGGTGAGGCGGGGGATCTCGACGACGTCGTGGTAGATGGGCAGGCCGCGGCGGCGGGCGACGGCGACGTCCTGATCGGCTCCGGTGGACTCGCCGGGCAGGCGCAGTACGGCGTCGCAACGGGCGAGCAGGCGCTCGGCCGTGGGGTAGAGGACCTGGTCGGCGAGGGGGTCGGTGGGGCCCGCGCCGGCGGAGCGCAGGACGGGCAGGGCGATCCACTCCCCGATCACGGGGAGGTGGCCGGCGGCGAAGACGGGCCAGGCGGCGGCTTCGAGGCGGGCGAGGTTGGCGGCCATGGCCTGCGGGTCGCCGTCGGTGCCGGATCGGTAGGGGCCGGCGATGAGGATGAGCATCGGCTTGGCGGTCATGGGCGCTACACTACATGCAGAAACGTGCAAGAACGGGAGATAATGCGGATGCTGGCTGCTGAACGGCGCGACCACCTGCTCGGTCTGCTCGCCCGCGAGGGCAAGGTCGTCGCGAAGGAGGTCTCCGCCCAACTGGGCATCTCCGAGGACAGCGTGCGGCGCGACCTGCGCGACCTCGCCGCCGAGGGACTCTGTCAGCGGGTCTACGGCGGCGCCCTGCCCGCTTCGCCGGCGGTGGTCGACTACGCCGCCCGGCAGAGCGTGGCCCCGGACGGCAAGCGGAAGGTCGCCGCGGCGGCTGCCGCGCTGGTACGACCGGGCAGCACGCTGATCCTCGACGGCGGCACCACCGCCCTCGCCGTCGCCCACGCGCTCCCGCGTGATCTCGTCTGCACCGTGATCACGCACAGCCCGACGATCGCCGCGGCCCTGCTCGACCACCCGCAGGCGGAGCTCTTCCTGATCGGGGGGCGCGTCTTCAAGCACTCGGCCGTCACCTGCGGCGCCGCCGCGGTCGAGGCCGCGCAGAACGTCTCCGCCGACCTGTGCCTGCTCGGTGTCACCGGCGTGCACCCCGAAGCGGGACTGACCACCGCGGACGCCGATGAGGCCGCGATGAAGCGCGCCCTGGCCGCGCGGGCCGCGGACACCTACATCCTGGCCTCCTCCGAGAAGATCGGCACGGCTTCGCGGTTCCGCGTCCTGCCCTGGGAGAAGGTCAGCGGCCTGATCACCGACGCCGACCCCCACGACACGGTCGTCGAGCAACTCAGAGCGCACGGAGTGGAGATCCTGGCGGCCGACTGACGGCTACGACGTTCGACTGCGGTAGCCGTCGGCAGGCGCAGCGTGCGGAGCGGCGTCAGGGCGGTGGTTCGTCGGAGTGGAGCCTTCGAAGGGTGTGGGGCCGGTTCGGCGCGGTGGTCGGCCGGTGATCGTGAACGGCCGGTTCGCGGGTCGCGGTGTCGTCATCGGGGCCGGCCTGCTTCGGGGCGGTGCAGCCCGGAGCGAGGGGCGCCGGGGTGTGGTGGGGCGGGGGCGAGATGACGTCGGTGGGCGATCGGTGGCGCATGGCCGGGCGGTTGGTCGGTGCCGTGGTGGGTGTGCTGGTGGTGGCCGGATCGGTCGGTGGCGCGGGTGCGGCATCGGTGGTGCCGACGAGCCCTCCGGTCGGGCAGGTGGTGGGCGGGGCGGATGCTCCTGCGGCCGCGTACCCGTACCAGGTGTCGCTGCAGAAGCAGAGCTCCGGGACCTGGTACCACGCCTGCGGTGGGTCGGTCATCGCAGAGCGGTGGGTGCTGACCGCGGCGCACTGCCTGACCGGGACGGCAGCCGCCGGCCTGCGGGTGGTGGCCGGGTCGAACACTCTGATCCCGGCGGGCACCGCCTACGCGGTTCAGGAGACGGTCAGTCACGAGAGCTACAGCGGGGCTGCGGCCGGTGCGTGCGCCGGGGACAGCGGCGGCCCGCTCGTCCAGATCGGCCGCCAGATCGGCATCGTCAGCTGGGGCTCCGCCAACTGCAGCACCAACTACCCCTCCGTCTGTACCAGCACCGGCGCCTACCGGCTCTGGGTCACCGCCAAGACCGGCATCTGACCACGTCGAGCGCGTGCCATCGACCATCGTGTGGCGTGGGCCGCCAAGGGTACGGAGTGGGCCTGCGGCCGGTCGAGTGGGGTGCGGGAGGTGACGCCTCTCCCCGGCGGGTACGGACCGGCCGCAGGCGCAAAGGGCCTGCGGCCGGCGGCCGGTGAAACGGAGCGTGCGTCGAGCCCGCCGCCCGTGCAGGGACCGGTCTTTCGCACCGACCCCGACGGGGTTCGGGCAGCGGGCCGCTTCCGGAACCTCAGCCCGCGGTCTCGCTCCGGGCGGGCACCGCGGTGTACAGGCCGCGTCCGGGGCGCTGCGCGCGACCGGCCTTGGCGAGGCGTTCCAGCTTGGTGCGGATGGTGTTGATGTTCCCCTGAAGGGTGTCCAGGCCCAGCCGTTCGGTCACCTCGCGGGCTCGCAGGGGCTCCGCGGCCTGGGCCAGCACCGTCAGGACGCTGTCCGCTTCGACCTCCTGGCGCCGCCCGCCCGCCGTGGGCTCGGCCGGTTCGGCGGTTGTCCGGTTGGCGGGCGCGGTCTTCTTGGGCGCTGCGGGCGTGGCCGTGGACGCCCGCTTTGACGTGGCGGGCTCGGTGTCCTTCGCCACCTTTTTCGCGATCTTCTTCGCACGGGGGACGGAGGCCTTGGCCTCCTGCACGGGTGAGGCCGCAGCCTTCGGGACGGCCGGCTTCCGGACGGCGGCCTTCCTCGGGGTCCGGGCCGCAGGGATCGGCGGGACCGGCTGGGCCGCAGGGACCGGCGAGGGTTCCGCCTCCGGGGTGTCCGTCGTCGCCGCATTGTCGTGGCCGTCGGCCGCAGCCTCGGCCGGGACAGGGGTCAACTCGTCTGCGAGCGGCTCTCGTTGCCCGCCGAGTGGCGTTCCGGTCAGAAGGCGCAACCCCTCAAGTGCCTTGGTGATGGCCTCCTCTTCCCGCACGGCGGCTGCGACGTCCTCCTCCGCTCGGCGACGCCGTTCCAACACGGCGGGCAGTCGCTCCTCAAGCAGGGCGATCGTCGATCCCACACCGTTTTCCGTACCGAAGGCGCTCTCGATTCCCACAACACTCCCACCGTCTCAGCCGTCAGTCGTTGCAGTAATCTACGGCTCGCCGCGCCGGTTGTGGGGGGATTGGCCGAATGTCACCCGGCCGGGGCGGCGCAGGCGAACCCTGCGACGACTCCGCACCTCATCCTGAAACGATCGGTCGTAGGGGGTTCGAATCCCTTCTCCACCACGTCGAACGACGGTGGGCCGCCGGCTGTGCGGCCCACCGTCAGTGCGTCTCGGCGGCTCAGTAGAAGACCACGGAGAGCCGCGCCGGGCCGGTCTCGGTGGTGGTGTCACAGAAGTAGACGACGGCCTGGTGGCTGTTCACGTAGGCCTGGCCGGCCGCGTGGCAGGAGGCGGCGGTCGGGTAGATGCCGATGTAGGTGTAGGTGGCCGCCTGGGCGGTCGGGGCGGCGATGAGGGCGCCGCCGGCCACGATCCCGGCCACGGCCGCGGTGGAGAATGCCTTGCGAAGCGACATGGTGGTCTTCCTCCCATTGGTGAGCGCCGGGGTTCCGTGCCCCTGCGCTTCGCCGAGGAGCCTCCTCCGAATGTGTCGGCGAGGCAATGGTAGAGACCAATTCCGACCGGAAGCAGTGTGGTGTTTCTGTGACGATGCAGGTCGCGGGCCTGCCTGGCGGGCTGACGATCATCTTCCGGACAGTTTTTGCACTGTCCGGAAGATGACAGTCCGCCAGTGACGGCTCTCCGTGGACCACGGTGCACCGGCCGGGGCGGTGACGCCCCGGGGGTGTGGTCGAGGTGTGGGGCGGTTCTCGGGGCTGCCGGCCGGGTGCGGTGTCCTCGCGCGCTCGCCGTTCGCAGCTCAGTGAGAAGGATCCAGCAGCACCGACCCGGCGCAACCGGCGGAACGGATCGCCACCGCCGCCGGGTCGGTGCTGCTGTGGACACCACGCGGTGTCGCGGGGCGCCGCCGGGCGGGGCGGCTCAGCGAAGGCCGGCGAAGAGGTCGTTCTCGGGGAGCTCCGCACCGGTGGTGTCGTGGACCCGGAGGAAAGTCTCGACACCCATCAGCTGGGTGAACTTCTCCTTGCCCATCTTCAGGAAGAAGATGTTCTCGCCCTGGCTGGCGTGCGCGGCCAGCGCGTCGAACTTCTGACCTCCGAACCCGGTGGTGTCCACCCAGGTGGTGATCTCCTCGTCGGGGAGGCCGATCTCGGGCATCTCCGACTCCTCGGAGCCCGGCTCCTCCCATTCCCCGCCGAGCTCGCGCATGACCTCCCCGAACCGCGCCATCATCGAACGCGGGGCCGTCGTCCAGTACACCTTCGGCGCCGTGCCGGCCAGCTCCAGCGCCCTCGACGTGATGCGGTTGGCCTGGATGTGGTCGGGGTGGCCGTAGAAGCCGTTCTCGTCGTAGGTCACGACCACGTCGGGCCGGTACTGCCGCACCAGGTCGGCGAGGCGGGCGGCCGCCTCGTCCACCGGTGTCGTCCAGAACGAGCCGGGCGCGTCGTTGGCGGCCCAGCCCATCATCCCGGAGTCCCCGTAGTCGAGCATTTCGAGGTGGCTGACCTTGAGGACCTCGCAGCTGGCCTCCAGCTCCTGACGGCGCATCGCGGCGACGGCGGCCGGGTCGTGTCCCGCCTCGCCGGGCTTGACTCCTCCCGGTCCGTCCCCGCAGGCGCCGTCGGTACAGGTGACGAGCACCGTCCGGATGCCCTCGGCCGCGTAGCGGGCGAGCACACCTCCCGTACCGGTGGCTTCGTCGTCGGGGTGGGCGTGCACGGCCATGAGGGTCAAGGGCCGGTCGGTCATGGGGTTCATCCTTCGGTCTGCCGAGTGTTCGGCCTCAGTGTGCGGCACGGGTCTGACAGAGAACGGTTCACCGTGTCTCTGAATCGACTGTTGGAAACGACGGGGGCGCCGAGTCCTATTCCGGTGTGCTCGCGCCACGAGCCGCCGCCGGTGGTTGGTGGGTCGTCACCCACGACGCACGACGGATCCCGCAGAGCGCCGACCGGTTTCTGGGTCTTGCGCGCGTGCCCGTGCACGCACGGGCAACACCGCGGGCGCGCCGCTCGGTAGGCTCGGTTTCGGGCTTCCGGGCACCCCGCGGGGGCGGGCATGAGAGTCGTCCGGCCTCGCCGCCGGTGCCACGCCCCTACCGCTCCGCACATCGACGGGCCGTCGCCGTCGCGGCGGCAGAAAGGAGCGACCGTGCAGAACCACGACACCCACGCCCCGCGTCCGCCACGTCCGGAGGCGGATCGGCTCAGATTCCTCCGGCGGGCCGGGTCGAGCTCGGCCAGGTCGAAGAAGTAGCCGACATCGAACGCGGCAACGTGATCGCGAAGGCGGTTGATCGTCTCGATCCAGAGGTAGTTCAACGCGGCGTCGAAGAGTCCGACCGAGCCCGCCATGATCATCTTGGTGAGATAGGGGGCCTTCGACCTCGCTTCATCGCTCATCTCTTCGAGAATGACGTCGGGCGTGTTCCTGAGCAGGGTTTCGCGCTGGCGTGCGCTGACGATGATGCTGTCCGTCGGCAGACCCCAGGAGTCCAGCACTGTGAACATGAGGCTTTCGAAGGCCTCCAGTTCCGCTCCCCGCGGCCTGTGCCGCTGCCCGAGAGGCCACGGGCGCCGGCAGGTTCCGTGGGACTTCCTGAGGACTCATCCAATGCCTTCGATCGCTTCGTCGGGTCGATGGTTAGCCACCTGGTCAGCCTCGTGATCACGTGCTGGCCGGAACGCGGCCATTTGGTCTCAGGCTGGGACCGCACTGCGGTGAGGACACCCGTCCTCGTGGCCGACTACTGGCCTTACGTCCTGTCGGCGGGCCCGTCAACTCGGGTAGATGCAGCAGCATTTCGGCGGCGCTAGGCGTCCCTGCCGTGCTTTTTTCCCAAGCGCGGTTCGACTGGCCTGTGATTTACGTCGGGCCGCCCCTCCCGAAGGAGGGGCGGCCCGACGCTTCGTGACCGCCCGCTGAGGCCCTGGAGTCAGGGGCGACCGAGGGCGCGGTAGGTCCAGCCGGCGGCCCGCCAGCGGTCGGGGTCGAGGGTGCTGCGGCCGTCGATGACGCGGGGAACGGCGACGCGGGCGGCGACGGCCTCGGGGTCGAGGCGTGCGAATTCGGGCCACTCGGTCAGGTGAAGCAGCAGGTCGGCGTCGCGGACGGCGCCGAGCGGATGGGCTGTGAATTCGAGCTGTGGGTGGGCCTTGCGGGCGTTGTCCAGAGCCTTGGGGTCGAAGACGGTGACGGTCGCGCCGAGTTGGTGCAGTTTCTGCGCGACGGCGAGGGCCGGGGAGTCGCGGATGTCGTCGGTGTCGGGCTTGAAGGCGGCGCCCCAGACGGCGATGTTCTTGCCGTTGATGACGCCGCCGCACTGTTCGCGGGCGAGGTCGATCATGCGCTCGCGGCGACGGTTGTTGATCGCGTCGACCTCGCGCAGGAAGGTCAGCGCCTGGTCGGCTCCGAGTTCGCCGGCGCGGGCCATGAAGCCGCGGATGTCCTTGGGCAGGCAGCCGCCGCCGAACCCGAGTCCGGGCCGCATGCCGCGCCGGCCGATCCGGGTATCGTGGCCGAGGGCCTCGGCCAACAGCTGGACGTCGGCGCCGGAGGTCTCGCAGACCTCGGCCATGGCGTTGATGAAGGAAATCTTGGTGGCGAGGAAGGCGTTCGCGGCGGACTTCACCAGCTCAGCGGTGGCCAGGTCGGTGACGATGACCGGGGTTCCGGACTCGATGATCTTGCCGTAGGCCTGGCGGATCACTGACTCCGCGCGCGTGCCCTGGCCGGTGAGGCCGAGGACGATCCGGTCGGGGTGGAGGGTGTCCTCGACCGCGGAGGACTCGCGCAGGAACTCGGGGTTCCAGCAGACGTCGACCTGGTCACCGGCCGGGGCGAACTCGCGCAGGATGTCGATCACCTGGGGGGCGGTGCCGACCGGGACGGTGCACTTGCCGACGATCACGGCGGGGCCGGTCAGGCGGGGGGCGAGCTGGCGGACGGCCGAGAAGAGGTGGCTGAGGTCGTAGGCCATCTCGCCGGGCTTCTGCGGGGTGCCGACGCCGATGAAGTGCAAGTCGGCGAAGGCGGCGGTCTCCGCGTAGGACGTGGTGAACCGCAGCTGCCCGGTGGCGGTGTGCTTGGCCAGGAGGTCGTCCAGGTCGCGTTCGAAGAACGGGGCCCGGCCGGCGTTGAGGGAGACGACCTTGTCGGGGTCGATGTCCATGCCGAGGACCTGGTGGCCGAGTTCGGCCATGGCTGCGGCGTGGGTCGCGCCGAGGTAGCCGCAGCCGATGACGGTGAGCTTCACGAACGTGTCCTTCCGGAAGGGGTGGGGCCGCCCGGCCGGCGCCCCCGACCCTCTGAAGGGCGGGGCGTCAGGCGGGCCGGGCGGCGAGGTAGCGGTGGATGCCGTGGCGGATGAACGGCGGGACGGTCAGGACGGGCAGGTGCTCGGGGGCGAAGAACTGGAGCTTGACGCCCTCCGCGAGGGGCAGCGCCTGTTCGTTGCCGTCCCAGGAGGCGGCGAAGAAGGTGATGATCTGGCCGGAGCCGACGGTGTCCTTCGTCTCGAAGAGCTCTTCCAGGTCGTCGACGGCCAGGCCCGCCTCTTCGTCGAGTTCGCGGACGATCGCGATGGCCTGGTCCTCGCTGGGGTCGCAGCCGCCGCCCAGCAGGCTCCAGTGGCCGGGCCAGGCGATGCCGGTGATGTCGTCGCGCAGGTGCAGGAGGAGTTCGCCGCGCCCGTTGGTGATGATCGCGACCGCTCCGCGCGGTTCGGCGGCGGACGGCTCGTCGGGGAGAGTCTGGGAGTCCATCCCCTCACCGTAGTGAGCCGATGGGCCGTCATACCGCTGTCTCCACCGGCTGGTCGTTGAACCAGGCGGCCGCCATCAGCGACTGCATCCGAGTGCGGTCGAACCGCCCGCCGGGCCTCAGGCCGCCGGCCAGCAGCGGTCGCAGCGAGCGCGGCGCCTGGTCCAAGGCGGCACTGACCTGGGCGGTCGCCCAGGGCTCCAGTGGGCCGGTCAGCCAGCTCGGGACCGGGGAGGCGAAACCGAGCTTGTCCCGGCTGCCCCAGACCTCCGGCGGAAGCCCGAGCGCCTTCGCGGCGTCCCGCAGGATCCGCTTGCCGGCCGCCGGGTCACCAATCTTGTGCTCGACCGGCAGCCGGTAGCAGAACTCGACCAGGTCCCGGGCCAGGAAGGGCGAGCGCCGCTCCAGCGCGAACGCCGACGCCAGCTTGTCGCTCGTCATCACCAGCGGGCGCCAGGCGGTGGCCAGGTCCGCCAGCGTCAGCCCGCGCGCCAAGTCCCCGCCAGCCCGCCGGAGCGCGTCGGCAACGACCTCGCGCATGCACCCGTCCGGGTCCGAGCCCCGAAGGATCAGCTTCACGATCGCCTCGGCCGGATCCGGCGGGCCGCCCGCCGCGTTCAGGAGCTTGGAGGCCAGCGGCCGGTAGGCCTCCAGCCCGGCGTCCAGCACCGCCTGTGGACCGAACAGGACGAGCGCGTGGCGGACGTAGCCCATCAGGAACTCGTCCGGACCCAGCCCCCCGACCACGACCCGGAGCCCTCGCTCGGCGATCGCCCGGTAGGCCATGTGCTCGGAGAAGGTGGCTGCGTTGCCCATCGGGTAGTCCAGCGCGTGCATGATCTCCGGCAGGCAGCGGGCGAAGTCGGCGGCGGTCGGCTCGATGACGACCAGCTCGGCGCCGATGTCCCGCGCGACGACGGCCGCTGTCGCGGACTCGGCCAGCCGGTCCTGGCCCTGGTAGCGGACCGTGACGCAGACCTGCGGCCGCATCAGGTAGGCCAGCACCGAGGAGTCCAACCCGCCCGAGAGCAGGAGTGCGAAGTCCGAGCCGGGGGCTCGCAGGGGGAGGCTATCGGCCAACAGGGCCGAGAACCGGGCGAGTGCCGTGCGGTAGTCGCCCTGCCAGGGCTCCAGGCCCTCCAACTGCCACCAGGTCCGCTGGACGAGCGATCCGGTGGCGATCTCGAAGGCCAGCAGGCCGGCCGGCGGCAGGAGCTGGATACCTTGGAACGGGGTGTCGACGCCGGTCGGCGTCTCGATGGACAGCATCTCCGGACGGACGACCAGGGGTGCGGTGCCGTAGCCGGTCAGGGTGGTGACCTCGGAGGCGAACGCGAGGCGGCCGCCGTCCAAGCGCCAGTAGAGGGGCTTCTCGCCGAGCCGGTCCCGGGCGAGGAAGAGCCGGCCCTCACGGGGGTCGTAGGCGGCGACCGCGAACATGCCGTCCAGGCCGGCCAGGCAGCCGGGGCCGAGCTTGACCCAGGCCCGCAGGACCAGGTGGGCGTCCGTCTCGCCCGCCTCCAGCTGGATGCCCCAACCGGCTGCCGCCTGAAGGTAGTTGTAGATCTCGCCGTTGAAGGTGAGGACGACACCGCTGGCCGGGTCCTGGTAGGGGCCGGGCTGGGCGGTGGTGTCGACGATCAGCAGGGTGTTCATGGACAGCACCGCCCGGCCGTCGGCCGAGGTGAGGTGGCGGGTGCCGTCGGGGCCGCGGTGGTGCTGAGCGAGCCCCATCGCGGCGACGGTCGTGTGGTGGCGGACGGCGTCAGCGCCGGCCAGTCCTGCGAGTCCGCACATCTGGTTGTCACCCCCGAGCGTGAATCGGTGGAGGCCCCCGCCGGAGGGTCTGTGGTCCGGTCCGGCAGAGGCCCGGGGCATCAGACAACCGCGTCCGGTCAGGCCGGGGCAGGGCTCGCAGGGGGGCCCACAACTCGCGAAAGCGGTTCGCTGCGTGCAGCGAAGGCAATACCCTCGGTGATCCGGCGTCAGGTGCCGGGTGTACGACTTCTCGTGCCCAGTCGGGGACCGATTGAGGGGGACGCTGTGGCGTCGACCACGCGCCGGGCCAAGCCGCCGAACGACGCTCTGGCCCGGATGATCGACAAGTGCGAGGGCGCCAGCAACAAGTCGCTGGCCCTCCGCGTGAACCAGCTCGCCCACGAAGCCGGGCTGACCACGACGTATACGCATACCTCGGTCGCGAACTGGTGCCGCCGCGGCATGGTCCCCGAGTGGCCGGTGCCCAAGCTCCTGGCCCAGGCCATCAGCGAACGCCTCGGCCGGCCTGTGCAGTTGGCGGAGATCGGTATGGCGGATGCGGAGACACCGGACTCCGCGGTGGGGTTGGATTTCCCGCGAGACCCCGCCGACGCCGTGCGCGTCGCCACCTCGTTCTGGAGCACTGTGGACCGCCGCGACTTCCTCACCGGAACGGGCTTCGCCGTCTCCGCGTTCACCACCCCGGTCACCCGCTGGCTGGTCACGCCCGCCGATGACGATGCCGCCCACCGAGGCCGCGGCCGGGTCGGTGCCGCGGACCTCGCCGAGCTGCGGGAGGCTGCCGATGATGCTCGGCGGTGGGACTCGAAATATGGCGGCGGGAACTGGAAGGCCAACTCCGTCACGGCCTGCCTGCAGGAACGCGCGGTGCCGCTGTTGAACGGTTCGTTCAGCGACGGGGTGGGTCGCGAGCTGTTCTCGGTGACCGCCGAGTTGTCCCGTCTGGCCGGCTGGACCGCCTTCGACGTCGGCCAGCACGAGGCCGCCCAGCGGCACTTCATCCAGGCCCTCCGTCTCGCGCGGGCCGGCGGTGACATCGAGCTCGGCTGCTATGTGCTGACGACCATGGCGATGCAGACCTTGCTGCGGGGTTTCGCCAGCGAGGCTATCGACATGACTCAGGGCGCCTTCCAGCGTGCCAAGGGCCGGGCCGCCCCCAGGGTGCTGGCCTTCAGCAAGCTCATCGAGGCCCGGGCCCATGCCCGGGACAGCAACGCCAAGGCGGCTTCCGCCGCTCTGACCGCCTCCGAGACGCTTCTCGACCAGGCCTGCGGCGGCGCTGACGAACCGGCTTGGATCGACTTCTATCACCACGCCCGGCTCTCGGCGGACGCCGCCGAGGTCTTCCGCGACCTGGGGAGGCCGAAGGAGGCTCTCGTCTGGAACGCGCAGGCCGCAGCCATGCAGCCGGGCGTGTTCACCCGCTCAGTGGGGATGCGTCTGGCCATCGTGGGGACCGCCCATCTCCAGAGCCGCAACCTCGACCAAGGCCTCGCGCTCGGAAACCAGGCCGTCGAGATCCTTGCCCGCGTGCAGTCCTCCCGGGCTCTGGACTACGTCCGCGAGTTCACCGCCGCCCTCGCCCCCTGGCGCCGGGAGACGGCCGTTCGGGAGTTCGTCCACCGAACGCGTCAGGAGCTCAGGGTCGCTGCCTGACCTGGCCTGACGCCGGGAGCAGGCGTTGGCGACACGGTACTTTCTCCGCAGCCGGTCCGACACCAGGCGCCGTTGTCGAACCCAGCCGTCAGTTTGCGGCAGCCGTCAGCCAGTGGAACGCTAGAACTCGGGTGCACCCAGGCAGAGCGCCATTACATTTTGACTGCACGGGGGTACTCCGTGTGCATTATTAAAGGCGACGAAGTACGTTGCGTCAGAGCGGACCGGGCGCCAGCCGGAACGTTTCTCCACCACCCGTATGCCGTCCATCGCCTCGTAGCGCCCCTTGGCCTGGGCCCGGCGACCACTGCCCGCCGCGTCGTCCTCACGTAGGCGTCGATCGCCCGCAGGCACTCGACCGCGACGTAGGACGTCCGCTCGCGCCGGCTCTTCGTCGTCGCCCTCGCCAGACGCCCGTCGAGATAGCGCTTGACGCTCTCCTCCAGCACCGGGACCTCGATCGTCAGCAGCGATCCGCCCTCCGAGCGCCGCATCCCCGAAGAAAACAGCAGGTCGGAGTAGGCCGCGTTGCGGTCGTCGTTGCGGCCTAGCCACGACGGATCACGGCGGCCGTCTGCGGTGTAGCCACGCAGACCCACGTCCCTCCAGAGCCGGTAGGCCCGGGGCGCCAGCCACTTCACGTTGCTCGACCGCACGTCTTTCGCCCGGGCCGCCGGCACCTTCATCACGTCGCCGCGTCGGCCCATCACCTCGTGTTCCACGATCGGGTTGACGGCCATGTACCCCTTGGCCACGGCTCACTTGTAGAGCCGGGTCAGCGCCGCGAGCTCGCGGCTCCACTTCGCCCCACCGATCCGCTGCGGGTTCCGGGGCGACCAGCGTCGCCAGTCCTCGAAGTTGAGCAGGTCCTCGGAATCGGCCCCGTACCAGTTCCTCTCGTGCTGCCAAAGGAAGTTGAAGAACAGGCAGCAGTCCCCGGCGTCGTTCCGCCGCGCTTCCTTGGCCAGATGCGCAAAGGAAGAGCGCGTCAGGAAGTGTGTCAGCCGTGGGTCCACCCTGTAGTTCGGGTCCGTCATGAAGACGTCCCAGGGTCGATCCGGCTGGCCTCCTTCCGCTGATCAAGGTCGATCCAGCCTCGTAACACAGGGTGATCACTCACCATTGCGGACTGGCCCCTCGTTACCCAATGCACCTGCCAGGTCTTGCTCAACACGTTCCTCTCCGCTCGCAACACGTACCGCTGCAACACGAAGATTCAATAGGGAACATAGTGCAGGCCGACCCCCGCCAGCCGTGTACGACTGGGTCATCGACGACCTCGGCAACGGCGGCACCGACCCCCGCCACCCTCCAGGCGTTGATCCTGACGTGTCGTACATGGAGTTCCGCAGCAGGTCCCGTCCCCGTTGAGCGAGGCGGCCGGGAGACTCCCGGTCTCAAAGCGGTCCCGGACCGCCGGGGGCACCCCTGTCCGGCGGCCCCTGACCGGAGACCGACCACCCCTCGGAAACGCTACGCTCTCGCTGCCAGAATCATGATCAGTACGGATGTTCGGGTGCGACCCGGGGTGAGGGATGACCGATGAACGAGGCAATCGAGTCCGATCCTGCGGGATCGGATGCGGAGGTCAGGCCGACGGAGGCCGCCGGGCCGGTCGCGGCGCCCGAGAGTCCTGCGGGCAGGCGCTGGGGGCGTTGGTGGCTGCTCGGCGGCGCCGCCGCGCTGTCGGCGGCCCTTGTGGCGACAGTGTTGGTGCTCGGTGAGGACGAGTCGGTGGTCGAGCAGTCGATCTGTGGGTTGGAACGGGCGGCCGGCACTCCGCTGAGCACCCTGTTGCCGCCCGGTCGTCCGGGTCTGGGGGAATGGGCGGTGGAACCGCGGGGGGACGAGGGGCGGATCCGCTGGTCCTGCCAGATCACGGTGGACGGCCAGGAGGCCCTCTCGATCTCGATGTTCGAGATGACCGGAGTCGAACCCGACCAGCCCGAGGGTGACCTGTCCCTGGAGGACCTGGTCGGTCGTACGGTGGTCAGCTCCAGTGGGTCGTCGGCGATCGAGTACTGCTCCGACGACCGCACCCGGGTGGCGGGCTCTTTCGTGTACGAGAACATGGACCTGCTTCCGACGGACAGGGCGAAGCAGGACAGCCACGCCCGCGCGATGGCCGACGTGGCGGAGGCCGTACTCGCCGGGCGGGGACGGGATGTCTGCCGTTGACGGCAGAGCGGGCAACGCCGGCCCCGGCCTGGTGTCACAGTGCGGACCGGCCCTGCCGGGCCGCGACCTTGCCCAGCTCCCACAGGAGCAGCAGGGCGAGGGGGGCGAGCAGCGCCCAGCCGAACTGGGCGAGGGTGAGCTCGGTCGTGCCGAGGATGCGCCGGAAGGCGTCCGTCTGTGTCACCAGGACCGCGAGGGCGAATTCGCCCAGGGCCGCCAGGTTCATCGGCCTGCTGTCGAAGGTGGGCCGTAGCCGCTGCCCGAGACCGTGTAGCGGTCGGTGGGGGTGAGGACCTCGACGACGGTCATCTGGTTCATCGTCAGGGTGCCGGACTTGTCGGAGTTGATGGCCGAGGTGAAGCCCAGGGTCTCCACGGACGGCAGTTCCTTGACGATGGCGTTTCGCTTGGCGAGGTTCAGGCTGCCCACGGAGAGGATCACCTGGGTGACGGTGGGTAGGGCCTCGGGGATGGCGGCGATGGCCAGCGACACGGCGCTGACGAACAGGGCGTCCCAGGCCTGGTCGCGGCTGCGGCCGAGGGCGAACATCACGACCATGGTCAGTCCGGCCGCCGCCGCGATCCACAGCGTCAGGGTGTTCAGCTCCCGGGTGAGCGGCGTCTGCTCCTTCTCGGTCGCCGAGAGCATCCCGGCGATCTTGCCGAGCTCCGTCCCGGCGCCCGTGCCGGTGATGATCAGCACACCGCTGCCGTGGGTGACCGGGGTGTTCATGAACGCCATGGTGGACTGGTCGCCCGGGCCGAGCCGGTCGCCCGTCAGGGTTCCCGCACCCTTCACCGCCGGCACGCTCTCGCCCGTCAGCGCAGACTCGTCGATCTGCAGCGAACTGGCCCGGACGATCCGCCCGTCCGCGGGGACGGTGTTGCCGGCGGCGATGAGCACGACGTCGCCGACCACCAGCTGTTCGGCGGGAATCTCCGCCTCGGCCCCGTCCCGCCGGACCCGGGCGGTGGTCTTCATCATCGACCGCAGCGCGTTCATCGCGCTCTCGGCCTTGCCCTCCTGCCTCAGGCCGACGACCGCGTTGAACAGCGTCAGGACGATCAGTAGGACCGCGGTGCTCCACTCCTTGATCGCCAGCGCCACCACGGCGGAGGCGACCAGGATGATCTGCATATAGCTGCGGTACTGGTCGAGGAATCGCAGCCGGCCCGGCCGCGCACTCTCCTCCGGCAGCGCGTTCGGGCCGTCCGCGGCCAGCAGTTCCGCCGCCCGGGCCGCGGGCAGTCCGGCCTCCGGATCCACGCCGAGCAGTGCCGCCACCTCGTCCGGCGGTGTCGCGTACCAGGGCCGCATGGCCGGGCCCGTGTCGGACCGGTCAGCTTGCGGCGCCATGTCCGTACCTCCGAACCATCCCGTTCGTCGCGGAGGCGAGGCCCCTCCGGCCTTCAGTCACGGTGCTCGGCCTCGTACGGGTCGCGCTCGGCGCCTTCCGGGGCCTGCTGCTCCAGGAGCCTTTTGGCGGCCCGCAGTTCCTTGCGGGCCTTCTTGCCGACGGTCGGGTACCGGGGGTCGATCTCTATCAGCGTGTGCGCGAGGACCGCGGCGGCGCAGATGCGCGCGAACCACTTGCGGTCGGCCGGCACGACGTACCACGGCGCCCACGGAGTACTCGTGGCGGAGAGCATCTCGGAGAAGGCGTGCTGGTAGTCGTCCCAGCGCTCGCGCTCCCGCAGGTCCGCCGCGGAGAACTTCCAGTTCTTCTCCGGCAGGTTGATCCGCTTCAGGAAGCGTGTGCGCTGCTCCTCCTCGGAGAGGTTCAGGAAGATCTTCACGATCCTGAACCCGTTGTCGCAGAGGTAGCGCTCCCAGTCGTTGATCTCGCGGTAGCGGCGGTCCCAGACGTCCGGACCCTTCGCCGACCCGGGCAGCCTCTGCCGGTCGAGGTTCTCGGGATGGACCCGCACCACGAGGACCTCCTCGTAGTGCGACCGGTTGAAGATCGCGATGTCCCCGCGGGCCGGCAGGCGCCGCGCGTAGCGCCACAGGTAGTCGTGGTCGAGCTCCTCGGTGGAGGGCACCTTGAAGCTGCTGACGTGGACGCCCTGCGGGTTGACCCCGCTCATCACGTGGCGGATCGTCCCGTCCTTCCCGCCCGCGTCGATCGCCTGGAGGCAGAGCAGTACCCCGTAGCTGTCCTGCGCGGCCAGCTTCGCCTGGTACTCGGCCAGCAGGCCGACGCCGGTCCGGAGTAGCTCGACGCCGTCCCGCTTCTTCATCCGGGCCTTGTAGCGGGAGTCGAAGTCCTCGGCGAGGTCGACCCGTGAGCCCGGTTCCACGCGTAGCGGCTCGATGAACTTCGCGATCCGCCTGGCCTGCTTGTGTGTCATCGCCGACACCGCCTCCTCCAGGTCACGGTCACGGTCACGGTCACGGGTTCGGGTTCGGGTTCGGGTTCGGGTTCGGATCGTCCGTCCGGTGCGGGCGCCGGGCCCGGTGCTGGCCGGTGCGCCGACGCCGGCACGGCGACCCGGCCGTCCGGTGGACACCGGTACCTGTCACCCTCCGGCGGGCCGGAGGGCCTGTCCAACCGGGCGCCGCCGTCCGGGCAGCCGCCCGCCTCACGGCCGGTCGGTGGTCCGCGGCCCGGGGCCGCCGCCGGAGGCCCAGACACGGTAGGCGGTGACGGCGGTGGGAAGCGTGGGGAAGATCCGGTCCGTGCCGACGGAGTCGGTCAGCCCGTACGCGTCCAGGTCGGCCCGCAGGTCCTGCTTGACCCGGGCGAGGGCGAAGACGACGCCGCGTCCGGCCAGCTCGGCCCGGAGCGCCTCCAGCGAGTCGAGCGCGGTGATGTCGACCTCCACGTTGGCCTCCGCGTTGAGGACGAACCAGCGGACGGCCCCGGCCTCCTGGGCGACTGCGGCCAGCGCCCGGCTGCGGAAGTCCTCCGCGTTGGCGAAGAACAGCGGCGAGTCGTAGCGGTAGACGACCAGACCCGGGACCGTGTGCGCCTGCGGGTAGTCGTCGATGTCGTGCATCCCGGGAACACCGGGCACCATTCCCTGGACGGCGTCGTGCGGGCGGGCCACCCGGCTCAGCAGCTCCGCCACCGAAAGCCCCACGGCCACCAGCACCCCGTACAGGATGTCGAGCGCGAGTACCCCGACCAGGCATCCGACGGCCAGCAGGAACTCCCGGCGCCGGAACCCCTTCAGCCGGCGCAGCCCCGCCACGTCGATCATCCGGATCGCGGCGAAGACGACCAGCGCGCCCAGCACGGCCGCCGGCGTGTACCTCAGCAGCGGGCTCAGGAACAGCAGCACGGCGAGCACCGCGACGCCGGCCGCCAGTGCGTACGCCTGGGTGCGCCCGCCCGCCGACTGGGCGAGCGCGGTGCGGCTGGCACTGCTGCTCACCGGGAAGCCGTGCAGGAGTCCGGCGCCGAGGTTGGCCCCGCCGAGGGCGAGCAGCTCCTGGTTGGCGTCCAGCTGCTCGCCCTCGGCGCGGGACTCGAAGGCCCGCGCGGTGAGGATCACGTCGGTGTAGCCGACGAGCAGCACCCCGAGCGCGGGCAGCACGAGGTTGTGCACCTCGCCCAGGTCCGGCAGGGAGGGACTGGGCAGCCCGGCCGGGATCTCGCCGATCACGGCGATTCCGTGGTCCTGCAGTCCGAACACCGCCACCACCGCGGTGCCGGCGACCACGGCCAGCAGCGGCCCGGGGAAGCGGGGAACGAAGCGGTCGAGGGCGAAGAGGAAGAGCAGTGCCGCCGCGCTGAAGACCATGGTGGCGGTGTCCGCCTGCGAGAGGTGTCCCACGAAGTAGTTCAGCTGCGGACCGAACCCCTCGCCCTCCACCTCGACGCCGGTGAGCTTGGACAGCTGGTCCACCATCATGATCAGCGCCACCCCGGCCAGGTAGCCGATCAGGACCGGCCGCGAGAGCAGGTCGGCGACGAATCCCAGCCGCGCCAGCCACGCCAGCGCGAACAGTACGCCGACCACCACGGCGAGCGTGGCGGCCAGCACCGCGTAGCGGTCCGCGTCGCCGCCGGCCAGCGGGCCGACCACGGTGGCGGTCATCAGTGCGGTCGTCGACTCGGGCCCCACCGACAGCAGCCGGGAGGATCCGAGGAGGGCGTACACGGCCAGCGCCGGGAGGATCGCCCAGAGCCCTGCGACCGGTGGCAGACCCGCGACGCCCGCGTAGGCCATGACCTGCGGCACGAGGTACGCCGCGACGGTGCCGCCGGCCAGCAGGTCACCGCGCAGCCAGCCGCGCCGGTAGCCCCTGAGCACGGCGAGCCCGGGGAGTGCAGGTGCCGAGGGGCGCCATCCGCCGCTCCGTGGACCAGGCTGCGGCATGAATCTCCCTCCGTGACCCGTTCATGATGCGGCAGAGCTTCGTGGATCTGCGGCAAGGCTTCCGCCCAGCGCGTCCGCGCCGGAGGCCGGAGTCTTCCGACGTCCTCCTGACGGCCCGCCGCGGAGGGCCGTACCACCGAGGCGTCGCCCACGCCGGGCTCCGGTGAACTGTGCAACTCGACAATGCGCATGACCACGCAGTGGATTGCTCGAAGTTGCTCGTAATGCTTTGGATTTTATCAACTCTTGACACCCCCGCCGATGCCGTCGAACTTGAAGCCCCTGACGCCCTGGTTGTCCATCATGTCGAAGGCCACTGAACGGAAGCGGTCGTCGTAGGCGGGGTCACCGAGTTTGAACCTGCCGCTGCTGTGGGTTTCGTACTGTTGTGCGGCCGGCTTGCTCCTGTTCAGCCGGCTCAACCAGTCCGGCCCCAACAGCAACTACCTCACCGACTACGAAGCCTTGCTGGATCTCCCAACGGATCTTCGCGGCCGCAACAAGGACGTCTGGGTCAACGCCACCGTAAGAACCTGGGGATCCCCCTACTGGCTCTGGTACGTGGACTCCATCTGGCGCGACGGCGAGGACGCGGGCCAGACCGGCGACGGCTCCCCCCAGGAGAAGTACGTCAACTACCGCGACTCCCAGACATTCCGGAACATCGCCACCCAGAACCCCCTCTTCCCCATCCCCTCCGTGATGAACCACGGCATCATCTTCTCCGACAGGGCCCCACAGTTCAGCGCCGACCACGACCTCACGAAGCAGTCGGTCCGCAACGAGGTCTCCAACGACATCCGTTCCTACTTCGCACAAGGAATGGGACTGCAGGAACTCTACGTCCGCGACACACTGGTACGCCCCAACCTGCGAGGAGCACCCTGGTTCTGGGACACCCTGGCCGCCAACGCCAAGTGGGCCCGCGCCAACCAGGACCTGCTCACCGACGTCCGCTGGATCGGCGGCGACGCAGCGGCCGGCGACATCTACGGCACCGCCGCCTGGAACTCCACCGCCGGCACGTCCAAGGGCGTGCTGATGCTGCGCAATCCCTCAGCCACACCGAAGACCTTCGCGGTGGACCCTCAGCAGATCTTCGAACTGCCCGGCGGCACCCAGGGCACGTACCGCTTCACCGAGAAGGACGGCCTGCGCGCCGCCTTCACCGCTCAACGCGGCACACCGGCCGGCATCACACTGCAGCCGCACGAGGTGGCCGTGTTCGAGGCCGCGCCCATCACCGGCACCACCGCCTACACCGCCATCCCGCGCGGCGGCTGGACGGCCACCGCCGACAGCACCGAGACCGTACGGGCGAACGGCCGAGCCACCAACGCCATCGACGGAAACGACTCCACCATCCGGCACACGCAGTACGGCACCGGCATCACCCCCATGCCGCACTGGATCGACATCGACCTGGGCCGGTCCCGAACCGTGGGAAGGCTCGACTACCTTCCACGCCAAGACGGCGGCACCAACGGCACCACGGCCGACTACCAGATCCTGACCAGCACCGACGGAAACAACTGGACCGCCGTGGCGAGCGGCACCTTCCCGCCCGGTTCGGGCGTCAGGACGATCACCTTCCCCGACACCACCACCCGCCACATCCGACTGAAGACCACGCGAGCCGCCAACGGTGCCGGCGACGCCTCAGCCGCTGAGATCAGCCTCTACCAGCGACAGGCCACCGCACAATGACCATGCCGGTACCAGCAACACCACCAGCATGACCGGAAGGCCGACCCACCCCATGGTGGGTCGGCCTCTGCCCCGGCCCACACTGCGCGCGCCCAAGAATCAGAGCGTTCCAGGAGCCCCGACCGAGCCGCCCGTGCGAGCGCCTCACGCGCACTCCACGCCGGGTTCGGCGGGCGGCGCGTGCGCGGGTGGCCGGGCGGCCGGTGAGTGGGCGTTGTGGATGCACGGGCCCGGCGGTGTGTGGTGCCGGGTGATCCGGTGTACGGTCCCGCGTGCGTCCACGGCCCACAGCACGTCCGCGGCGACCTCGCGCCGGGCCATGCGGACGATTCCGGGGCCGCCGTTGGGTAGGTCGACCGTGCGCCCCACCCAGCGGGACCAGGCCGGATCCGAGCTCGTGATCACCGCCCCCACCCCCATTGGGCGATCAGCGCAGACGCCGGGAGTTCGATCACACGGTTTCCCGAACTGGTGAGTTGGGACCAGATCGAGCGCGCTTCGAGGTCGGAGAGGGAGAAGACGAACGGGCCCGGGACGAGCACCGCGCGGAAGGCGCCCGCGGTCAGCAGCCCGATCAGACGCTGGAGGGCGGGAAGCGGGCCCCGGGAGCGGCAGCCGTTGTCGAGGAACACGGCCGGAGGCGCGAACCCGAGCTCGTTCGCGAGGTGCCGCAGTGCGTGCAGGTGCGTTCCCATCCCGCTCGGGTCGAAGGGGTAGCAGCGCAGGTAGACGGCTGCGGAAGTATCGGTGCGAACCGGTTTCATGTGTCACGCCCCGGGAATCCGGATAATCCGGGACAGTGCCCCGGAATCGGTCATGGCGACAGGAAACCGCTCGGGGACCCGCCGGGGCCAGCCCCACCGGCTATCGTTCTCGTCACGGTTCGGCCGAGGAACGGGGCGATCGACGCGCACCGGGAGCGGGAACCGCCCCGCCCGAGACACCCCGGTGGGCCGTGAGGTGCCGGACGGCGCCTCCGGCCCCGAACCCGGCCGGGCGCCCTCCGGCAAGCGTTCCACCGCCTCGCCACCCCCGTCGGCGGAGACCGGCCGCGCGGCGCCCGAAACGCCGGAGCGGGGCGACCGGGAACCACACGTCCCGGCGGTGCGGCGTTTCCTCCTTCAGCCCGGATTCGACTACTCAGAGTCACCGCCAGTCCCAGGGCGCACAGAGGTGACCGTCGACGTGCCCTCGCCGGCCGCACGCCGCGCGGGGCGGTTGAAGGAAGACCGCCCCTCAGTGCGCCGGACCACCGCGCTCACCGCGCGGCCTGCTGGTCGGGCAGAATGCCGGCGTCCTGGCGGACGTACCAGTGGTGGGGAGCTACCGGGCGGGGGCCGCCTGGTCCTGCACGGCGTCCGCGGATCATCTCCAGGTCCGTGTACGGGGACAGAGCTTCGGATCGGGCTGGAGCGGCGGCCGGACCGTGCGCGGTTCAGTCATCCCCCCATGATCGCCCAATTGCTCGTGGGCCGGCTTGGGATTCCAGAAGGACAGAAGCCCGGCTTCGCACTACGACGTCTCCTACTCGAACGGCTCATCGCTCCAGCGGAACCAGGCACGGTCACCGTCGACCTGGAGCAGGAACTCGGCCACCGGGCCCGCCGGGGCGGCCAGCTCCAGGGTCCGGCGGATCTCATCGGTGACGGCTTCCCACTCGTCCATCTCCTCCTCCTCGACCAGCACGAGCTCGCGATCGAACAACGGCTTCACCGCGGCGAAGCCGGGAGCGGGCAGGAAGCGGCCTGACAACCAGGGGAAGTCGGCGTCCTCGATCACGATCTCGCCGACAACCTCACCCTTCTTCAGCAGCTGCCAGATCTCGCCCACCAGCAACACAGCCGTCGCCTCTCCCACGAACCGGAATTGTCCGAAGAAGCCTTCCATACAGCTCTGACACCCGCCGAGCGCCAGGGACGGCGGCCTGACGGCCGGGAGAGGCGCCCTCGCCTGCCCCGGCGCCCGCACTCCCACGCGGCGACCGTGTCCACTCGTCCCGTCGCGCGCGCCCGCCGGTCGCGGGCCGGGCGGACGGCTGACGAACCGTCTGCTCTATCGTTCCCGTACGGGTCGGGTGGGGCCGGTGAGTGCTGGCCGGCCGGAAGGGGTGCGGGGTGTCGGGGGGTTCGGGGCGGACGGTCGTGGTGCTGGGTGGCGGGGTGGCCGGGCTGACGGCGGCCATGGAGCTGGCGGAGCGCGGCTTCGAGGTGACCGTGGTGGAACCCTCCGGGTGGGGCGGCAAGGCCCGTAGCGCCTCGGTCCCCGGGACGGGGACCGGCGGGCGGCTCGACCTGCCCAGCGAGCACGGGTTCCGGTTCTTCCCCGGCTTCTACCGGAGCCTGCCCGACACGATGCGGCGGATCCCTCTGGAGGGCTCGTCCTCGGGCGTGGAGGGAAACTTGCGGGAAGCGCCGCAGATGCTGTCCGCACGGTCGGGGAGGATCGGCGAGACGGTCGCCGACGTGTCCATGGCCACCGGCCCGAGGACACCCCTGCAGATCCTCCGCGCCCGGGGCATGAGGCTGGGCGCCGAGGGCGAGCTGAACGAGGAGCTGCTGTACTTCGCCAACCGCATGCTGGTCTACATGACCAGCAGCGCCGAGCGGCGGCTGGGACAGTGGGAACGGACCTCCTGGTGGGACTTCACGGCCGCGGACGGCGCCTCCGAGGAGTACCGGAAGGTGTGCGTCGTCGGGGCGACCCGCACGGTGGTGGCGGCCAGGGCGGAGGTGTGCAGCGCGCACACCGTCGGGGGGTTCCTGGAGGCCTTCGGTTACGGGTTTCTGGGCCGGGGTGAGGCACAGGCCGCCGACCGGGTCCTGAACGCGCCGACCAGCACCGCCTGGATCGACCCCTGGGTGCGGCACCTGGAGCGGCTGGGGGTGCGGCTCGAACTCGGCTGGCGGGTGGAGCGCCTGAGGGTGCGGGGGCGCGCCGTAGTCGGCGCGGTGCTGCGCGGCCCGGGCACGCGGCGGCGGGAGGTGGACGCCGACTGGTACGTGTGCGCGCTCCCCGTCGACCGGATCGGGGCGCTGCTGGAACGCGGCCTGGCCGAGGCCGACCCCGAGCTCAAGAAGACGGCGGGCCTGCGTACCGACTGGATGGTCGGCCTGCAGTTCTACCTCACCGAACCCACCCCGATCACCCGCGGCCACGTCATCTACCAGGACTCCCCGTGGGCGCTGACCTCCATCAGCCAGGCCCAGTTCTGGGACACCGACTTCCGCGCCACCTACGGTGACGGGACGGTCGCCGACTGCCTGTCGGTCGACATCTCCTCCTGGGACACCCCCGGCATCCTCTACGGCAAGCCGGCCCGCGAGTGCACCCGGGCCGAGGTCGTCGCCGAGGTCTGGGCCCAGCTCACCGACGCCCTCGACGACGGGCGTCGGCGGACCCTCCACGGGGGCCTGCTCCACTCCTGGCACCTGGACCCGGCCGTCAGGAACCTCGACGGCCCCGGGCCCGCCACCAACGACGAGGCCCTGCTGATCAACACCACCGGCTCCTGGGAGCTGCGCCCGACGGCGGAGACGGCCGCGGTGAACCTGTTCATGGCCGGCGACTTCGTCCGCTGCCCGGTCAACCTGGCCACGATGGAGGGCGCGAACCAGAGCGGCCGGGCGGCGACGAACGCGCTGCTGCGGGCCGCTGGTCACGGCGGTGAGCCGGCCGTCGTCCACGCCCTGTACGAGGCGGAGGAGCTCCGCCGGCTGAAGGAGGTGGACGCCGCGCTCTACCGGCAGGGCCGGGCGCACATCCTCGACACCCCGCCGCCGTGGTCCTCCCGCGCGGGGGAGGACCGCTTCAGTACGACCGGGTGACGATCAGTTCGCAGAGCGCGTCGAGGTCGTCGACGGCTCCGGGTACCGTGCCCGGTTCGTCGGCGAGCTGCCGCAGCCGGAGCCGGGCCTCCTCCGCGTGCCCGGCGGCGCGCTCCACCGTCCAGCGCCGGCCGCCGGCTTCTTCCACCAGCAGAGCCAGCGCCGCCTCCTCGGCGCGGTCCGGGGAGGCCGGCAGGGAGTAGCGGCGGGCCAGTTCGTTGCCCGCCGCGGTGCCCGAGGCCATCGCGGCGACCACCGGTACCGAGAGCTTGCGCGCCCGCAGGTCCGCGAAGACCGGCTTTCCGGTGACCGCACCGTCGCCCCAGATCCCGAGCACGTCGTCCACCAGCTGGAATGCCATGCCCAGGTCGTGACCGAACGCGGCCAGGGCCTCGACCTGCGCCGGTCCGCCGCCGCCGTAGAGGGCGCCCAGCCGGCAGGCACAGGAGATCAGGGACGCCGTCTTGCCCGACACCATCTCCAGGCACTCGGGCAGCCCGATGCGCGGCTCACCCTCGAACAGCACGTCCAGGCCCTCACCCACCGCGAGTTGGACGAGCGTGTCCAGCAGGGCTGCCGTGGCCTCGCCCGAGACCGCCCCGCCCGAGACCGCCCCGCCTGAGACCGCTTCGCCGCCGGGGCCCGCGAGCACCTCGAACGCCACCATCAGCAGCGCGTCGGCCGACCTGGTCGCGGCGGCAGGCCCGAACACCTCCCAGGCGGAGGCGCGGTGACGACGGACCGCATCGCCGTCCAGGACGTCGTCGTACAGCAGCGACAGGTTGTGCACCATCTCCACCGCCACGGCGGCGGGTGCCGCGAGGTCCGGCTCCCCTCCCACAGCCCGGGCGCAGCTCAGCGTCAGGGCCGCCCGGACGTTCTTGCCGCCGCGCCCTGTAGCCGGGAATCCGCCGGACCATCCGAAGTGGTACGCCGCCACCTCCCCGAGCGCACCGCCCAACTGCCCGACCCAGTGCCGCAACTGCGGTTCGCAGGTGGCCGCCGCGCCCCGCAGCAGCGACTCGGCCCGCGTACGATCCGACAACACCCAGCCCACCCCCGTTCCCCCGGCCATCCCCGCCCCGGGCGGCACCCGGGCGAGCCTACGCGACCGCCCGGGCGTGCTGCCCCTCGCCGAGCAGGCCGCCCGGTGCCCGGCGCTCCCGTCTCGCCCCGGGACGACGCCCCCGGTGTCGTCAGCGACCGGACGACCGCGCGCCGGGCGGACCCCGGCGCGCGGCCGCTCGGCTCAGTGGCGTGGACGGCGCCGGGACGCCAGGACCGCGGCACCGCCGACCACCAGCAGGAACGCCGAGGCGCCTGCGACCCGGGGGAGACCGGGCCCGGCTCCGGTCTCCGGTAGTTCCCCGCTCGGAGACGGATGCGGGACCCGGGTCGGGGTCGGGGTGGGGGCCGGTGTCGGCGTCGGACGGGGAGTGGGCGACCCGGAGGGCGAGGGGGACGGTGACGGAGACGGAGACGGTGCGGGTGTGGGGGACGGGCTCGGCGACGGCGTCGGGGTGGGTGAGGGTGAGGGTGTGGGGGACGGGCTCGGCGACGGTGTCGGGGTGGGTGAGGGAGTGCCCACCCGGCAGCTGACCTCGACCGCGCCCAGGCGCAGATTCGTCACCTCGCCCTGGTAGAGCTGGTTGCCGCCGGTGTCGTTGAGCGTGCCCCGGACGTCGATGTCGAGCCAGGCCTCCGCGGTGTCCTGCCGGTTCTGTGCGGCCGGGTCCTGATGGGGGGCGACGGTCACGGTGAGGGTGCTGGGTCCGATCTCGGGCCTGTCGAGGTCGGCGCCGGTGACGGCGAGGGTGGAGGTGCCGATGGGGACGAGCTGCCCGAGGACGGTGATCCGGCCGGCGTCCGTCCGGTTGTAGGCCAGGGCGTAGGGCCCGACGGGCGGCGGCACGCACTCGGCGTAGGAGTCCATGGAGGCTACCGTGCCGCTGGGCGCGATGCGGATCAGGTCCTTGCTGCCGAGCCGGACGACGAGGTCGGTGAGCTGGGCCTGGGCGTAGTACTTCGCGGCGTCGGCGGCGGTCCGGGTCGTCATGGTGCTGATGGTGATGCGGCTGAGCATGCCGTCCGGGTCGCTGAAGTCCCCGTCGTCGGTGTCGCCGACGAACGTGCTGAGCGCCGTGCCGTAGGTCCCGCTGTACGGGGTGAAGCCCAGGGGCGGCACCGAGGGGGTGGTCAGCTGCACCAGCTTCGCGCCGGCGAGCGCGCCCGGTGGGAGCACTGCCGCTGCGGGGGTCTGGCCCTGTCCGAGGAGCACCACGCTGGCGAGGCCGGCGGCCGTGACCGCCCCGGCGACGGGGAACGCCGCCCTGCGTACGAAATCGTCCATGCGGCAGCAGTAACAGCCCCGCGGCGAACCGCCGGACAGGCTCGGCGTCCCGAACCCGTTCGGCCGCCGGAGCTCCCACCGGCGGCCTAACCAGGCGCGGGCCCGCGTCGGCTCGGCCCCCTTCTCCTGGCGCCCGCCCCGTCCGCCTCGCGCCCCGTCCGCCTCGCGCCCCGGAGGCCGGGCGCCGCCCCGCCGGGACCGGCCCGGCCCCCGCCGCCCGGCTGCGGGCCGGGCAGCCCCGGTCCCATGCGCACGCCGTTCACCTGTACGGCGCAGCGCGCCCGGCCGTCGGTGGCCCGGCCGGTCCCGGCGGGGTGCGATGGCAGTACCGGAAGGACCTGCCGGCCGGCGGGGGCGAGCGGCCGTTGATCACGACCGGCGCCGAGGCGGGGTGAACCGCCCGCCCACCGGGGAAGGGAGCCGAGGATGTTCGGCGAACGACGGGCCCGCCACCGGGCCAACAACGCCTTCGACGACGGCGAGGGCGTCACCCGCTACCGCATGCAGCAGAAGGTCTTCTCCATCGGGGACGACTACTGGATCGACGACGAGGCCGGTGACCACGTCTACAAGGTCAACGGCAAGGCACTGCGCCTGCGCCGGACGTGGGCCATCGAGGACCGCGAGGGCCACCGGGTCGCCGCCGTGCAGAGCCGGCCGATGCGGATCAAGGACTCGATGGAGATCGAGGACGCCGACGGCCACCGGATCGCGCTGGTCAAGAAGGGCCTGGTGGGGCCGGTGCGGGACCACTGGCGGATCAAGCAGGAGGAGGGCGGCGACCTGACCGTCCACGGCAACATCGTCGACCACGAGTACACGATCGAACGGGACGGCTACAAGGTCGCCGAGGTCTCCAAGAAGTGGTTCCGGCTGCGCGACACCTACGGTCTCGGCATCGGTCCCGACACCGATCACGCCACCGTTCTGGCAGCCGCCATCGCCATCGACGCCATGGCCCACCCCGGCGACTGACCGCCCGCGGCCGAGGACGCTCCGAACGGCTCGGCGCGGGCGGAGACGATCAGGGTCCGGTCGGTCGCAGTCGCCGGCGTGCGGGTCGCGCGCCCGGATCACCGAAAGGGTTCGGGACGTGTCCAGAGGGGGCCCCAGGGCGCCCCCGAAGTCTCCTCCGGGCGGTGCGGTCAGGCGCGGGCTTCGGCGCGGGTCCGGCGCCGGGGGAGTTCCACGACCTGGGTGCCGGCCGCACGGAGGAACTGTGCGACGGAGTCCGCGGTGGCACCCTCCAGGGAGAAGACCCAGAGGCCGGGCACCAGCACGGTGTCGACGAGACCCTTGGAGGCCCGGGCGAGCAGGATGCGCAGCTGGGGGCGCAGTGCGGAGGACGAGGTGCCGTTGTCCAGGTAGAGCCTGGGGGTGCCGAGGCCGAGCTGCCGGGCGTGGTCCTCCAGCGCCCACCGGTGAGCGGCCATGTCCCAGTGGTCGTAGGGGTAGCAGCGCAGGTAGACCGCGCTGCTCCCGATCAGGGTGGGCTGCTCGTGGATGATGGTCATCGTCGCTCCTCGCCGGTACGGCAGGCGTGTGGCGCACGCCGCCGGGCGGTGCCCTGGACGGCTCGGTGCGCGATGGCCGCGCATTCGTCCGGGGTGGGATCGGCTACGGCCAGGTGTCACACGGTGGCTTCGGGTGAGGATGGCGACGGGGTGTGTGCGACCTCGGGAAGTGCCTTCCATCATGGAGCGGCGGAGCGGATATGTCTATACCAATGGGGCATGCGCGGAACGGCCGGCGCGCGCCGTTCCCACTCCGCAGCCGCGACCCCTGCTGCCCGCCGGTCCATCGTCGCGGCACGCCGTCCTGACCGGACCGGCACACCCCACCCCCGGCGCGGACGCTGACATTCTCCTTCGTCCATTCTCCTTCGTCCCGACCTGCTCACAGACGGGGGAGGGTCGCACCCCGGCCGGCTCGTCGTGCCGGGTACTTCTGCTGTTCGGGGTGCAGCGGTGGACGGCCCCCAGGTCGGACCGCCCTAATCCAGGGCTGTGACGAAAGCAGCTGGGCGCAAGTACGCGGAGGTCCTGGCCGTCGTCGCCGCGCCGGAGCCCCTGCCGGGTGTCGGCGGGATGACCCCGCACGCCGGGCCCGACCCGTACCAGGGCCCGGCCGAGGAGTTGCGCAAGCGCCGCTTCGGCATCTGACCGACGAAGCGGGCGGCCGTGCGGCGTCGGACATCACCCACCGTCACTCCGAGGTGGTGTCCGCCTCGTCCAGCGCAGCAGCACGCTTCTCCTCACTCCTTCTCGGAGAGGGCGTAGTCGTCGGTCGGCTTGACGATGGCGTGCGTGATGACCTGCCCGCTGATCTGCTTGGTCTCCAACCTCTGCTGACCTTCCGCCACGTCGCCACTCCTTTGCCGTGTCCGGTACGTCTGACCTCTGGCATGCTCCCGCTTGGTTACGCTGCGTAATGATGACGAGACATTGGTGAACCCGTCGGCTCGAAACGATCACTCGAACCGTCCGCGCACGGCACGCCCCAAGGTCACCCGACTGAGCCGCCGCATCCGAGCCCGTACTCACCAAGATCGGTACGACGACGGCTTCTCATATCTCTCGTGATGGGTGACGCTGAGTCAGCAGATCAGATTTCGAACAGCGAGTCTTCTTGAGGCTTGGTCGGTGGATCAAGGATTCCCCGGAGGTGACTGATGCTCTGGCGCCATCGTGGGCCGTCATCGGTGTCGTCCCAGAGTTCGGCGAGCTCGGACTCCTCGGCGAGGACTCGGTCGAGTGCCTCGGCGGCAAGTGTCCGGAGGTCGGTGGCGAGGAGCGGCAGGGCCTCGTCGGGGCCGAAGCTGCTTGTGACCGGCTCGCCGTCCGGGCATTGCGCTGCGATGAGGGCAGCGGCAGCGACAGCCTCCACGGCCTCGGAAGCGTCGAGATAGTCCTGGGCCTCGACGGCGCGGTTCAGCGTGCTGCGGATGAGGTTCTCGCGTTCGTCCAGGGACGTCTCGTCGAGGGTGTCGGCGAAATCCGCCGCCGTGTCGTCCTCGAAAGGGCCGATGCCCCAGGTGCCCATGCTGATCTCCTCGTGTCGCCGTTCTGTGATCCGTTCCGGCGATCGGCGATCGGCGGTCGGCGGTCGTCGATCAGCTGTCATGCGGTGCGGATGGCGGCCGCGGGGTGTCGTGGCGTGCGGACGAGGATAGCGGCGGCTGCGGCGATGTAGAGGATCTGGAGGAGGGTGCGCGGGCCGAGGCGGTCTCCCTGGGCGGTGTTCCTGCGGGCGGCGGAGACGTTGGCGGGGAACACGGCGATCATGAGGGCGATGAGTCCGCCGGCTGCCCATCGCGCGGTGGCGGGGATGATCAGGCCGATCGCTCCGGCGGCTTCGAGCAGGCCGGTGATCGTCACGAGCAGGCCGGCGCGGGGCATCCACGGCGGGACCATGTCGACGAGATCGGGCCGCAGGGCAGGGGCGAAGTGCGCGATCGAGGTGAGCAGGAACATGGCCACCAGCCCGGCCCGCAGGGCAGGCTGCCAGCCGGCGAGCGCGTCCGCTCCCAGTAGACCGGCCAGTCGGGCCGCGGTGAACCCGACGACCAGCGCGATCAATGGCTCCACCGGAGCGCTCCTTCCAGCAGGTGCTTCCCGGCGACGCGCGCCCGCCCGCTTCGTCCGTCCTCCAGTCCACCACCGGGCACGCACGCCCGCCACCGAAAGCGCGCCCGGCGCACCGGCCGCGGTTGTTCGTCCCCGCGGTGCCGCGCTGGTCGAACATCACCAGGCGGTAGTCCTTGAGAACGGCCTCCAGCCTGGTTGCCGTCCGCTTGATCGCCGGGCCGCCGGGCCGGCCGGGGCTGCCGGTGAGGAAGAGCAGATCGTCCCTGGGTGCGGTGGGCGTAAGATCGATCTCTGCAGTGGTCAATGGAGGTAGTGTGACTAATTCGGCCAGAGGGTTTTTCTATGCGTTCGGTAGAGGATTTCATCGCTGCGGCCGCTCGTTCCGGAAAATTCTTGGAGATTGATACGGCCGAGGCTGTCGCGAATCCTCGGGTGGTTGATATTCATCTGGAGCACTCTGCCGGACACGAGTTCATTGTGATGGTGCGAGAGGACAGGGGTGAGGCCCGGATCCTCTTCGAGGACTACCTGTTCGATGCCGTCCCTGTCCATAGGGTTCTGGAGTTTCTGGATCTGCTTGCAAGCTGTGAAGTCGTCCTCGCGCTGAACCGGTCCGGGCGTCTGCTGTCTTTGACGGTCTCCTTGCCCGAGGGTGACTGGATTGACAGGCGGACTTGTGCCAATGACTTTTCGGAGTGGGAGAGGAGCGTTGGAGAGCGTGGCTAGCACTCCGAAGGATCCCGAGACTTTGTCTGATCAGAGGACGTGCGGTGAGTTTAGTGGGCCAATTCCTGCCAAGGGGTGCTTCGTCCGGGGCCGCCTCTTGATGACGCGCAGCTCATGTTGGTGGCGAGGGAGTAATGAGGGCGGCGAGGTGGCGCACCTTCCTTTACGGCGAGCCCGAGGCGACCTGGCTCGAACGTGCACCGAACGCGCACCGAACGCTGAGGACGCCGTCAAGGCTCGCGCCGAGGTCGTAGCCCCAGCTGAGTACAGATGAACGAGGCCGGCACCGGGGCTCAACGAAAGGCGGAGGCATTCTCCGAAACCCACTGACGGAATGGCCTGGCCGGGGAGCCGGTCACCCGCGAGACCGTGTCGCGCACCTTCAGCAGCTCGTCGTCGATGTCCCCGCCCGTCACATCGAGCACCGCATCCGCGGCCTCGTCTCCCAGGAACGCGGCCATGTGACGGTGGGCCTCCTCCCTGTTGATCTCAACGAACGGCACCTCCCGCTCCAGTACTGCCGCGATGACCGCCACCTGCTGCCGGGCGGTCACCCGCTCCGGACCGGTCAGGGCGTACGTCCGGCTCCGGTGACCGGACTCGATCAGCGCCACCCGCGCCACCGACGCGATGTCCGCAGGGTGGATCGTGGGGAGCCCGATGTCCGCATACGGCACCCTGACCGGTTGGTGCTCGCGGATGGACGCCGCCCACCACAGGGCGTTCGAGGCGAACTGCGTCGGCCGCAGAATCGTCCAGGCCATGCCGCTGTCCTTGAGTAGTCGCTCGACAGCCAGATTCTCGTCGGCGGGGCCCAGGTGCGGATGGGTCTGGACGGTAATGGACGACACGAGCACCACGTGCTCCACACCTGCCTGCCGGGCGGCGTCGAGGATGTCGGCATCTGGGCCCATGCGCGACACGAGGAACAGCGAGCGCATACCCTCCAGCGCGCGCTTGAGCGAAGCAGGCTCGGCGAAGTCGCCCTCAACGGCCTCGACCCCTTCGGGGAACGAGGCCCGCGCGGCATCGCGAGTGAGACCTCTCAACGGCCCGGCGCCGCACGCGTGCACGGTCGAGCTCACCTGCCCGAGGTCCTCCGAGCCCGGCGCCACCTCGACCGGCTCGCCCGTCGTCGCGACCATGGAATCCAGCACGCCTTCGATCTTGCCTGGTAGATCATCGACGAGTGGTCCGCTGGTGGCACGCGGTGAGAACTCGGGCGGTCGTGGACCCGCCGTCCTGTCCACATCGAGCTCCACTCCGCCGGCACGAAGACCCCCTTCGAGGACCTCTTCGCCCGGTACCCTTCCCCGAGACCGCGGTGCTGACGGACGTGATCCTCGACCCGCCGACGGAGGCCGTCGATCCCGAGGAGCTCTATCTGGCCGCGACGGCAGAGTCGGGCTGAGCCGGGGATTCGCGCGGATCTGCACCACCCGCGGCCAGGACCCGCTCTGCCTGCGCTTCTGCCGGCCCCACAGAGCCCGGAAAGGCTCCTGATCAGCCGTCGGACTCGTGACGAGCTCGCTGCCAGGCACTGATTGTCCTTACTTCGGCCCCCGCGTCCGGGCCGGGCGGGTAGCTTGCCGGTATGACGAGTGATGACATTCCCGTGACGGTGGAACAGATCGGCGCTGCCCTGGTTGCGTTGGGCGTCTACGAGGGCAACAACACGCCGGTCGAGCACGCCGAAAGGGCCGCGCAGTTCGCCAGCCCCGACGTCTACCGGCTGCGTCTGCTCAACACCCTGCTGGGCGCGGTGCAGGGACAGGCGAAGCTCGCCGACGAGGCGGAGGAGGACGGCGAGGACCTCTTCACCGCATGGTTGGAGCAGCTGAACGGGGCTGGAGCCGGGGACGACCCGGTCAGGCAGATATCGTTCCTGGGCTGGCAGGTCCGGCGGGTGGGTATCCCGCTTTTCCTCCTCGCCAACGATCCGGACACCGGGGCCATCGTGGACGCGGCCGCGAAGGCTGCCGAGGCGCTGCACATCATGCTGGGCGTGATCGGCACACTTGAGGAGGCGGACCCGGCCGTCGACTTCGTCAACATCATCAACCAGGGCGGGATGCTGAGGGCGGGCCGAGAGCTACTGGTAACCGCTCTCGACAACACCGACACCGCGCTGGACACGTTCAAGTAGGTCGGCCCGTAGCGGCCCATGCCCCGGCCCAGGCCCCGGCCCCGGTCGGCCGGGGCCGCCTCCGGCGGCTCGCCCAGGACCAGGTCCGGGGCGGCCGTGGCCGGGCCGTCCACGGGCCCGGAGGTCGCCCGGGCTTCTACGTGGCGGAGCCCGGGTGGAAGGGTACGGCGACGTCCATGACGTGCTCGCCCGGCTCGGCGGTTGCCCAGTTCGGGTAGTAGACCTCCCGGTTGGAGGCGCTGCGGGTGTGCCTGTGGCTGGCGAGCCAGGCACCGACGGCGTCGTGGACGGCGGCGCCCGACGCGGGAGCGTCGTCGCGCTTCGTCAGGGCGGTGTACGCCTCGCGGTGCGCGGCCTCGATGCGAACCCCGATGTGCCCTGCCGGTTCGACCGGACTGTCGGTGGGGGCGCAGACTTCGACCGGGCCTTCGGAGTCGTCGTCCACCAGTCCGTGGTAGACGGCGAAGAGCGGTCCGGACAGGCGGGCGTTGGCATGCCGCAGGTGGGTGAGGAGCAGTTCGGCCGCTTCGGCGAGGAAGGCCGGCAGGTGCGCGGCGTTCACGTGGCGTTGGATGCTGAGCACCTTCTGCTCGGGGATGTCCCGTTCGGCGATCTCGTACATGGTCTGCGGCCTTCCTGCCAGGACCGCCCGGGTGTAGGTCACCGTGGCGCGGCGGGCTGCGTGTGTGCGCGCTTGTTCGTGCCAGTACGCGTCGAGCAGGGGGACGCGATCCGCTGCGTCCGCGTCGAGTACTGCGGCGATCCGGGCCAGTGGCATTCCCAAGGCGCGCAGCAGCGCGATGTGGCGGGCGCGTTCCACCTGGGTGGGGCCGTAGCGGCGAAGCCCGGTGCGCGGGGCGACGTGGGCGGGCGGCAGCAGCCCCCGTGCGTCGTAGAGCCGCAGCGCCTTGGGGCTGAGCCGGGTCGCGGCGGCGAGTTCCCCGATGGTGATCGTCTGTTCCTGCACGCGGATCACTGTGCCCCCTGCCCCAGGGGCAGGAGCAAGTCCACCATCGGGCGCGGCGTCCCCTCGGCTCCGGACGCCCGGGTCGGGAGGCGGAGGCGTGGGATGCGGCCCCGGACGCGGGGCGTCGCCGGGCACGCTCCCGGGGGCAGGGCAGGACGCTTGGTGACCGAATGATCGGGCTTAATGCCAGGCAGCCGGTCAAGGTGCGTGCTCTTGCGGCAGATCCGGTCAACTTCTGCCCGGCCTGCAGATCCACGGTGCCCAGCCGGTTTCCTGGTCCCGAACAGGCCACGAGGCCGGGACCGACCGTCGGCCCAGGCTTCCGGGGCGGGAGGACGGACGCCACATGGTCGGCATCGACGGCGGCGGTCGCGCTGATGCGCACGATGACGCCCCGATCCCTCAGGATCACCAGGACCCTCCCGAGCAGGTACCCGAGGGCGGGGACCTCGTACCGGAGACCTCCCTGCCCAACGACCTGGTCGCCCTGATGGTGATGCACGGCGAGGCGTACTGGGAGTACGCGCGCCTGCACCTCGGCGATCCCGACGCCGCCGACGCGCTGGTCGACGACGTCTTCGCGGACCTCGCCGCCAACTGGGACCTGGTGCTGCGCCAGGAGAACGCGGGGCAGTTCTGCTGGGGTGTGCTGCGGGCGACGGTCGACGACACGCCGGAGCGCGTCGTCCGGCCGTCGGCCTTCACCTCCGCCGCGTTCGCGTTCGCCATGGCCGACGCCCGGGAGGCGTTCCGGGCGCTGGAGAGCGGGATCGGCCTGTTCGCGGCGATCGGCGACCTGCCGGACAGGCAGCACGACGTGGTCGTGCTGACCTACGTGCTCGGCTATCCGGTCGTCACCGCCGCACGGATCATGGGTATCACCAAGAGCGGGGTGTACAGCCTGCGCCGCGACGCCCGCCGCCGGCTCGCCTCGGCGCTGGGTCTGGACGAACAGAGCGCCGAGACGGCGGAAGAGCAGTGATCGACATCCACGGCGCCGTCGACGCGCAGTCCGGCGCCGTCCGCGGGGCCTCGGACCCGGGCCCGGCCTGGTCGCCGCTCGCGTCAGTGCGTCTGCCGCAGCCCGAGGCCAGGGGTCGGGCCTCCGCCTGTCTCGACGGCGCGCCGGCCAGGGTCGCGGCGCGCCTGGCGGCGCGGACGCGGGCCTCGCAGCGGCCTTCACCGTCGGTCGCGGTCCGTCTGGACCGGGCCGGGTTCGAGCTGTTGGCGCTGTGTCACCTGGTGCTGGAGGACGCCCGGTCGCCGGGGTGGATCGCGGCGCTGACGGACGCGTCGGCGATCGAGCCGTACGGGGCGCTCGTTCTCGGAGCGCTGTGCCACCTGGCTGTCCACGAGGGGGAGGACGAGGACGGCGCGGTCATGCGCCGGGCGCTGGCGGACGGGCCGCGGACATGGTGGCAGCTCGGGGCCGGGGCAGGATGCTTCCAGGCCGCCTACGCCCTCGCCTGTCTGTGTGCCGGAAGGGGGGACCAGCGCGAGGCGCGGCACTGGCAGGACCAGGCCCGCCGGCTGGCGGGGGTGCGGGACGTGCGTTCGGCGGTCCTGGCCGCCTTCGCCGGGTTCCGGCCCGGCCACGGCCTGTGCGCCGACGTCCGCCAGGCCCTCGCGGCCCTGCCCACCAGCCACGACCCGGACTTCGGGCGCACACCCGCGATCGATCCCGAGGTGCTGGCCGCGGCACTCCGCAGGCACCGCACCGGCGCTTGCTGCCGACCCGCGCTGCCGTAGCGGGCTGAGGAGGACGTCGGGGCGGCGTTGCACGCGGTGACGCTGGCCGACCTGCCGTCCTGGTCGCGAAGCAGACCCTGAAGGTCCCGTTGACGGCGCCTCGTCCGTCAGCACCGCGGCGTACACCGACTTCGGCCCCGCGGGATCTTCGCCGCGCCGATCGACGTCGACTGACCCGCCCCTACCGGGCGGGAGTCCCCCGGGTGTGACTGGTAGAGGGTCGAGGGTGGATCCTGTCCCCGGGGCGGGTCAGTTGATCCGGTCCGGCGCACTGGCGACGAATTGGGGTTCGAACCGCGGGACGAGCCACTGTCTGGGGGCGGAGGTCCTTCGCCGAGCCTCTCGGAGGCAAGGCTGCTTCCCTTCGCAACCACCGTCAATGGGGATGTGGCGTTCTGGATATGCGAGTCGGTCGACCCCGAGACTTGGGAGATCGTTGTCTTCAAGCGGCAGCCAGGGTATGGAGCCGACCCGTGGACCCGGTTCGAGGTCGGGTTCGGGGAGTTTCTCGTAGGTCTTCTTGAGTGACCGGCGAGATGAACGGGCAGCGGCCCCGGGCCCGGCGGGCCGGCGGGGGTCAGAGCGGGACGCTGGCGAGCATTCGGAACCGGCCCGTCCCGGTGTCCGGGACGGTCAGCTCGCCGTCGTGGGCGGCGAGGCGCTCGCGCAGTCCGCGCAGCCCTGTCCCGCTGCCCTGGGACGGGA
>NZ_JAQYWZ010000935.1:0-350 GCF_036290945.1 Streptomyces sp. BE303
AGGCCGGGTGGCGGTGTCGCGCGTCAGACTTTGTGGCAGGGCGTGTTTCTTGCGGGTCCTGCCCGGTGAAGGAGTCTGATCGATCATGGGGAGGCCTCCGGCGTTGCCGACGGAGGCGAAGGTCCGGATCGTGCTGTCGATCGTGGCCGGGGTGGGGTGGGGTGGGGGGGGGGGGCGGGGGGGGATGGTGTCGGTGCTGGCGGGCGGGCGGGGGGTGGGGGGGGGGGGGGGGGCGGGGGGGGGGGGGGGGGGGGGCGGGGGGGGCGGGGGGTGGCTGGGGGGGGGGCCGGGGGCTGCCCCCCCGCCCCCCCCCCCCCCCCCCCCCCCCCCCCCCCCCCCCCCCCCCCCCC
>NZ_JAQYWZ010000936.1:0-338 GCF_036290945.1 Streptomyces sp. BE303
GCCGCGGCCGTCGGCCAGCGCCGGGACGGGGGGCAGCTGGACGTCGAAGAAGCCGCCGTGCTCGTCCTAGTTGAGGAAGAAGACTGTCTTCTCCCACAACTCCGGCTTGGCGGCCCGCGCGGCCAGCGCCACAGAACTCAAGAGCTCCGGGTACGGAGCGTGTGTGTTTCGCTGGTGTGAGATCGGGGGTCGGCGGAGCATCCACTAGAGGGGCGGGAGGGTGGGGGGGTGGGGGTGGGGGGGGGGGGCGGGGGGGGGGGTGGGGGGGGGGGGGGGGGCGGGCCGTCGCGGGGCCCGGCCGCCCCCCCCCCCCCCCCCCCCCCCCCCCCCCCCCCCCC
>NZ_JAQYWZ010000937.1:0-761 GCF_036290945.1 Streptomyces sp. BE303
CCGCAACCGCCGTCCGCACCGGCCGGGCGGCCGCCCGCGCCACCGGCCTCAACAAGGTCTACGGGGAGGGCGAGACCCGCGTCGTCGCCCTCGACAACGTCAGCGTCACCTTCCCGCAGGGCGAGTTCACCGCCATCATGGGCCCCTCCGGCTCCGGCAAGTCCACCCTCATGCACTGCATGGCCGGCCTCGACACCGTCTCCTCCGGCTCCTCCACCATCGGCGACACCGAACTCGTCGGCCTCAAGGACAAGCAGCTCACCCAGCTGCGCCGCGACCACATCGGCTTCGTCTTCCAGGCGTTCAACCTCCTCCCCACCCTGACCGCCCTGGAGAACATCACCCTCCCGATGGACATCGCCGGCCGCAAGGCCGACAAGCAGTGGCTGGACCGCGTCGTGGACACCGTCGGCCTCTCCGGCCGCCTCTCCCACCGCCCCAGCCAGCTCTCCGGCGGCCAGCAGCAGCGCGTCGCCTGCGCCCGCGCCCTCGCCTCCAAGCCCGACATCGTCTTCGCCGACGAACCCACCGGCAACCTCGACTCCCGCTCCGGCGCCGAGATCCTCTCCTTCCTGCGCAACTCCGTCCGCGAACTCGGCCAGACCGTCGTCATGGTCACCCACGACCCCGTCGCCGCCGCCTACGCCGACCGCGTCGTCTTCCTCGCCGACGGCCGCATCGTCGACGAACTCCACCAGCCCACCGCCGACACCGTCCTGGACCGCATGCGCCGCTTCGACGCCAAGGGCCGCACCAGCTGA
>NZ_JAQYWZ010000938.1:0-395 GCF_036290945.1 Streptomyces sp. BE303
GGGGGGGGGGGGGGGGGGGGGGGGGGGCGCCCCGGGCACGGGCGGCGGGGGGGCCAGGGCGGGTCCGCCCGCCCACCCCCCCCCCCCCCCAGCCCCCCCCACGGCGCCGCCCCCCCGCGGGCGCAAACGAAACCCCGCCCGCCCCCCCCCCCCCGGTCCCCGGTACCCGCCCCCCAGCTCCCCCCCGACACAGCAAACCCCCACTCCCAGTCCCGCCACCCCCCCCCCCCCCCCACCCCACCACCCCCCCACCCCCCCCCCAACAAAAACCCCACACACCACCGCGCCGCGCCCTGGGTGCCGTGTGCCCCCCCCCCCCCCCCCCCAAACACGCCCCCCCCCACCCACCCCCCCGCGGCCCCCGGGCGCCCCCCCCCCCCCCCCCCCCCCCCCCC
>NZ_JAQYWZ010000939.1:0-1271 GCF_036290945.1 Streptomyces sp. BE303
ACTGCCCGGTCGCGGCGTTGTACATCACCTTGGGGCGCTCGATGTTCGCGCCGGCGAGCTCCGGGTCCGTCGCCTGGGTGAGCACGTGGCGGCGGAACTCCCACGTCTTCAGGTCCGTCGAGCGGTAGGCGGAGACGTAGCCGAACGAGTTGTCGGCGTTGCGGTTCTCGCCGAACCAGTAGTAGTACCGACCGACCTTGATCACACCGCCGCCGTGGGCGTGCAGCGGATTGCCCGCGGTGTCCGCGAACTGGGTCCCGTTGACGACCGTCACGGCGGCCGCCTCGGCCTGCCCGGCGCCCTGGACCAGGGAGACGCACAGGGCCAGGACGGCACCGCCGACAGCCGTTCTCAAACGCAGCATTCTTACTCGTCCTTCGTTGGCGATGCGCCCGCGGACCGCCTGCGGGCACGGCGACACGTCCGGCCGGTGGGGCCGACTGCACGCCGGTGGCCGCGCCGGTATCCCGCCGCCCGTGTCCCGGGCGGGGTGGGGGGAAGCGGTCGCGGGCGCATCATGGGTGGGGGGTGACCCGACAGCCGGCGCCAGCACGTCCGTTGCTGATGTTCGCGCAAACAATCGGGGTGATGGAGAGTTTCGAAGTGCCGTTCGGTTGTGTCAAGGGTTCTGTCCGATTCACCGGCGGACGGGCCGAACCGGGCGGGAATCATGCACCGCGGGCATACGTACCACCACGCATCGTCATTACCAGGCGGGTGTTGACCCCGGCCCGCACACCAAAGCACAACGCCTCTCACCCTCCCTTGGATTGAGTGTTGTTTTATGTTCAATACCGGCGGGGAATTACGGCACCGACCGCTCGTACGCACCCCTATCCTGTGAGTCATGGTGCTTTCATGCGCCGACCGTGGTAGCCGCCGGCCGCGGCGTGAAAAGTCGGAGTGAGATCGTGGAGGACACGGGGCTGCTGGCACCCCAGCGAAGGGCGCTCATCCTCGACCGCGTGCGTCGCGACGGAGCGGTACGGGTGGCGGAGCTCGCCGACCGGTTCGGCGTCTCCGACATGACCGTACGTCGGGACCTGGAAGCCCTGGCCCGCACCGGCGCGATCGAGAAGACCTACGGCGGAGCCGTCGTCAGCACCCTCGTCGAGGAACCCGACTTCGAGGCCAAGTCCCAGCTGGAACCCTCCGCCAAGGAGGCCCTGGCGAGCGCCGCCGCCGCACTCGTCGAACCCGGAAGCGTCGTCGCCGTCGGAGCGGGGACCACCGCCTTCGCCGTCGCCCGGCAACTCCTCGACATCCCCGGC
>NZ_JAQYWZ010000940.1:0-408 GCF_036290945.1 Streptomyces sp. BE303
CAGCCGCGGGCCTTGGGGAACCCGCCCCTGGCGTCGGTCCCGGAGGCCCGCAGGTCCCAGAGGTCCTCCGGGGTGTCGGCCCCGCCCGGGAACCGGCAGGCCAACCCGACGCTGACGATCGGATCGTCGGTGACCGGCGCGGCCGGACGGGCGGCCGCGGGGGGGGCGCGGGGGGGGACCCGGGGGTTCGGGGGTGGCGTGTTCTCCGGGGTGTGTCCGGGGCGTGGGCGCTGGGTGGGGGACGTGGGTCTCGGTGGGGGGGGGGGTGGGGGGGGGTTGTTTGTGGGTGGGGTGGTGGTGTGGGGGGGTGGTGGGGCTGGTGGGGTTGGCGGGGGGGGGGGGGGTGGCCGGGGGCGGGGGGGGGGGGGGGGGGGGGGGGGGGCCCCCCCCCCCCCCCCCCCCCCCCCC
>NZ_JAQYWZ010000941.1:0-399 GCF_036290945.1 Streptomyces sp. BE303
GGGGGGGGGCGGGGTGCGGGTGGGGGGCGAGCCCCCCCACGGGGGGGGGGTGTGCACCCAGGCTGGGTCTGGGGTGGGCGGTTGGGCTGTCCGGCGCCGCGCGGGGGCGTTGGGGGGGGCGGGGGGGGGGTGGGGGGGGGTGGGGGGGGGGGGCGGGGGGGGGTGCGGGCGCCGGGGGGGGGGGGGGTCACGGGGGGGGGGGGGTTGGGGGGGGTGGGGGGGGGGGGGGGGGCTTCGGTGGGGGCCGCGGTAGCCGGGGTGGGTGGGGGGGGGGGGGGGGGGGGGGGGGGGGGTGGGGGGGGGGGGTGTGCTTTTTTTTTTTTCTCTCCCGAGCTGCGCCGGCGCGCCGGGGGGGGGCGGCCCCCCCGCGGGCGCCGCCCCCCCCCCCCCCCCCCCCCC
>NZ_JAQYWZ010000942.1:0-241 GCF_036290945.1 Streptomyces sp. BE303
AAAAAAAAATTTTGGTGAGGGCGGCGGCGGGCTCCGGGCGGGGGGGGGGGGCGGGGGGGTGCAGGCCCCCGCGCGCCCCCCCCCCCACCAGCCCCCGCCCAACACACCCCCACGCCGCCCCCCCCCGGCCCCCACCCCCCCCCCCCCCCCCCCCCCCCCCCCCCCCCCCCCCCCCCCCCCCCCCCCCCACCCCGGTGTGGGGGCGGGTCACCCCCCCGGTGCCCCCCCCCCCCCCCCCCCC
>NZ_JAQYWZ010000943.1:0-12746 GCF_036290945.1 Streptomyces sp. BE303
CCAGCGCTACATCGACACCTACTGGTCGCGGTTCGAGGGCCGCTACTTCGCCGGTGACGGTGCCAAGAAGGACGAGGACGGCGACATCTGGCTGCTCGGCCGGGTCGACGACGTCATGCTCGTCTCCGGCCACAACATCTCCACCACCGAGGTCGAGTCGGCCCTGGTCGGACACCCGTCCGTGGCCGAGTCCGCCGTGGTCGGCGCCGCCGACGCCACCACCGGCCAGGCCATCGTCGCCTTCGTCATCCTCCGCGGCACCGCCGCCGACAGCCCCGAGCTGGTCGAGGAACTGCGGGCCCACGTCGGCCGCACCCTCGGCCCGATCGCCAAGCCGAAGCAGATCAAGGTCGTCGGCGAGCTCCCGAAGACCCGCTCCGGCAAGATCATGCGCCGCCTGCTCCGCGACATCGCCGAAGGCCGCGAGATCGGCGACACCACCACCCTCGCCGACTCCACCGTGATGAACCTCATCCAGACCCAGCTCACCAACTCCCCGGTGCAGGAACGCCCCTGACGAAGTCGACCTCGCACGCCCGAGCCGCGGGGCCGGCTCCGCACCGCCCCGGGCGCCCCGGCAGGCCGGAGCCCACTCGCCACGGCCGGGCAGACCCGGCCACCAGGTGCCCGGGGCATTCACGCCGGTTCCCTTTCCCCACAAGGGAGTTCGGTGACCGTTCGGCAACCGCCGGTGGCGAGGCCGCGACCGATGGTGTCGACGCGCCCGTCCGGTGCCCACGGGCCCACCGACACACGGGCTCACCCGCCGGGCCCGGCCCGTCACGGGGCGAAGCAGCGGGGCTGCCGGGCCCCCGGGGACGGCCGAGCCCACCGGGGCTCCACCGGTGCCCCGATCGCCCGCTGCTGCCGCCGCCGCACCGGACCTCCTGGGCCGCAGCCTCCTGGGCCGGGGCGCGGACCCGCCCCGTCCCCTCGGCGACACCACCCCCGGTCACCGCCGACACCACCCCCGGTCACCGCCGACACCACCCGGTCCCCGATCGACCGCTCGGCGTACCACTGGCCGCACGGTACGACCGTTCGTCGCACGTCCTGCCGTGCATGCCTATCGGCGCGGGCCTTCGTGGGCTGGGATGGACCGAAGGCGGCGAACACGCCGGGCGGCAAGGGGGCACTGGTGGCAACCCACGGCGAAATCTGTGAGCGGGCCCTGACAGATCTGACGCGCGCCGGTGCGGCTACTGCGCCCCACCCGGACGGCGAGAAAACGAGTAGGTGAACACGGCATGCTCACGTTCCCCCGACAAGACATCGGCCGGACACGGCCCGCCATGTATCTGCGGTGCTACCCCTACGACAGCACGCGAATGGAGTGCCACCGCCGCGCGCTGGAGCGGCTCGCCCACCGGCACTGCCTGCCGGAGCCCGCGGAGTACGTGGACAACGGCCGGCGACCGGTGGACGGCCTGCCACAGCTGGAATGCCTCGTGCGGTCCATCGAGCGGGACTGGATCACCACGCTGCTCATACCGGGCCTGTTCGTGTTCGCGCTGGACGACGGCGAGGCCCGGACCGTGGCCGCCCGGCTGCGCGGGCTCGGGTGCCGCCTGATCGAACTCACCCGCTCCGGCCTCCTCCCGGCGGTCGGCGTCCCCGCACCGCGCGCGTTCCGTACGGCGCAGCCCAGGCAGCTCGTGCCGCAGCGGGAAGCGGCGTGAGCCGGCGCCCGGGGCGGCACGGCCCCATCCGTCCGAGGCCACCCGAGGTGTCGGGGGCCTCCGGGCGGATGCCCCGACCGGGGCGGGCGGCGCCGGCACCGCCTCGCCGCACCCGACCGGCTCTCCCACGGAGGAGAGCACGTTCCACGGCCGTGGCCTGGCACCCGCTCGGCCCGTAAAATGCGCAGTATGTTGCGCGTACTGGCCGTCGACGACGAGAAGCCGGCGCTTGAGGAACTGCTGTACCTGCTGCGCGCGGATCCGCGGGTCGAACGCGCCGAGGGGGCGACCGACGCCACCGAGGCCCTGCGCCGCATCGGCCGGGCGGTCGGCGCCGGACCCGACGACGCGGACGCCATCGACGTCGTCTTCCTGGACATCCACATGCCGGGCCTGACCGGGCTCGACATGGCCAAGCTCCTGGCCGGGTTCGCCCGGCCGCCTCTGATCGTGTTCGTCACGGCCCACGAGAATTTCGCCGTCGATGCGTTCGACCTTAAGGCCGTCGACTACGTCCTCAAACCGGTGCGGCGCGAGCGGCTGTCGGAGGCGGTGCGCCGCGCGAGCGACCTGGCCGAGTCCGCCCGCGAGGACCCCTCCCCGGGCGGGGAGGCGCAGACGCAGCCCTCGGCCCCGGACACCTCCGCGGTCGAGGACGCATCCGCACACATCCCGGTGGAACTCGCAGGTGTCACACGGTTCGTCGCGGTCGGCGACATCGCCTACGTCGAGGCCCACGGCGACTATGCACGCCTGCACACGGCCGAGGGCAGCCACCTCGTGCGGATCCCCCTGGCCGTGCTGGAGGAACGCTGGGCCTCCCGCGGCTTCGTCCGCATACACCGCAGCCGCCTCGTCGCGCTCGGCCGCATCGACGAACTGCGACTGGATGCCGGGGGCACGACCGTACGGGTGGGAACGGCGGAACTCGCGGTCAGTCGCCGCCACGCCCGCCAGCTGCGCGATCTGCTGATGCGCCGAGCGCGCGGCTGACCCCCGGCGCCGTTCCACGGCGCTCGGCCGCCGTCCGGCGCGCGCCGGGGAGCCGTTCGTCGCGCCGGCCGGTACGCCCGGCGACGCAGAGGCCCGCTGGTCGAACGGCAGCCCGAAGCGATGGTCCAGGCACCCCGTCGCCGTTACCGTTGATCATCGGCAAAGGGGGCCGGATGTCCGACATGGAAGCGCTGCTGGAGGAACTCCACGGGCTGGACCGGATCCGGTCCTCACACCCGGGGGATGTCACCGCGCTCCTCACCAGAGCCAAGGCCGCAGCCGGGCGCTGGGCCGACGTCCTCGAAGAGATCCAGGAGTCCGCGCACGGCCTCCTGGGCCCCCACGCGGAAGCGGCCCTTGAGGTGGCCTTCCGCCACGCCGAGGACTCCTATGTGGAGCTGGAGATCGCCTTGGCCGCCACCCGGGACGCTCACGTGATCCACCCGACGAAGACAACCGGACTTAGCGCCCAAAACCTACCTTCTTCCACCACCGCTCTGTAGTCTTCGAAGCCTTCCGGGCACCCTCCCGGAAGACTCGCCACCAGACACCGGAGCGGACGCGATGCCCGCAGACCACCGACCCCGCCGCGAGGTCGTCACCGGAGTGCCCAGACGCGTCCACCGCCCGCCACGCGACCGTCCGGCCCGCAGCGAAATCACCGAGCAGACCGCCCTGGGCGACATCTACGTGCGCTCGCTGATGCGAAGCCAGCTCCGCGCAGCCCTGTACGCCCTGGGCACACTCCTTCTCCTGATCGGCACCCTCCCGCTGCTGTTCGCCCTCCCCGCCGCCGCGCTCGGCTCCTTCTCCCCGGCCGACCCGTTCCTGTGGGTGGTCCTCGGCGTGGCCGTCTACCCGGTGATGTGGCTCATCGCCCGCCGCTACGTCCGCCGGGCCGAGCGCAACGAGCGCGACTTCACCGGACTCGTCGAAGGACGCTGAACCCACCCATGAGGACCTGCCGGTGAACCAGACCTACGCGGTGACGGCCGTCGCCCTCGTCGTCCTCGCGACCGTCCTCATCGGCGCTCTCGGACTGCGGATCTCCCGGACCACCTCGGACTTCTACGTCGCCTCCCGCACGGTCGGACCCGGCCTGAACGCCGCCGCCATCAGCGGCGAGTACCTCTCCGCCGCCTCCTTCCTCGGCATCGCCGGACTGATCTTCCTCCAGGGCCCGGACATGCTCTGGTACCCGGTCGGCTACACGGCCGGGTACCTCGTCCTGCTGGTCCTCGTCGCGGCCCCGCTGCGCCGCTCCGGGGCCTACACCATCCCCGACTTCGCCGAAGCGCGGCTCGAATCGCCCGCCGTACGCCGGCTGGCCAGCCTGTTCGTCGTCGGTATCGGCTGGCTCTACCTCCTGCCGCAGCTCCAGGGCGCCGGTCTCACGCTGGAGATCCTGACCGGGGCCCCCGAATGGGTCGGCGCGATCGTCGTCGCCGTCGTCGTCACCGCAGCCGTCGCCGCCGGTGGCATGCGCAGCATCACCTTCGTCCAGGCCTTCCAGTACTGGCTCAAGCTCACCGCACTCCTGGTACCGGCGCTGTTCCTCGTCGCCGCCTGGTTCGGCGACGACGCACCCCGGGTCAGGTTCGACGCCCCCGCCGTCTTCCGGGAACACACCGTCGTACGGCTGGACGACACCGTCCGCGTCCAGCTGGAACAACCCCTGACCGTCGGCGCCGTCGGCACCGTCGACGGCACCCCCTACGACGGCAGCCAGGTCACCCTGGCCGAGGGAACCCACCGCATCCAAGCCGGGACCAGGCTGTCCTTCCCCGACGGCGCGGAGGTCCCCCGGCGGGCCTCCACCGGTGCCGACCCGGTCTGGTCCCAACCGCTGGCGGGCGGACGCGAGGGCTACCAGCTGTACGCCACGTACGGGCTGATCCTGGCGACCTTCCTCGGCACCATGGGCCTGCCCCACGTCGCGGTCCGCTTCTACACCAGTCCCGACGGAAACGCCGCTCGCCGTACCACCCTCGTCGTCCTCGCCCTGGTCGGCGCCTTCTACCTGCTGCCGCCGGTCTACGGCGCCCTCGGCCGCATCTACGCACCCGAGCTCGCCCTCGTCGGCGCGGCCGACGCCGTCGTGCTCGTCCTCCCGCAGCACGTGATCGGAGGAGTGACGGGAGAACTGCTGGGCGCGCTGCTCGCCGGCGGCGCCTTCGCCGCCTTCCTGTCCACCGCCTCCGGGCTGACCATGTCCGTCGCAGGAGTCCTCTCCCAGGACATGCTCCCCTCGCCCGCCGTCCGGTACTTCCGCCTCGCGACCGTCATCGCCATGGCCGTGCCCTGCGCCGTGAGCATGGTCGCCAGCCACGTGCCGGTCGCGGACGCGGTCGCACTCGCCTTCGCCGTCTCGGCGTCGTCCTTCTGCCCCCTGCTCGTCCTCGGCATCTGGTGGCGCCGGCTGACACCTCCGGGCGCCGCGGCCGGCCTCCTCACCGGAGGCGGCGCGGCCCTGACCGCCGTCCTGGCCACCCGGGCCGGGATCACCCCGGAGGGATGGATCAACACCCTGCTCGCCTGGCCCGCCGCCTGGTCGGTACCGCTGGGCTTCCTCACCATGGTGCTGGTGTCCCTCGCGACACCACGGCACGCACCGCCCGGAGCGGCCGCGATCCTGGCGCGCCTCCACCTGCCCGAGGACATGCTTGGCCGCCCGCAGCCGGAGGGCGCGCCACGGCGAGGCACCGGGAACGAGGTCACCGACCGGACCGCCCCCAGGAGGCAACGATGACCGCAGCAGCCCTCGCCATCCTGTGCACCGCCGTGGCCGTCCTGCTCGTCGCCGGCGGCTACCGGCTCGGCCGGGTGGGCGCACGGCACGGCTCCGGGCCGGATCTCGACCTCGGCACCCCGGTCGAGCGGGCGACCTTCCACACCCTGCACACCGCCTCCCTCGCCGCCCCTCCCCTGCGCGCCGGTCTCACCGAGGACACCGCCCGCAAGGCCACCCGCCAGCTGCGCCCCCTGCTCGGCACCGAGGCCCTGTGCCTCACCGACCGTGAGACGGTCCTGGCCTGGGACGGCCGCGGCGCCGACCACCACCCCGCACGCGTGATGTCGCGCATCACCGGGGTCCTCGCGTCGGGGCGCAGCCAGAGCCTGTTCACCGACTGTGACGATCCCGAGTGCCCCCTCCGCTGGGCCGTCATCGCCCCGCTGACCGGCGAGGAAGGCGTTCGCGGCGCGCTCGTGGCCTACGGCTCACGAGAATCGGCGGTGCTCGTCCGGGCCGCGACCGAGGTCGCCCGCTGGGTGTCCGTGCAGCTGGAACTCGCCGAGCTCGACCGCTCCCGCACCCGGATCATCGAGGCCGAGATACGCGCCCTGCGGGCCCAGATCTCCCCACACTTCATCTTCAACTCACTGGCCGCCATCGCTTCCTTCGTCCGCACCGACCCTGAACGGGCCCGCGAACTCCTCCTGGAGTTCGCGGACTTCACGCGGTACTCGTTCCGCAGGCACGGTGAATTCACCCACCTCGCCGACGAGCTGCGCTGCATCGAGCAGTACCTGGCACTGGCCGGGGCCCGGTTCGGCAGCCGTCTGAAGGTGACCCTCCAGATCGCCCCCGAGGTCCTTCCCGTCACCATGCCTTTTCTGTGTCTCCAGCCGCTGGTGGAGAACGCCGTCAAGCACGGCCTGGAGGACTCCAGGGACGACTGCCGGATCTCGATCTCCGCCCAGGACGCCGGCGCCGAGGCGGTGGTGACCATCGAGGACGACGGCATCGGGATGGACCCGAAGGAACTGCGGCGCATCCTTGCCGGAGAGACGCTCAGGGCGTCGGGCGTAGGCCTGTGCAACGTCGACGAACGACTACGACAGGTCTACGGCGACGACCACGGACTGGTCATCGAGACGGCCGTGGGCGCGGGCATGAAGATCACCGTCCGGTTTCCCAAGTACCGGGCGGGCGTCCACAGGGTCTCCGGCGACGGAACGTGACCGTCACACCCCCCGGAGCCCGGTCCGCGTCGTCACCCGGCGAAGCCGGGACGCCAGGAGATGCAGCGTCCAGGGTCTCCGGCAAAGGTCCGCATCAATGGACCCGTCGTCCATTCCGTAGCACCGGAATCACCAGAACGGCCGAGCACTGTTCGGGAGGATCGACAGGGATTTCCACACCACCATCCGTATCCGGAAGCGTTCCGCCCGATCGAGTGCGAGGAGAAGCACCGCACCGAACAGATAGCAACCGAACGGATCGAATCTGAAGACCTGTCAATCCATTGCCGTACAAGACGGTACCGTCACCGGAATGACCCGGATAACGATCCCTTCCGAGGTCTGTCTGAAATTCGACCGGGGGCCTAGGCTGTGCGCGTGTCGATCCTTCGAAGATTTCGCGCTTCCGGCCCGCGCCTGCTGCCGGAACTCGACGACGTCGAACTCGGCCGTGTGCGGCGGCAGCTGAATTCCCTCGCAATGCCGGGTCAGGACGCAATTCGCATCGACCAGGTCGAGCGGCTGCTCCAGGAGGCCGGTACGGACTGGGACCGCCGCGCGCACCGGCTGGCCGTCCTCGCCGAGGCCGCCGCGCCCTCGCCGCTCGCCCGCTTCTGGCGGCTGCGCCACTCGCACCACGCGAACCCACTGCTCTTCGAAGCCTGGGTCGAGCTGGTCCGCGGTCGGCACCTGGGACGGATGGAGGATGCCCGTGCCTCCGTCGCCAACTGCTACGGCGCCGCCGACGCCCTGCCCAACGACCCGACCCCCTGGGTCGTGCTGCTCGGGATCCTGCGGGTGATGCGCGCGGACTCGCGCGAGCTGTTCGCCGCCTTCCACGAGGTGACCTCACGCGACACCTGGAACCGCGAGGCCCACCTGCAGCTTCTGCGCTACCTGTCACCGGAGGAGTGCGGTTCGCGCAGCGGCCAGTTGGACTTCGTGCACACGGTCCGGGCCGCGGTGCCCCCGAACGCGCCGGCCGTGGGCGTGGAGCTGACCGCACTGGTCGACGAGCACGCCCGCATCGCCGCCCGGGGAAGCATCGAGGCGCTGCTGGTCCGCCGCCAGTGGACGAACGAGCGCGCCACCCGGGTGCTGAACGCGGCGCTGGTCGACTGGCCCCGCCACGGCCACCTTCAGCACGCGGCCGCCCTGGCCGACCTGAACCTGCTCGCCTTCGCCCTGGTCCAGGCCGGCCGCTCGCGCGAGAGCGCCGCGACCTTCGGCCTGCTCGGCGACGTGGCCACCGCCTGGCCGTGGTCGCTCACCGGCGACCCGCTCCGCCAGTTCGCCTACTGGCAGTCCAAGAACTGACCCGACACGCCTCTGCCGCGCCCGTGACGTCCGACCCTGCCGGGGAGGGCGCCCGCCAGGCGTGATTCCCTCAGCGACGCCGAGCGCAGCCGCAGGCCGGCGACGTGCCCGCGTGGAAGGACACCTTCGACCCTCTCGGCTGCGCGGCTGCAGCACCCCGGTCACCGGTGGGGTCCACCGCCGGTGCGGGCCCGAGGGCGTGTGGACGGATCCGTCCGGGGAATCGAGAGCGGGGCCACCTCGCTCCGAATCCGCCGGCGTCGGTCGAGTACCGACGGCGGTCCGCCGTCCGAACAGAGGCGTTCGAGGTCAGGGACGGTCGCAGCTCTCGGGATCGCGTCCGGTCCCGGGGGTGCCCCGCCGGGGCAGACAGATGTAGCGGCTGTCGGCGTCGTGGCTGAGGTAGCGGCCGAAGCACTCGCTCCGGCCCTGCCGGGCGCAGAAGGCGAGAACGGCGTTGCCGTCCGGGAATGTACCGGTCACATAGACCAACCAGTTCCCGGAAGGGAGGGATCTCCAGTCGTCGCTGTTGAGGATCTTCGCGCCGGGGATGTCCTCCTGAATGGTGAGCAGTTCCTCGTCCGCTTCGCCCTGTGGGGCGCTCTGGGGAATGACTGACAGCTGGGCGATCCATCTGCCCGTCGCCGAGGGCGCGGTGGGGGAGGGCGTGGCGGTGGGGGCCACAGTGGCTGCCGCCGAAGCCCGGGCGGTGCCGGCGGGGGTGGGGGTCGCGGTGGGGGTCGTGGCGGGGGTCGTGCTGGGGGTCGTGCTGGGGGTCGTGTGAGCCGCGGTTCTGGGGGGCACCGCCGCCGGGGCCGAAACGGTGGCGGTGGGAGTGAGGGTGGCGGTGGGGGTGGGGGTGGGGGCCGCAGTGTCGGGGACGGCGGCGCTGGGGAGCGTGGTCGTCGGCGTCGCGATACCGAGCGCGGCTTCGGGGGCGCCCCGCTGGGCCGTGTGGAGGGCGACGCCGGTGGCCAGCACGAGTGCGCCCACGGCGCTCGACACTCCGACGCGCACGAGGCGGGGAGCCCGCTTCTTACGCGGCTTCGTCCTTGTCCTGGTGGTGACGGCCGGGGCGGTGACCGGCGAGGAAGAGGGAGCGGCCCCGCTCGTGGCCCCGGCAGGAGAGGCCTCCGCGGCCGCGTCGGCCTCAGGGCCGCCGCCCGGGCGGTAGGGCTGTCCGTCAGCGACGGCTGCGAGAGCTCGCGCGACCTCCTCGGCGCTCGGGCGGCCGGCGGGGTCCTTGCTGAGCAGTGTCAAGATCAGCGGACCGAGCAGGCCGGCCCGGCACACGTCCGGAAGAGGGTCCTCCCGGATGGCGACCAGGGTCTCCCAGAGCGTGTCGCGCCGCATCGGGTTCGCCCCCTCGACACACATGCACAGCAGGACACCGAGTGACCACAGGTCACTGGCCGGGCCCACTTCCGCCGCTTCGGCACTGATCCGTTCCGGCGCGAGGTAGTCGGGCGAGCCGAGAAGGTCGCCGGTGGCCGTGAGGTCGAGCGAGCCTTGGAGGGCGGCGATGCCGAAGTCGGCGAGGACGGCGCTGCCGTCCGGGCGGATCAGGACGTTCGCGGGCTTCACGTCACGGTGCAGGACGCCCGCGGCGTGGGCGGCGCGCAGGGCGCCCAGGATGTCGAGACCCACACCGGCGGTCTGGGCCGGCGTCAGCGTAGCCTCACGCAGCAGAACGTCGAGCGGAACGCTGTCGACGAACTCCATGACCAGCCACGGGTAGGGGAGATCGTCCACGATCTCGTAGATCCTCACCGCATTGCGGTGGTTGAGCCTGGCAAGGGCCTTGGCCTCGCGGACGGCCCGCTCGCGCATGTGAGCGGCGCGCTCGTCGTCCTCGTGCCGAAGCGGCCGCATCTCCTTGAGCGCGATGTCCCGCTCCAGAACCGGATCGTGCGCCCGCCACACCGTCCCCATCGCCCCGGAGCCCAGTCGCTGTCTCAGCTCGAAACGGTCGGCCACGACATCGCCGACCGCCCGGCCGGGTTCCTTGGTCATGCTTCTCTCCAGTCTCATCGCCATGCCGAGGGCCTACGGCGACGGCCCTCGACGGTCGGCACCGTGCGTCTCGTCATGGCCGGAGCTGCTCCGGCCCGGTTGCGTCGGGCCACCGCTTCTCGGCTTCGGGAAGCCGCGCGACCGTGGGAAGGAGTGCCGAAGTGCGCGGCGAACCTGCGTCGTTGTCGAAGCGTTACAACGATCGTTCTCGCGGGCGCGAACCCGCCGCCCGGCCCGACGGGGCCTGCGCCGGACAGGGACCCGCCGCCGGAGACGGCGACACCTTCGACCCCGGCGGTCCTCCCCCGCCGGGAACACCGCGTGGATAACGGTTGCGCAACGGGGCGGGATGCCGGGGGCCCGCGCTTCCTCCTGTGAAGGACTCTCGACCACCGGCCACCGGCCACCGGCTCCGTCGGGCCGATCCGGCGGCGGCCACGGCGCGGACCGCCGAACACCCTGGTCCGGCCGTCGAGTCCCTGAACTGCCGGATCACGAACCCGACCAAGGACCGACCCTCATGCACCTGGACTCCTTCCCCGCCGGCCAGGCACCGATCCCGGCCGACGGCCCTCCGCCCCGGGAAGCCCGACGGCACGACACCCGCGCCGGTGCCCGAAGGCCCGCCGCTCACGCAGCGCCCGCCGTTCACGCAGCGCCCGCCGTCGGGTGGCCGAGGCAGTAGGCCCCACCGACCGACCACCGAGCAGACAGCCCGCGCCGACGGCACCCGAGCAGGGTGCGCCGTCGCCCACCCGGACCATGCCAGCGAGGATCCGCATGACACCTGTCGTCACCCTCAGCGATGCCCAGCTCCGCGCATTACTCCCGTCCGGCGAACGTGCCTCCAACGCCGTCGAGGAGCTGACGCGTCGGTACGGCGACGTGATCCTGGCCTGTGTCCAGGGGCTGGGCGCCACGACGTCGGACGCGCAGGAACTCTCGGCCGAGGCGCTCGCCAGGACACTCGACGCCTGCCACCAGGGGGCGCCCCCGGCCCTGCCCTGGATCCCCTGTCTCCTCCGCGAGGCACGCCACCTGGCTGCCCGCCGAGCGGAGACCGGCCAGCGGCACAGCGTCTCCCCCGGGTTCCTGCACTGGTTGGACCAGCAGTCCGGACCGCACCACGGCTACCGGGCCACCCTGTCCGCGGCCGAGGAACAGAGCCCCCTGCTCCGGTCGTTCGAAACCCTCACCAACCCGTCGGAGGCAGTGCTGTGGCGGGGCCTCATCGCCTCCCCCGGCTCGGACGGTCCCCCCGCGCCTGCTCGGCAGGAGCTCGCCGATGCGTACGCGCGCCTGTACGTCGCGGCCGTCCCCGACCGCCGCTGCCGCCACCAGGCGGCCCGGCTGACCGACGAGGCCCGCTACGCCGGCCCGGCCACCGCCTACCTGACCCGCCACATGACCCGCTGCCGCCGATGCACCCGGGCCCTGGAGGACCTCCGGGCGATCCACCAGTGGGACGTCCGCGTCCTCATGAGACGGCTGCTCGTCCACTTCGACCCGCCCACGACCCGCCCCACGGCCGGCCCGCCGCGCCGCCGGACGGCCACCGAACCACCCGGGCCGACGGGGGACGGCAGCACCGATCGGCCCCCGGCCCCGCTCCCCGACCGTCCGACGGCCGGATCGGCCTCGGCGGGGACCTCTCCCCCGCGGACGTACCGCCGGGCAGTCCTGACCGCCGCGGGCATCGGCACGGCGGTCCTGGCGCTCGGGTCGGCCCTGACAGCACCACCGGCCGACCACCCCACAGGCTCGCCCGCACCGATCACACCGGCGGCCACCGCGTCGGACCGTTCCAGCACTTCGCCCCAGACGCCGGCCGAACTGCCGACCTCTGCCGTACGGACACCGGAGACGACGAGCCGGCCGTCCCGGACCGGATCGGCGTCGCCGTCCTCACCACCCCCGAGCACCCGCCACTCCCCACCGGCGCCCGCGATCCCGTCACCCGTCCCTCCGCCCCCGAGCACCCGCCACTCCCCGCCGCCGTCGGAGCCGTCCCCCGTCCCGCCACCCGTCCCACCGCCCGCGCCTGCGTCCCCCACCCCGCCACCCAGGACGACTCCCGCTCCGGCTCCCAGCCACTCCCCCACCCCGTCGGCGCGCCTGCTGAGCCGCGGAGACCAGGGACCGGACGTGGCACGGTTGCAGGACCTGCTGGTGCGCGCGGGCTGCGGACAGCTCAACGTGCCCTACGTGGAGGGCCTCTTCGACAGAGCAACCGCCGAATTCCTCACAGCTTTCCAAACAGCGGCCGACATCCGGGGCGAGGAACGCAGCCGCGCCGTGTACGGTACCGAGACCCGACAGGCCCTTGAAGGAACCGGTCCCCGCCCGACCTGCTGGCGCACGTAGCCACCGGCGCCGCGGAGCAGGTAGCCGACGGTGCACCACGCGGGTGACCGCCCTGCCGGCCGGCAGCTGCCCCACCTGAGCGACGACCTCACCCTGATCGCCACCGAACTCACCACCGACGCCGTGAAGCACGGCGGCACCCCCGCCCGGGCAGGCCCGGCCCTGTGCGAACCCGGGGCGGGCCGCCGGGTCGTGCGCCTGGAGATCACGGACTCCGGCCCCGGCTTCGACCGCGACCAGCGCATCACCACCGACCCCGGCGACACCTCCGAACGCCGCGACGGGCGCGGCCTCCTCCTGGTCGCCGCGCTGGCCGGCACCCGGGGCGCCGTGCAGACCGCCGCCGGCCAACGCGTCCGGGCCGAGCTACCGGCCTGACGACCGCCGCGGCGCGGGCCGACCGAAGCCGGCGCCGCG
>NZ_JAQYWZ010000944.1:0-1138 GCF_036290945.1 Streptomyces sp. BE303
CCAGGCGCTCCTCGCCACCTACGGTCAGGGTCGTCACGGCGTTCCGCTGTGGCTGGGGTCGGTGAAGTCGAACCTCGGTCACACGCAGGCGGCGGCCGGTGTCGCGGGCATCATCAAGATGGTGCAGTCGATGCGCCACGGCGTGCTGCCCGGCACGCTGCACGTGGACGCGCCGTCGTCCCAGGTGGACTGGTCCGCGGGTGCGGTGGAGTTGCTGACCGAGGCCCGCGACTGGCCCGCGACCGACCGGCCGCGCCGGGCCGGGGTGTCCTCGTTCGGCATCAGCGGCACCAACGCCCACGTCATCCTCGAAGCCCCGTCGGGCGCACCGGCTTCCGCGACGGCGTCGGACGAGGCACCGCTCCCGGTGCTTCCGATGACCCCGGTCGTCCTCACCGCCGCGAGCGAGCGGGCCCTCACCGGGCAGGTCGAGCGGCTCCACAGCTACCTGCTGGCACACCCGGACGCCTCGGTGCCCGATGTCGCCTGGACGCTCGCCCACCGGACGACGTTGCCCCGGCGCACGGTGGTGCTGGCCGCCGACCGCGACGAGCTGCTCACGGGGCTCGCCGCCGCGCAGCCCGCGGCCGAGGTCCGGCCCACCTCTCTGGCGGTGGTGTTCACCGGTCAGGGGTCGCAGCGGGTCGGGATGGGCCGCGGGTTGTCGGAGGCGTTCCCGGTGTTCGCGACCGCCTATGACGAGGCGTGCGAGGCGCTGGGGCTGGCGCTGCACGGGCTGGACGCGGAGTCGCTGGACCGGACGGGTTCGGCGCAGCCGGCGATCTTCGCGGTGGAGGTGGCGCTGCTCGCGCTCGTGCGCTCCTGGGGTGTGACGCCGGACGTCGTGGCCGGTCACTCGGTCGGCGAGATCACCGCCGCCCACGCTGCCGGGGTTCTTTCCCTGGCGGACGCGGCGAAGTTGGTGGCGGCGCGGGGCCGGTTGATGCAGGCGCTGCCGTCGGGTGGCGCGATGCTGGCGGTCGGGGCGTCGGAGGGGGAGGTGTGCGGGGCGTTCCCGGACATCGACCTGGCGGCGGTCAACGGGCCGGCCGCGGTGGTCGTGTCGGGTGCCGAGGAAGAGATCGTGCGGATCGCGGATCTTGCCTCGGAGCGGGGTTGGAAGACGTCGCGGCTGCGG
>NZ_JAQYWZ010000945.1:0-161210 GCF_036290945.1 Streptomyces sp. BE303
AACGCGCGATCTCCAAGTACAACGCCAAAGGCACCATCGACCGGACCAGCTACAAAGCCACCATCAGCATCGACATCCTGACCACACCAGACCCGTGACAGGAATCCGCAAGCTCTATCTACACGGCATTGGGGCTAGCCGGCGGCCTGGGCCAGCCCGAGTGCGTACGGCAGCCAGAACTCGCCCGCCCGGGGCTCGCCGCGCCCGCACTCGCCGTCGGACTCGCCGGGGTTCTTGATCCAGAGGTAGGCGTCGACGCCCGGCCGCCCGGTGTCGGCGGTGGGCGGCGCCCCGAGCGCGCGGCCGGGCGGGTTGCACCACGCCTCGCCGCTCAGCGGGCCGTTGCCGTTGCGACTGGTGTCGATGACGAAGTGCTTGCCGTCCAGCAGGGCGGAGAGCTGGGCACCGTACGTGGCGTTCCGGTCCGTGGTCGAGAAGTTGGAGACGTTCACCGCGAAACCGTCCGCCGAGGCGACACCGGACTTGCGCAGCGCCTCGGCCAGCGCGGAGGGGTCCTGCACCCAACCGGGATTTCCCGCGTCCAGGTAGACCCGCACCTGCGGGCGCTTCTTCAGCTCCTGGACGGCGAAGGCGAGCAGGCCGTACCGCTCGGCCGCCGCGTCGCCCTTGACCCCGCAGGTGTCCAGGGTGTGCGCCACCGCGTCCGGCTCCAGGACCACCCAGGCCCGGCGGTCGCCCAGCGCCTCGGCCAGGCCGGTGATCCAGGACCGGTACGCGGCGGCGTCGGGCGCACCGCCCGCCGAGTACAGGCCGCAGTCCCGGTGCGGGATGTTGTAGGCGACGAAGACCGGCGTGCGGTCCGCTGCCGCGGCCCGCCGGCTCACCTGTTCGGCGATGCCCCGGGCCGCCTGGTCGCCGAGCCACTGCGAGGAGGGCTGGGCGGCGATCCGGAGCAGGGTGTCGGCCTCGGCCGTGCGGCCCTGGCCGCGCAGGGCGGACAGTTGACGGGCGGCGGAGGTCTGGTCGGAGACGTAGAAGGCCTGACCGGGAAGCTGCGGCAGCACGCCCGCTCCCCCGGCGGGTGCACCGCCGGGCGGTGCGGGGACCGCCGAGGCGCCCGTCGACGCGGCGCTGTTCGAACTCCCGCCGCCGGAAGGCCCCTTGACCGCCCCGGCGCTGCCTCCCGCGCACCCCGCGACGCCCGTCACCAGCCCCAGCATCGCCGCCCCCGCGGCCAGCCGGAAACCCACTCTTCGCCCTGCTCGGCGCACGTACCGCCCCTCCCAGACCCGGTCGGGCGACCGGTCGGTCCCCAGCTTCGCATACCGGGTGCCGCCCGCTGTTCACCAGCCGGTGAACAGCGGGCGGCCGACGCCGAGTGGACTGCACGTCAGATGCCCCGGAGGGCCTTCCGGGCGGACGGCCGGACGGCCGGGCGCCCCGGCGGCCGCCGGCGGATCAGCCCTGCTTGAGGTCCGGCACCCGCCAGTCGATCGGGTCGACGCCGAAGCCCTCCAGCGCCGTGTTGATCTGGGAGAACGGCCGGCTGCCGAAGAACAGCTTGGCGGAGAGCGGCGACGGGTGGGCGCCCTGGACCACCACGTGCTTCTCGGTGTCGATCAGCGGCAGCTTCTTCTTGGCGTAGTTGCCCCAGAGCACGAAGACCACCGGCTCCTCGCGCGCGCTCACCGCCTTGATCACCGCGTCGGTGAACTTCTCCCAGCCCTTGGCCTTGTGCGAGTTGGCCTCGTGCGCACGGACCGTGAGCACCGCGTTGAGCAGCAGCACGCCCTGCTCGGCCCAGTGCATCAGGTAGCCGTTGTCGGGCGCCGGGATGCCGAGGTCGGCGTCCAGCTCCTTGAAGATGTTGCGCAGCGACGGCGGCGTCTTCGTACCGGGCAGCACGGAGAAGCTCATGCCGTGGGCCTGGCCGTCGTCGTGGTACGGGTCCTGGCCGAGGACGAGCACCCGGACCTTGTCGTACGGCGTGGCCTCCAGCGCGGAGAACTCCTGCCCGCTCGGCGGGAAGACCTGCTGCTCCGCGCGCTCGGACGCCACGAAGGCCGCCAGCTCGGCGAAGTACGGCTTCTCCGTCTCGGCGCCCAGCACCGTGTGCCAGGACTCGGGCAGTTCCAGCCCGGCGCCCGCCTCCGGCGTACCCGGCTCCGTCACGCCCGCCTCGACCGTGTCCGTCACGACATCAACCTCCCACCGGACGGCCGCTCACCGCCGCACCGCCCCGACCCTCGGACGCCCTGCGGCCCTTGCGCCGCACGCCCTCTTTCCACACCGAACGCTACACAGGCCCACTGACAGTTCACTCCGCCGGAGCCGCAGGTGCCCCCGGTGCCACGGGTGCCACCGGGGCAACCGGGGCAACCGGGGCCGCAGGGCCCACGACGGCACCTGCGGCCACCGGTTCGCCGGGGGCCGCACCGCCCGGCGCCGCGGTCCCCGCCCGCGCCACGCGGAGGTGCTCGACCACGTTCAGCACCACCAGCACCACCGCCAGCGCCACCAGCGCCGTGATCGCCGGCCACCGCACCATCGCCGGGGCCAAGGCCAGCACCACCGCCGCCGCCACGATCCGGGTGGTCGCCACCCTCCGGAACATCATCCACCGGGTGTAGCCGAAGGCGAGCAGGTACAGCCCGCAGCCCCCGTAGAGCAGGGCCACCGTGCCCGCGCCGAGCGCCCGGCGCGGGTCGGCCACCGTCTCGCCGAAGCCGACCGCCACCGCGATCACCCCGGCCACCAGCGCCAGGTGCCCGTACTGGAAGACGCGCCGGATGACGTCCCGGCGCGACTCGGCGACCGTGACCGCGTGCCGCATGGCGTCGGCCGCGTGGACGAAGTACTGCCACCAGAGCCCCGCCGAGATGGTGAACGCGGCGGTGACGGCGACGAGTTCGGCCGCGTCGAGGGGCACCCCCGCCGCGGTGGCGCCGATCCCGACGATGGACTCGCCCAGCGCGACCAGCAGGAAGAGCGCGAACCGTTCCGGCATGTGCACGGGGTGGTAGGCCACCGCGGCGAGCCGGCGGCGCAGGAGCACCGGCGCGGACAGGTCGCAGAGCGCCGCCAGCGCCCAGAGCACCGTCCGCGGCCCCTCCGGCAGCAGCCCGCCGGCGAACAGCAGCGGTCCGCTGACCAGCACACCGACCCCGTACGGTCCGCGCCACACGCCCGGGACGCGGACGACCAGCAGCAGCAGGACCACCCGGGCCGCCCAGTACCCGGCGCCGAGCAGGACGCCCCGGCCCCCGTACGCGCCGGGCACGGCCAGCGCCATGACCAGGCCGGTCAGCCCGACGGCGAGGATGCCGAGCCGGTCGCGCGGGTTGTCCACGTCCCGGATGTTGGCCTGGACCGTGGTGCCGACCCAGCACCAGTAGACCGGCACGAACACCACCAGGGCCCGGCCGACGCCGGCCCAGTCGTGGTGGTGGTGCAGCAGACCGGAGACCTGGGTGATGGCGAAGACGAAGACCAGGTCGAAGTAGAGCTCCGCCCAGGTGACCCGTTTCTCCTCGACCGCCACCGGTGATTCCCCCGTAGTACCCATCCGCCCCTCCTCGGCGCACAGCGAACGGGCCCCGCCGCCCGACCGTCGGCCGGGGCGGCGGAGCCCGCAACAGCAGTGCCGAGGCTAGACCAGCTCGACGAGGTCCGCGATGGAGTTGAACACGCGGGTCGGCCGGTACGGGAAACGCTCCACGTCGGCGGCGGCGGTGAGGCCGGTGAGCACCAGGATGGTCTCCATGCCCGCCTCCATGCCGGCCACGATGTCGGTGTCCATCCGGTCGCCGATCATGACGGCGGTCTCCGAGTGGGCGCCGGCCGTGTTGAGCGCCTCGCGCATCATCAGCGGGTTGGGCTTGCCGACGAAGTACGGCTCGACGCCGGTCGCCTTGGTGATCAGCGCGGCGACCGAGCCGGTGGCCGGCAGCACGCCCTCGGTGGAGGGGCCGGTCTCGTCCGGGTTGGTGCAGATGAACCGGGCGCCCTGGTTGATCAGGCGGATCGCCTTGGTGAGCGCCTCGAAGCTGTAGGTGCGGGTCTCACCGAGGACGACGTAGTCCGGGTGGTTGTCGGTCAGCACGTAGCCGGCCTGGTAGAGCGCGGTGGTCAGGCCGGCCTCGCCGATCACGTAGGCGGTGCCGTTCGGACGCTGGCCCTTCAGGAAGCTGGCGGTGGCCAGGGCCGAGGTCCAGATGCACTCCTCCGGCACCTCCAGGCCCATGCCGGCCAGGCGGGCGCTGAGGTCGCGCGGGGTGTAGATGGAGTTGTTGGTGAGGACCAGGAACGGCTTGCCGGACTCCCGCAGCCGACGAAGGAACTCCTCCGCGCCGGGGATCGGCGTGCCCTCGTGGATGAGGACGCCGTCCATGTCGGTCAGCCAGGACTCGATGGGCTTGCGGTCTGCCACGTGCGTGTCTCCCGAAGTCTTGCCATGTAGTGCGATGGTCATACGAAACTGCGGCGCACCGTCGTCACCGTTGCGCCTCCCACCGACCGGACCCTCCTCGGGACACCGGACCGCCGGGGGTACTGCTGGCTGCCCCAACGGGGCACAGCCTAATCCGCACACCAGGCCGACGGCAGCATGTCCCGCCCAGCGGGACGGGCACGGGACGCGCGGGGAACGGGCGCAGGTCGAGTACGGGACGAGTGCGGGACGGGCCGGAGAAGGATCACCGCAGGACCTTCCCTCCGCACCGCTCCCCCGCCCCGCCCCGTCTCAACGAGTCCTTAACCCACCCCTAACCGCAGTGATGACCCCTCAGCAGAACCGCCCGGCACGGTTAGCGTGAACGGCACGCCGACCAGGGGCCCGGACGGACCCCCTCGGCGCTGCGGTAGCTGCTGCCGCCGCGACCCCCACCGCGGCGGCGACAGCTACCGCCGCAGACAGCCCTCCGGGGCGCGCCCCCCTCCCCGGGCGCCCCGGAGGGTCCCCGTGACGCAGGAACCGGGGCAGACCGGACACCCCGTGGTTGAGTAGGGCCCATGACCCCCTCCACGCGCCCCGTCTCCCGGAACGCCGACCCGGCCCGCCCGTTCCGCGTGGGCCTGATCGGCTACGGCCTGGCCGGCTCCGCGTTCCACGCCCCGCTGATCGCCACCACCCCCGGGCTCCGACTGGACGCGGTGGTCACCGCCAACCCCGACCGCCGCGCCCAGCTGCACCGGGAGCACCCCGACGCCCGCGCCGTCGACACCCCCGAGCAGCTGCTCGCCGACCCGGACGCGCTCGACCTGGTCGTCATCGCCTCCCCCAACCGCACCCACGTCCCGCTCGCCCGGGCCGCCATGGAAGCCGGTCTGGCCACCGTGGTCGACAAGCCGCTCGCCGCCACCGCCGCCGAGGCGCTGGAGCTCTGCGAGCTGGCCGAGTCGCACGGCACCCTGCTCACCGTCTTCCAGAACCGTCGCTGGGACGGCGACTTCCTCACCGCCGCCCGTCTGGTCCGCGAGGGCGCACTCGGGCGGGTCCACCGGTTCGAGTCCCGCTTCGAACGGTTCCGGCCCAAGCCGAAGCCGGGCTGGCGCGAGCTGGCCGACCCCGCCGAGGTCGGCGGCACCCTGTACGACCTGGGCAGCCACCTGGTCGACCAGGCGCTCGCCCTGTTCGGGCCGGTCGAGACGGTGTACGCGGAGATCGACGTCCGCCGGGACGGCGCGGTCGTCGACGACGACGCCTTCCTCGCCCTCACCCACGCCGACGGCACCCGCTCGCACCTGTGGACCAGCGCCGTCACCCCGCTCGTCGGCCCCCGCCTACGGGTGCTCGGCGACAGGGCCGGCTACGTCAAGTCGGGCATGGACCCGCAGGAGGCCGACCTCCGGGCCGGCCGCCGCCCCGACGGCACCGCCCCGTGGGGCGCCGACGACCCCGCGTCCTACGGCACCCTCGGCACCGACGAGACCGCCGCCCCGCTGCCGACCGACCCGGGCGACTACCCGGCCTTCTACGCGGGCGTCGCCGCCGCCCTCGCCGACCCCGGCACCCCGCCCCCGGTCGACCCCCGCGACGCCGTCGCCACCCTCGCCGTCCTGGAGGCCGCCCGCGCCTCCGCCGCCACCGGCACCGCCGTCCGGCTCGGCTGAACCCCAGAGCCCCGCGGCACCGCGCCTCCCCCGCCCCCTCCGGCTTCCCCAGGCTTCCTCCGGCTTCCTCAGGCGAACGGAGGACCGGAGCGGGGAGGGGCAGGAGAGGGGCGACCCTCAGATCCCGATGACCTCGACCGCCGGACCCAGCCCCTTGAAGTCCGCCAGGTTGCGCGTGTACAGCGGCAGGCCGTGGGCGGAGGCGATCGCGGCGATCATCAGGTCGATCCGGCGCGGGCGCGGCTGGCGGCCGGCGGCGATCGTCAGGGTGACCAGCGTCCCGTACCGGGCCGCCGCCGCCGCGTCGAACGGCAGCGGCTCGAAGTCGGCCATCGCCGCGCCCAGCACCTCCAGCCGCGCCGCCCGGCTGACCGGGTCGCGGGCCATCGAGACGCCCTGCTGGAGTTCGGCGAAGGTGATCGCGGTCAGCTCCGGCACCGCGGGCAGGTCGGCCGCGCCGAGCAGCGCGAGGTCGATGTAGACGCAGGTGTCCAGCACCCCGGCCGGCCGCCGGCGCCGGGGTGCTCTCCGCCGCTCAGCCACGCCGCCGCTCGAACGGGTCGCCGTCCTCGTCGCCCACCAGTTCCTCGGGACCGAAGTACTCCTCGGCCTCCTTGCGCATCTGCTGGTAGTCGACCCGCGGCAGCTTCACGTGCCGCGCCACCAGTTCCTCCGCCGTGAGCCGCCGCCGGCCCGACACCGGCCGCAGCTCCGCGACCTCGACCCCGTTCCTCGTGATGTGGAAGGTCTCCCCCGCCTCCACCGCGTCCATCACCGCTGCGGAGTTGTTCCGGAACTCCCGCTGGGTAATCGTCTTCATGCTTTCCAAGGTAGCCCCGTGTAGCACCGGCGGCTACACCCCTGCACCGCCCTCCGGAAACGCCCCACACCCGGACCGTCGGTGCGCTAACGTCCGACCGTCGACGCAGCGCACGGCGGACAGAGGGGGGCTCTGGCCATGACCGACACCACCGAGGCACAACACAACCCCTGGCTCTACGGCCAGGACGGCCCACCGGCCGGCATCCCCGCCCAGGCCACCGGCCCGGGCCCGTGGGCCACCGGCACCTCCGGGAGCGCCCCGGTCCACGTCGAACCGGCCGCCCTCCGGCAGGCGGCCGGGGTGTCCCGACGCCTCCAGGGCGAGCTGAGGAACTCGGTCCTCCACATCGAGCCGGACACCGGCGCGGCGGCCCGGGCGCTGTCCGCCGACTGCTGGAGCACGGGGGCCGCGCTCTCCCAGGTCCTCACCTGGTGGAAGGCCCGCTGGACCAGCATGGACAACCGCCTCGGCCTGACCGCCGACCGGCTGGAGGCCACCGCCGGCGCCTACCGGTCGACCGACGGGGCCTCCGCCTCCACGTTCAAGGCGCCGTGAGCCGTGGTGACCTTCGCGCAGCTCCGCCACGGCTCCTTCGAACCGCTGGGCAAGGCCGGAGACACCTGGAACGGCGTCTCCGGACACGTCGAACAGATCGCCAGCCGGCTGCGGTCGGGCGTCCTGCAACCGCTGACCGGAGCCGGACCGCACGCGTTCTCGGCCCCGGGGAGCCGCGCGTGGACCGGCCTCGCGGCCGACGAGGCCGCCCGGGAGATCGGCCTGCTGGCCGACGAGCTGACCGCGTTCCGCTACGAGGCACTCGCCGTCACGGCCGCCCTGCGCCGGGCCGAGTCCGCGTTCGCCCGGGCCAGGCAGGACCTGCTGCGCGCCGTCGGCGACGCCGAGGGGCTCGGTGCGACCGTCTCGGACGACGGCACCGTCACCCTGCCGCCCCTCCCCGCCGAGGAGCGCAACGACCCGGACTCGATCGCCTACCAGAAGCGGAAGTGGGACGAGGTACAGCAGCACATCGAGGCCATGCGCAAGGCCGTGACCACGGCCACCGAGGCCGACACCACGGCCGCCGCGGCCCTGCGCGCCCTCGACCCCACCCAGGTCGACCCGGCAACCCGCCCGGGCGCCGTTCAGGACGCGAAGGCGGACGTCATGGGCGCGGTCGGCATGCCCAAGGACCGCAAGGACGTCCCGGCCTGGTGGGCGACGGTGGACCCCGCCGTCCGGGCGCAGCTGCTGGAGCTCTCACCGGGCCCGCTGATCGAGGCCGGGATCCTCGACCCGACCTACAAGTGGTCACCGCCCGACAGCGGCGCGGGCCCGTTCCACGTCCGCGAGCCCGACGCCGGCGATCGGACGTTCTACGCTGTCGCCACCGGGCTCGTCGCCGGCGGCACGCTCGTGGGTCACGAGGACGCGGCCCGCCACCTGCAGCACTTCCTGGACGCGAGCGGCGAACCCTTGACCGTGAGCGTGGACCGGATGCTGCGCGATGACCCCAACTTCCGCAACCACGTGGATTCGTCGATGGCCGCCAACGATGCCCAGTGGCGTGAGACCGCGTTGGCTGCCTACGCGAAGGCAGGAGGGTCCCCCGTCGCGGTCCCGGTGGAGACGAAGAGCGACTACACGTTCCGCCAATCCGAGCAGCCCAACTGGTTCACCGCAGTGGGAAGCCAGCCGTACGTCGTATCGGGGGTGGTGACCGTGAAGCCGGGGCCCGACGGCAAGCCCGCCGTTTCCATGCAGTACCAGGTCAATGTCTGGGACAGGTACAACTGGGACAAGGACAAGAGCACGACGATCGCCGGCATCAACATCTCGGACGCGGACATGCAGAGGCTCCACCAGACGGGCCTGGCTCAGGAGTACGACATCAGTGGTCGGAGTTCTGCGTCGACCCGGGTAGTCGGCGACGGCTCGCCTTTGGTACCCGGTGGCACCGGCGAGAGATACGCCGATCGGGAGGGCGGTCCCGCCGATCCGGGGAGGCAGACCCGATGAGCGGCGTGCGTACCGGACGGCGACGGCGTGTGTGGATCTGGGTGCTGGTGGTGCTCCCGCTGGCGCTGCTGGGAGCCGTCGGATATGTGGCGTTCCGGGCGGATGCCGAGCTCCGTCATCCGGAGCCGAACAGCGGGCGGCCCGGGTCGTGGATGACCACGCTGACGGCCACCGAGATCTCCGAGTTCACCCAGGTGCCCATCCCTGCCGGCGCGGTCGACGCCCGATGGGGATACACGAAGGGCTTCCAGGACGACACGGCCGTGCTGGCGTTCCGGCTGCCGGCCGACGAAGTGGACCGTTTCACGGCCGGCCTCAGAGAGGCGACGTGGAAGGAGGCCGCCCGGCCACCGGACACCGGCGCCCTGCGGGACCTGCAGCGCATCGGGGCCCCTGATCCGCTCTCCGCACTCACCCTGCGCTACGGCACCTTCGTCTCACACCTGCCGGGGCACACCAAGCGTGTGGCGAGCCAGGTATGGCTGGGACCGTCAGCCGGCGACAGCCCCGTCCAGGTGTGGGTGTACGCGATGAACGTTCCCTGAACCGAGTCGGGAACCTCTGTGGCAGCCCGGCCGTATCCTGGGCTGGAGCACTGGTCCGGAGCACAGGAAGGAGCACGCCGTGGCGCTGGTCGCGATGCTGCTCGGGGTGTTCCGGGTGCTGAGTGGGGAGTGGCTCGTCGAGGGTGGCGGGTCGCTGGCCTCGGTGGCGGCCGCAGCGGCCGTGGTGCTGGTGACCGGAGCGGTCGCGGGGGCGCTGGTCGTCTCGCGGCTGTTGGGGGCGCGGGCTCCCGCCGCCGTCAGGGCCGGGGTGTTGCGCAGACGCGCGTTCAGGACGGCGTTCCTTCCGCAGCGTGATCCGGATGCCCGGGGCCGGCGACGCCCCAGGGCGCCGGGGGCGGCCCCGGCGGCCGCGTAACCCCCCGCACGACTGCTGGGCCGTTGACGCGGCCGTCCTCCGCCGACCACTCATTTCCGCGCGCCGCCGGCCTTCCGCCGCGCATGCCCCGTACGCCGTGTCGTACGCGCCGCATGCCGCTTGCCGCAGCGCGCCGAGACCCCCGGAGGGCTCGCTCCACCATGTCCGTTTTCGCACTTCTCGACCCGGCCGTCGGCCTGGCCCACGACGTCGTCGCCGCGCTGGCCCAGGTCGTGCCGACGGCGCTCGCGATCGTCCTGTTCACCGTCTGCGTCCGGTTGGCGCTGCACCCGCTGGCGCGGGCCGCGGCGCGCGGCGAGCAGACCCGGACCCGGTTGGCGCCGCAGGTCGCCGAGCTGAACCGGAGGCACAAGGACCGGCCGGAGAAGCTCCGGGAGGCCCTTGCCGCGCTGTACGCGCAGGAGAAGTCCTCGCCGCTCGCCGGATGTCTGCCGATGCTGGTGCAGATTCCGTTCTTCTCGGTGATGTACCGGCTGTTCACGACGCCGAACGACCTGCTCGGCCACACCCTGTTCGGCGTCCCGCTGGGCCTGCACGTGGGGAGCGCACAGGGCGTGGCGCAGTGGGTGGTGTTCGGCGCGCTGTACGCCGGGTTGGCGGCGGTGGCGTACGTCGGCTTCCGGCGGGCCCGTCGGGCGCAGGCCGCGCAGAAGGAGCAGCAGGCGTTGCAGGCGGAGCAGGCGAGGAAGGCTCGGGGCGGCCGGGCGAAGGGCGGGGCGAAGGGCGGTCCGGCGGCCGAGACCGCGTTGCCGCAGCCGGCGCTCGCGCTGTTGCCGTACCTGTCGTTCGGCACGGTGCTGTTCGCCGCACTGGTGCCGCTGGCCGCCGGGGTCTACCTGCTGACGACCACCGCGTGGTCGGCCGCCGAGCGGGCGTGGTTGCACCGTAACGCGCCGGTGCCGGTGGGCGCGGGCGTGGCGCTGGTCTGACGGCGGCTCACCGGGGCGGCGCGCCGACCGGCCGCCGCCCCGGTGAGCCGCCCCGGCCCCGTGCCGACCACCGCTCCCCCCGCCCCTGACCGGGAGCCGACCGGCGGGTGGCGCTGCTCTAGCCTGAGCTGATCGTTTTCGTCGTCCGCCGACCACACGGGTCCCCGGCCGACGGACAGGTGGAGGGATGTCGTCATGGTGGTCGCTGCTCCGGCGTTGGCCGAGTTGCGGGAGGTCTGCCAGCCGCAGGCGAAGCTGGCGAGCCGCAACGGGGAGCACTGGGCGGGCCGGCTCTACATGCGGCGGCTCTCCCTGCGGGCGACCCGGCACCTGGTGCGGACGTCGGTCTCGCCGAACACCCTCACCTGGCTGATGGTGGTGTGCGGGGTCGGGGCCGGGGCGGCGCTGTTGATCCCGGGGTTGGCGGGGGCCGCGCTGGCGGCGGTGCTGTTCCAGGGGTTCCTGTTCTTCGACTGCGTGGACGGCGAGGTGGCGCGCTGGACGCGCCGGTTCAGCACGGCCGGGGTGTACGTGGACCGGCTCGGCGCCTACCTGGCGGACGCCGCACTGATGATCGGTGCGGGCGTCCGGGCGGCCCGGGGCGGGTCGGAGCTGTGGGTGTCGGTGGGGCTGGCGGCCGCGCTGGGCGTGGTGCTGCTGAAGGCGTCCACGGACCTGGTCGACGTGGCGCGGGCGCGCAGCGGGCTGGCCCCGGCGGACGAGGAGTCGACGCAGCCGCGGTCGCAGGGCATCGCCACGGCGCGGCGGCTGGGCTCGATCCTCAAGATCCACCGGGTGACCAACGGCATCGAGGCGTCGCTGGTGCTGCTGGCCGCGGCGGTCGCGGACGCGGTGGTGGGTTCCACCGATCCGACGCAGGGGACGGTCGCGGCGATCGCGGTGATCACCTGGGGGATGGTCGTCGCCCACCTGGCGTCGATCCTCTCGTCCTCCCGCCTGCGCTGAGCGGCTCCACCAACCTCACCGACAGCACGGTCCGCCCCACCGGCAGCAGCGGTGACACGGCGGGCCCCGATGCGCCCATCCCGGACCTCAAGTCAAGCCACCCGCAGAGTATTTGACGACGAACGTCCCCCGCCGTTCGGCTCCGGAGGGGTACCCGCAGGACGCACCGCGGCACCCTCCGCAGGACGACGCGGGCGGCGCGGTGCGGATGCGAACGTGGTGGCCGGGGCCCGGAGGTCGGGCCCGGGAGGGATCACCATGCACGCCAACCACTTCGTTCGGCCGCGCCGCCGCAGCAGGCTCGCCCTGCGGTTCGCCGCCGCCGCGCTGGCCGGGGCGACCGTCGTCTCGCTGGCCCCGACGGCGGTGGCGGCGGGGGCCGGCACCGCCACCGACTCCGCCGACTCCTCGGCCTCGTCCGACCGGCACCGCCCGTCCGTCGATCTGGGCCCGGAGCTGCGGGACATCGTCTCGCGGGGCTCCTCGACCGCCGCGCTCGGCGAGACGCGCGAGAACGGCCGCCGGACCTGGCGCGACGCGGCCGGCGTCACCGACCTGGACTCCGCGCGTCCGGCGCGCGCCGACGGCCGGTTCCGGATCGGCAGCATCACCAAGACCTTCGTCTCCACCGTGGTGCTGCAGCTGGCCGACGAGGGCCGGCTCCGGCTGGACGACCCGGTCGAGCGCTACCTGCCGGGGGTCGTGCCGAACGGCGGCGCGATCACCCTGCGGCAGGTGCTGAACCACACCAGCGGCCTGTACGACTACCTGGAGGACCCGCAGTTCCTCTTCCACGACGAGGCGAGCCTGCGCGCGTTCCTCGCCCAGGGGCGCTGGACGAACTACCGCCCGGAGCAGCTGGTCACGGCCGGCGTGCAGCACGCGCCGTACTTCGCGCCCGGCCAGGGCTGGCACTACTCCAACACCAACTACATCCTCACCGGGATGATCATAAGGAAGGTCACCGGCCACACCTGGCAGCGCGAGGTCGAGAAGCGGATCGTCGAGCCGCTGAACCTCGACAACACCTCCTTCCCGGGCTCGTGGCCCGGGATCCCCGGCCCGCACGCCCACGGGTACGTCAAGCTGCCGGAGGGTCCGGCGGACGTCACCCTGATCAACCCGACCGTCGGGGACGCGGCCGGCAACGGCATCTCCACCACCAGCGACCTCGACCGCTTCCACGCCGCCCTGTTCGGCGGCAGGTTGCTGTCGGCCGCCCGGCTGGCCGAGATGACCACGGCCGTCCCGGCGCCGATGATCGGCGCGCACTACGGGCTGGGCCTGATCCGCTACGACCTGCCGTGCGGCGAGGTCTGGGGCCACACCGGGGGCATCCCGGGGTTCAACTCGGTGCTGCTGGGGGCGCGGGACGGCTCGCGGCAGTTCGCCCTCTCGTTCAACCTGCTGGAGGGCACCGAGACCGAGGAGACCGAGACCACGCTGAACACGTTCATCCTGAGGGCCGCCTGCGGCCCGGACACGGCGGCGGCCCCGGGGACCCCCGCGGCGAAGGGAGCGGACGGCGGCCCGCCGTCGACGACCTTCAAGACGCTGCGCTGATACGGCAGACCTCGACAAGTCAAGCGCCTTGACGATGATTTGACCGTGCGTCACACCCTCCCTTCGGCCGGGCGTCCGGCCCTCGGGACGCACGGTCGATGACCCCCTCAGGACGACGCGCCGGTGTTCCGTTCGGTGCGATCGTGGTGCGGACGGCCCGGGGCCGGGTCGGAAGGGGCGGGGCACCATGACCATCGTTCAGGCTCGATCTCCGTACCGGCGACGCCGGGCGGGGCTGCGGCTCGCAGCCGTCGCCCTGGCCGGGGCCACCGTCGTCACGCTCGCTCCTACCGCAGCGGTGGCGGCGGCAGGGGCATCAGGATCCGCTGCCGGGTCCGCGCAGGAACGTCGGCCCCGCGTCGACGGACAGCAGGAACTGCGGTACCTCGTGGAGCACGGCGGGATGACCGCCGCGCTCGCGGAGATCCGCGACGCCGGCCGCCCCCTGTGGCGGGGCGCCGCCGGGACCGCCGACCTGGCCGACGGGCAGCCGGCCAGGTCGGACGGCCGGTTCCGCATCGGCAGCGTGACCAAGTCGTTCGTGTCGACGGTCGTGCTCCAGCTCGTCGGGGAGGGCCGGATCAGGCTGGACGACCCGGTCGAGCGCCACCTGCCGGGCGTCGTCCCGAACGGCGGCGCGATCACCGTCCGACAGCTGCTGAACCACACCAGCGGCCTGTTCAACTTCACGGAGGACGACCGGTTCCTGGTCAGGACCGAGGCCGAACTGCAGGACTTCGTGTACGGGACGTGGCGTTACCGGAACTACCGGCCGCAGCAGCTGGCCGCGGTCTCCGCCGAGCACCCGCCGTACTTCGCGCCCGGCCAGGGCTGGCACTACTCCAACACCAACTACGTCCTCGCCGGGATGATCATCAGGAAGGTCACCGGCCACACCTGGCAGCGCGAGGTCGAACGGCGGATCGTCCGGCCCCTGCACCTGGAGGACACCTCCTTCCCGGGATCCGAGACCGGCCTCGGCGGCCCGCACGCCCACGCCTACGCCGCGATGCCGGCCGGACCGGCCGACGTCACCCGGTACAACACGACCGTCGTGGACGCGGCCGGCAACGGCATCTCCACCACCGCCGACCTCAACCGGTTCCACGCCGCCCTGTTCGGCGGGAAGCTGCTGCGGCCGGCCCAACTGGCCGCGCTCACGGACACGGTGGAGACCTCGACGCCGGAGATGCGCTACGGCCTCGGTGTGTTCCGGATCGATCTGGGCCCGGGGTGCGAGGCGGCCTGGGGCCACGACGGCGGCCTTCCCGGGTGGAGCACCCTGCTGGTCGGCACCGGGGACGGGCGGCGGCAGCTGGCGTTGTCGCACAACCCGTACCTGGGCACGGACAGTTCGGCGAGCGGCGAGGCGATCGGCTCGCTCCTGGCCAAGACGCTGTGCGGCCCGGTCGCGGGCGCCGGTGTCGGCGCCGGTGTGGCCCCGGGCGCCGGGGTTCCCCCGCTCGTGGGAGCGATCCCGGGCACCGGGCCGGAGCTTCGCGTAGAGCTCGGCCCGGCCACCCGCTGACCGGCCCCCAGAACCGAGCGGGGCGGACGGGGCGGACCGGACGGGGCGGGGGGAAAAGCGGTTGACGCCCGTCGCCGCCCGCCGGTCGGATGGTGTCCCATGAGCACAGGGCAGTTGCACCCCGGTCAGCACGCCATCGACGAGGACCTCGTACGGCGGCTGGTCGCCGGTCGGTTCCCGCAGTGGGCGGGGCTGCCGGTGCGGGGCTTCCCGTCCGGCGGCACGGTCAACGCCATGTACCGGCTGGGCGACGGCATGGTGGTCCGGCTGCCGCTCGTCGACTGGGGCGAGGTGGACGTCGCGATGGAACAGGAGTGGCTGCCGCGCCTGGCACCGCTCCTGCCCACGGCCATCCCGGCGGCGATCGCCCTCGGCGGGCCCGCCGAGGGGTATCCGTGGGCGTGGTCGGTGTACCGCTGGCTGGACGGGAGGAACCCGGAGGCCGGCGCGCTGACCGCGCCGGTCCCGCTGGCCGAGGACCTGGCCGGGTTCGTGTCGGCGATGCGGAGCATCACCCTCCCGGGCGGGCCCGCCGCCTACCGGGGCGGGCCGGTCCGGCTGCTCGACGACGAGACCCGGTCGGCGATCGAGGAACTGCGCGGCCTCCCCGAGGAGGGCGTCGACTGCGACGCCGCGACCGCCGTCTGGGAGGACGCGCTGCGGGCTCCGGTGTGGGACGGGCCGCCGGTGTGGCTGCACTCGGACCTGATGCCGGGCAACCTGCTGGTGGACGGCGGGGGCCGGCTGACGGCGGTGATCGACTTCGGGTGCGCGGGCGTCGGCGATCCGGCCTGCGACATGTTCCCGGCCTGGAACCTGCTGCCCGCCGAGGGGCGGGAGGTCTTCCGCAAGGCGCTCGACGTGGACGACGCGACCTGGCGGCGCGGCAGGGGGCGGACACTCGCGCAGGCACTGGGGGCGCTGCCGTACTACCGGGAGACCAACCCGCTGATGGCGGCCAACGCCCGGCACGTGATCCGGGCGGTGCTGGAGGAGAGCTGAAGCGCGCGGCGCAGGTGTCGCCGGACCGTCGGCCGCCCGCCTCCACGTGCCGACGCCGTTCGACGCCCGTGGCGGTGGGCCCGAAGCCCTCCGCCACGGCGAGGCGGCTGTGAGGGCTCAACCAAATGATTCGTTGGGGTAGTTGAGTTGGGAGAGTATGACGGCATGCGCATCCTCGGCCTCGTCTTCGCGGGCACGTCCACACCCGACCGCTCTCAGATGGCCGACTTCCTCGGCGACACCTTGGGCCTGCCCCGTGTTGAGGTGGGCGGCGTTGAGGCCGACTTGTTCGAACTGCCCGACGGGTCGACCTTCGCCGTGGCCTCGCCCGGCGGGATGGGGGCGCCCCGGTCCGTCGGCTTCCTCGTGGACGATCTCGACGCTGCGGCGGCGGATCTGCGCGAAGCGGGCGTCGAGGTAGGGCCGATCGGCGAGAACGAACGTGAGCGGTACCTGCACTTTCGGGCTCCGGACCGTGAGCTCTACGAACTGACGGAACGCAAAGCCGGCATTGCGTGACCTCGAAGGGCGGCGGTTCGAATCCGCTCCCACACCCGTCCTCGACCTCCCACAGCTCGCGCCGCACCACCTCGGGGGCAGTCGCACGCCCCCACACCTCGCCGATGCCGGGGCGAGCGCGACATGGCGGGCAGTCATGTCCGGTGGCTCCTTGTGTGAGGGGTTCTTAGACCGGCCGAGGGGCGGTGTTCCTCCGCTCGGGTAGCCGGTCGCCGCGCCCGACGGCGGCGGCGGGAGCGGGTCGGGTACTGATCGCAGTCGGCGCAGGGTGCCACCGCCCTCGTCGGCACAGGTCGAAGCCCACACCTCAGGAGGCCGGAATGGCCCGCACGATCCCCCTCGCCCTGACTGCGCTCGGCGCCGTCGGAATCCTGGTCGGAGGCGCCGCGATCGCCACCGCCGACGACCGCGGGGCCGCCCGCCCGAAGGAGAAGCCGACCGTCGTCGTCCCCGGGAACCAGGCCGCCGCCGACGCGTCCCTACTGTCCGCGCACACGCAGGTCACCGGCGACTCGGTCGTCGTGCACCCGGGGCAGAACCTGTCGGCGGCCGTGCTCTGTCCGTCCGGCCAGGTGCCCACCGGTGGGGGCGGCACGACCAGCGCCTTCAGGATCTTCCTCACCGACTCCTACCCGAGCGGCAGCGCCTGGATCGTCCGCGGGACCAACACCAACAACGTCGACGAGTCCATCAGGGCGTACGCCGTCTGCACGACCCCCTGATCCGACGGCACACCCGGACGCCGAACCCGGCGGCCACCGCTGAACGACCGGCGCGCCCCCGCCCGACGGCGGGGGCGCGTGAACCGGACGAGCCCCAGGACGTGGCGGGCCTGCAGGTCAATCGGGTATGCGGGTCCGCTCGGGGGCGGAGGCGTCCTGATCGTGGTGGCGATCACGGAGGGCCTGGGTGCGGACCTGGCAGACGGCGCCGACGACGGCTGCCGCGATGACGAGGATCAGCAGCCCGAGCACGGCGGCCAACCCTCGGGAACGGTGGGGAGGTTCACGCGGCGGCATCCAGTTCGAACCAGACGATCTTGCCGCGCTTCTGCGGTTCGGTCCCCCAGCGGTGGGTGAGGCCGTCGACGAGCTGGAGTCCCCGGCCGCACTCGGCGAGGCCGGCGGGCGTTCGCCGTTCGGGGAAGTCGGAGGAGTCGTCGCCGACCGAGACGCGGAGCGTCCGGTCGAGAACGAGGACGAGGACGACGGGCGACGTGGTCCGGCCGTGCCGCCAGGCGTTGACGATCAGTTCGGCGAGGGCGAGCTCGGCGTCGGCGATGGCCTCGGGGTGGAACCCGCTGCGGACCATGGCGTCCCGGAGCGCGGCTCGGGCGATGGCGAGGGAAGGGGAGTTGAGGTTACACATGGGGAGTCTCCCAGCGGTGCAGGTGGGGCACACCAGAACGGGGTGCGTCGCCGTGAGCAAGGTCGCGGCGGCGATGGCGACGCCGCGCACGAGTGCTCTTCGGTGCCCGGGCAGCAGGTACCAACTGCCCTGATCCGGGACGTTGATGACAATCCGTCCGGTGAGCGGTGCATCACAGACTGTAGAGCACTTTGACTCACATGTGCCACGAGATTCAGGAAACAGGTGCCACCAGATTGTGGCTGGACTGATCGACCACCCGTGTAGATGCTTGACCCATGCCACCACGCGCCATCCCGACGGCCAGGCAGGAACGGTTGGGCATCGAGCTGCGCAAGATGCGAGACTGCGCCGGCCGCACGACCTCCCAAGCTGCCGCCCTATTCGGCCTCGACCGAACGAAGATCACACAGATCGAGAAGGGCTATTACCCCGTCACTCCCGATCGTGTTCGAGCGCTCGCCGCCGACTACGAGGAGGGCGACGCCGAGTACATCGACGCCCTCGCCCGGATGGCCGGGGAGAGACACAAGGGCTGGTGGGAGGAGTACCGGGGATCCGTGCCGACCGGGTTCCTCGATACCTCCGAGCTTGAGCACTTCGCCCAGGGCATGATGACTTACCAGGTGTGCCATCCTCCGGGTGCCATGCAGACCGAGGAGTACAGCAGGGCAATCTTCCAGGAGGCGTATCCGCCGCTGAGGCCACGCCTCTTGGAGTCTCGGGTGGAGAACCGTCTGCGCCGCTCCGAGATCCTCATGGAACCGGATGCACACCCGTACACAGCGGTGGTCCACGAGGCCGCACTCAGGATGCGATTCGGAGGACGCGAGGTCGCTCGGCGACAGCTGGGAAGGATCCTTGAGTTCTCCCACCTCTCGCACGTGACCGTCCGAGTGGTCCCCTTTGAAGCGGATGGCTTCAAAGGCGCGGGCCAGGCCATCGTCCATGCGCAAGGCCCGGTCACCCGCCTCGATACCGTTCAGCTCGATGCCGTTGGCGGCCCGGTGTTTCTCCACGAGCGCACGCAGGTCGACAACTATCGGCAGATCATAGAGCGGATGATCGATCGGTCGCTTTCCGTTGAACATTCGCGCGATCTGGTGTCACGTATCAAGAAGGAAATCTGAGCTATGGAACCCTTGGCCTGGACCCGGCCGTCTGCGTGCGCCGATTCCACCAACTGCCCCGAGGTGGCGGTGACCTCCGAGGCCGTGTACGTCCGGAGCAGTCTCCAACCCTCCTCCATAGCCGAGCTGACCCTCGCCGAGTGGCGTGACCTCCTCGCCGGCATCCGCAACGGCGAGTTCGACGTCTGACCTGCTCCGGCGCGACCGGTGCCTCCCGGGAGGCACCGGTCGTCCACATCTCCTCAACATTCCCTGGAACCACTCCCCCGCTGCGGACACCAGATCTGCGTGGAGTCCTCCTTGTCCAGTAAGCAGGCGCAGCCCGGCGACCGCCAGGTCTTCGCCGAGCTCTACGATCAGCACGCGCGCACGGTCTTCGCGCACGCCTACAGATCCACCGGGGACCGCGACCTCGCGGACGACATCGTCTCCCTGACCTTCCTCGAAGCCTGGCGGCTGCGGAAGAAGCTCCGCGACGAGGTCCTGCACCCCCGTGCCTGGCTGCTGGCGATCGCCACCAACGTCCTGCGCAACACGGCCCGCACCGCGCGCCGTCACCGCGAGGCGATGTCCCGCCTCCCCCGCCGCGACCCGATCCCCGACTTCGCCGACGAGGTGGTCGGCCGGATCACGGACGCCAACACGGCCGCCGCCGCCGTGCGCGCCCTCGACCAGCTGGGCGCCCCCGAGCGCGAGGTGTTCACCCTCGTCGTCTGGTCCGGGCTGGGCTACGCGGAGGCCGCCCGCGCCCTGGGCATACCCGTGGGCACCGTCCGCTCCCGACTCTCCCGCGTGCGGGACAAGCTGCGCCGGATCGTCGACACCGAGGACCCGCCGGAGCCACCGCACGACCGCGCCCACCACCTCGCCGCCAGCCGTCAGCCCGTGGGGCACCACCAGGAGAGCCGGCCATGAACACCGCATCCACCGACCACGACAGGTGGGACGAGCACGGCGAGCGCCGCGAACTGGCCCGCCTGTTGCCCCCGCCCCCGCATCCGGTCCCGTCCCTCGACCAGATGGCCGCCCGCCGCGAGTTCCTGCTGGACGAGTTCGACCGGTCACGTCCCTTCGCCGCCCTGACCTCCCGCTGGCGGGGCCTCGCCCTGGTGGCCGCCGTCGGCACCGCCGCCACCCTCATGGCGGTGACCCTCACCCAGGGCACCGGAGCCTCGGCGAACCGGACGCCCCCCGCCACCGCGGCCTCCGTGGAACTCCTCGACCGGGCCGCCCGGGTCGCCTGGTCCGGCCCCGAGCCCTCGGTCCGGGACGCCCAGTACACCTACCTCAGGACCGTCAGCCACTCCACCTCGCTCAGCGAGTCCGCCGACGGCACGATGCGGCGCGGCACCACCACCACCGAAGCCGAGAAGTGGGCCTCCGTCGACGGCAGCCGGCCCGGGCTGACCCGTCACGCCGGCGCCGACGAACCGCTCTCCGCCCTCGACGGCTCCCTCCTGACGTCCTCCTCCTACCGCCTGCTGGCCACCCTTCCGACCGACCCCGAGTTGCTGCTCAGGAAGATCCACGCCGACGCCGTGCGCGATCACGGACGCGGTTCCGACTCGACCACCGGTCCCGACCAGGAGTCCTTCGTCGCGATCGGCGACCTCCTGCGCAGCACGGTCGTGCCGCCGCGACTGAGCGCCGCCCTCTACCGTGCGGCGGCCCGCATCCCCGGTGTGGTGGCGGTCGACGACGCCGTCGACGCCGCCGGCCGCCGCGGGGTGGCCGTGGCCCGCGTCCACAACGGCGAACGCTTCGAGTGGATCTTCGACCGCCAGACGATGCGTCTGCTCGGTACCCGCACGGTCCTGATCAAGGACGGCCCGTGGGGCAAATCCGGGGACGAGGTGGACTCCGCGGCCCTCGTCGCCTGGGGCATCGTGGACACCCCCGGTGAGGCAGCACCCCAGGAAGCAACCCCCTGAGTCGATTCGGTCAGCCATTGACCGGACTGCGCTGCAGCTATTGTGTGATCGGCGAATCCCGCGTTGGGTCGTGTCAGCACCGAACCGACACAACCGAGCAGGGGGGAAGTTGACCGTGCGTACATTCCGCACGCTCGCTGCCGTCACCACGGTCGCCGGCGCACTCGCGCTGGCGGCTCCGACGGCCGTGGCCGCACCCGCAGACGCGTCTGCGCAGGCCACCGACGTCAGGCAGTCCGCGGATCCGACGGACGCAAGGCCGTCCAAGCCCGTGATCGCCACCTATAGAGGCAAGAAGATCGACCTTTCCCAGGGTTGGGGCGGCGCCCGCGTCTGCACCGAGGTGACCGGTGGTGCCGTCTACTGCCACGACAGCATCGCCGAGGCCGACCAGGCACTCGCCACCATCGATCCCGCTTCGGCCGAGACCTCGCGGAAGGCGCCTGCCGCCGGAGCCTCACTGACCGACGCGGACTGCTCCTCGGGCTGGGTCTGCATCTGGGAGCACTCCAACTACACGGGTGCCGCCCTGCGCTGGTCGCAGTTCGGCACCAAGTACCTGTCCGACTGGGGTTTCCGGGACCGGGCCAGCTCCGCCTGCGCCTACAACGCGAGCGGCGCGACCCTCTACGACGACCGCGCCCTCCAGCCGGACCCGTCGCTCTACCTCGGATGGGGCTGCTACGACCTCTCCGCCCAGGGCTACCCCTACGGCGGCAGCTGGAACGACCGGGTCGACTACCTCACGGTCAACTGACCCGGCACCACCGCACGGAGAAGGCCGAGGGCCGGTCACCCGATCTTCCGGGTGCCGGCCCTCGGCCTTCGTCCTGCGGGCCCGGGTTCCTGCGGGCCCGGGTTCCTGCGGGCCCGGGTTCCTGCGGGCCCGGGTTCCTGCGGGCCCGGGTTCCTGCGGGGTCAGGCCGCCAGCTCGGCCGCGTCCTCCGCCGGAGCCTGCTCGGCCGTCTTCTTGTCCCGCATCACGATCGTCGCCACCAGGGCCGCCGCCAGCACGCCCACCGCGCTCACCGTGAAGGTGGTCGACATGGCGGAGGTGAAGGCCTCCCGGGCGGCGTGCGCCAGGCCCGCGTCCCCCTTGGCCTCGGCCAGGGCGCCGACGATCGACTGCTTCGCCTGCTCCGAGGAGCCCTTCGGCATCCTGTCCGCGTAGCCGCCGGCCAGCATCGACCCGAGGATCGCGATGCCCAGCGCCGTACCCGCCTGCTGGATGGTGTCGTTCAGCGCGGAGCCGACGCCCGCCTTGTCCGCCGGGATCTCGCCCATCAGCGCACCGACCGCGGCCGGCATCGCCAGACCGGCGCCGAACCCCAGGATCCCCAGGGCGGTCGCCGGGACGGCGAACCCGGTCGCCGCGTCCACCGTGCTGAACAGGACGAACGCCCCGGCCATCATCAGCATGCCGACCAGCACCAGCATCCGGTTGCCGATCTTCGCCGCCAGACCGGCGCCCAGGCCGTTGCCGACCAGGGCCGCGATCGCCATCGGCACGAAGGCCAGGCCCGCCTTGACCGGCGAGTAGTCCAGCACGAACTGGAGGTACTGGGTGAGGACCAGCAGCAGACCGCCGTTGCCGATCTGGACCAGCGTCAGGGAGAGCGAACCACCACTGAAGTTGCGCTTCTTGAAGAGCATCAGCGGCACCATCGGCTCCGCCGCCACGTTCTGCCAGACCACGAACCCGCCGAGCGCCAGGACCGCGACCGCGAGGGTCACCAGCGAGGTGCCGCCAAACGCGCCGTGCTTCGGGATCTCGATGATCCACCAGATCATCGCGGTCATGCCGACCGCCGACAGCACCGCGCCCAGCGGGTCCGGCTTCTGCCACGGGCCCCTGGACTCCGGCATCAGGACCAGCGCGGCGGTGATGGCGAGCACGACGACGGGCACGTTGATGAAGAAGATCGAGTGCCACGAGAAGTGGTCGATCAGCACGCCACCGAGCACCGGGCTACCGACCAGGCCCAGCATGGAGACGGAACCCCAGGCCGCCATCGCCTTGCCGCGCTCGTCCTCCTCGAACACCGTGATCAGGATCGACAGCGTCGACGGCATGATCAGCGCGCCACCCACACCCATGGCCACCCGGCTCGCGATGACCTCACCCGGGTTGCTGCAGAGCGTCGCCGCCAGCGACGCCGCTCCGAAGAGCAGCAGTCCGATGATCATCACCTTCCGCCTGCCGAACCGGTCCCCCAGGCTTCCGGAGGTCAGCAGCAGGCCCGCGAAGACCAGGATGTAGGAGTCGAGGATCCACTGCGTGTCCTGCGCGGTGGCCTTCAGGTCCTCGGTCATCGACGGCACCGCCACCGTCAGCGCCATGCTGTCGACCACCAGGACGAGCGTGCTGAGGCACAGCACGATCAGGATCCACCAGCGACGTGGGTTGCGGGCTTCCATGGATGTTCCCCTCCGAGGTGCGTACATTGTTCCGCCGTTGCGCACACTGTACGCATCATGGAACGGTGTGCGCAACCCTTTAACGCCGTGCGCAATTGCGAACGCCGTGTGCAGTGTTCGAACCCTGTACGCTGAATGCGCACGGTGTACGCAGGGACAACTCGCCGACCCACCGAGGGAGGACCGGCCGATGGCCGCGAAGACGAATCCGATCCCGTCCGTATGGGCCCGCCAGCAGCGCGAACCCGAACAGCCGGCGCTCAGCCGAGCCGTGATCGTCCGCGAGGCGATCACCATGCTGGACGCCGACGGCATCGAGGCGCTCTCCATGCGCAAGCTCGGCGCCCGCCTCAACGCGGGCGCGACCTCCCTCTACCGGCACGTCGCCACCAAGGACGAGCTGATGGAACTCGCCGTGGACGAGGTCTTCGGCGAGATCACCGTGCCGGCCACCGACCCCGCCGAATGGCGGGCCGCCGTCATCGAGACCTGCGGGTCCTTCCGGTCCGCCACGCTGCGCCACCGCTGGCTGGCGTCCGTCCTGGGCCAGGCCGGACTCGCCTACCTCGGCCCCAACCTGGTCGCCGTCTCCGAACGGCTCGCCGAGCTCTTCACCTCGGCCGGCTTCCCCGACGCCTCGCGCGGCCTGGACACCGTCCTCGCCTACGTCATCGGCATGAGCACCACCGAGGCCGCCTGGCTGACCGCGGTGGCCCGCAGCGGCGAGAGCGAGGCCGAGTTCGTCGCCCGGCTGATGCCCACCGCCCAGAAGGCCGTGGCCGGCCACGACCTCCTCTCCGACTCCTACGCCGCCGCCGCGGCCACCGCCGCCATCACGGACCCCACCGAGATGCGCGACGCCAAGTTCGACTACGGCCTGGAGATCATCCTCGACGGACTCGCCCTCCGCCTCCCGCGCTGACGCCCGGGCCGGCCCGCCGGCGAAGCGGCACCGGGCCCGGCCGCTCCCGACCCGGCCGCTCCGGACCCGGCCGGGCACCGCCGGGGCCGCGCTACCGCCTCGGCGGCCGGCGGAAGGTGGCGCGCGCCCAGAGGTAGCCGACCCCGGTGAGGGCGACGCACCAGGCCAGGGCGACGAGCGCGCTCGCACCGATGGCGGTACCCATCAGCAGACCCCTCAGGGTCTCGATGACCGGGGTGAACGGCTGGTACTCGGCGAACCACCGCAGGGCCGCGGGCATCGACTCCGGCGGGACGATGGCGCTGCCCACGAAAGGCAGGAACTGGAGCGGCATCGGCAGGTTGCTCGCGCTCTCGGGCGTCTTGGCGACCAGACCGATCCCGGCCGCCAACCAGGTCAGGGCGAGGATGACGAAGACCAGCAGTCCGCCCGCGGCCAGCCACTCCACCGGGGTGGCGTCGGGCCGGAAGCCCATCGCGAAGGCGGCGGCGAGGACGAGCAGCAGGCCCAGCACGGTCTGGATCAGGCTGCCGACCACGTGCCCGGTCAGGAACGCCGCCCGCGAGATCGCCATCGTCCGGAACCGGTTGACGATGCCCTCGGTCTTGTCGACACAGACGCCGACCGCCGTCACCAGCGCCCCGGACGTCGCCGCCATCAGCACGATGCCGGGCGTCACGTAGTCGATGTACTCGCCGCCGCCGATGCCGACGCCCAGCGCACCGCCGTAGGCGTAGTTGAAGAGCAGCAGCATCATCACCGGCATCAGCACGACCGCGAAGGTCAGCGACGGGTACCGCCGCGCGTGCTTGAGGTTGCGCCGCAGCATCGTCAGGGAGTCGCTGACGGCGTAGGAGGTCGTGCTCATCGGGCGCCCTCCGCGGTGAGGGTGAGGAACACGTCGTCGAGGTCGGGGGTGTGGACGGTGAGCGACTCGGCGCGGACGGAGGCGCTGTCCAGGATGTCGAGGACGGCCTTCACCGTGACGACCGAGTTGTCACCGGGGATCGAGAGCGTGAGCGCCTCGGCGTCGGGGCTGGCGTAGTCGAACAGGGCCGCTGCCGCCCTGAGGTCGGACGGGGCCGCGAAGCGCAGGCGCAGGTGGCCGCCGGGGATGCGCCGCTTGAGCTCCTCGGCGGTGCCCTCGGCGACGATCCGACCGCCGTCGAGGAGGGCGATCCGACCGGCGAGCCGGTCGGCCTCCTCCAGGTACTGGGTGGTCAGGAGGACGGTGACCCCCTGCTCCTGGACCAGCCCCTCGATCAGCTCCCACATGGTCCGGCGACTGCGCGGGTCGAGCCCGGTGGTCGGCTCGTCGAGGAAGATGATCCGGGGGTCGCCGACCAGGGTCATGGCGAGGTCGAGCTTGCGGCGCATGCCGCCGGAGAAGGTGGCGACCGGCTTCCCGGCCACCTCCGTGAGGTCGAAGCGCCGCAACAGCCCGGCCGCCCGCCCCCGCCCCTCCCGACGGCGGAGGTGGTGCAGGTCGGCCATCAGCAGCAGGTTCTCCTCGGCCGTGAGCAGGTTGTCCACCGCCGAGAACTGGCCGGTGACACCGATCGCGGCGCGGACCCCGTCGGACTCCCGGACCAGGTCGTGGCCGGCCACCCGGACGGCCCCGGCGTCGGCCGGGACGAGGGTGGAGAGGATCTCCACCACGGTGGTCTTGCCGGCGCCGTTCGGCCCGAGCAGGGCGAACACGGTGCCCTCCGGCACGGTCAGGTCGATGCCGTCGAGGACGGTCCTCCCTCCGTAGGCCTTGGTCAGGCCGACCGCGGCGATCGCGGGGGGCGGCGCGGACTCGGTGGACGTTAAGGGCATGGCGGTCACGCTCTCTCCGCATCAGGGACGGTGGCGGCGGGTCAGGACGGTCGGATCGTGCGGTCGCCCACGGCGGTCCGGTGGGGCGACCCGGTCACGGACCGGTTCGACGGTCCGGACGACGCTGCGGGCCGACTCGACGCCGGCACCGGGCAGCACCGGGCAGCGCCGGGCGACGGCGACGCGTGGACCGGTGACGGGCGGCCGGCGGCGGGCGGCGGGTGATGGATGGCGGGTGACGGGTGACGGCGGGTGGACCGGTGGTGGGTGACGGACCGCCGGCGGCCCGCGGTTGGCGGCCGGCGGCTAGCGGACCCAGCCGGTGAAGGCCTGGCCGGTGTCGCGCCGGCTCTGCCCCTCGGGCCGGGCCGGCCGCCCCGGCTCCAGCGCGGCGGCGACGGCCCGCACCAGCCAGGCGTTGACCGAGAGGGCCTCCTGTCCGGCGGCCTCCTCCACCCGGGCCTTGAGGTGGGCCGGGAGCCGGAAGTTGATCCGGGCGGTGCCGGCGTCGTCTGCCGGATCCGGCGCCGCGGCGCCGGACGGACCCCCGGCCGCGACGGCCGGCGGCACGGGCGGAAGCGGCCCCTCCGGCCCGGGCCCGTGGAAGGGCTCCGCCGCCGACGGCGCCGTCACGACGAACTCCGGGTCCAGTCCGCGCAGCCGGACGTCCACCGAGCCCGGCGCCAGCTCCCGGGTGACCTCCCCCATGGCGGCGGAGAGGGCGTGGAGCAGGGTGAGCCGGGCGGCCGACTCCAGCGGCAGGGTCAGGCGCTCGGCCAGAGCCCGGGCTTCGTCCCCGCCCGCACCCGCGGCGGCGGCGAGCTCGCGCCGGAGGTTGTCGACGTACGGCGTGAGGTCCATGGCACGAGAATGGCACATCAATGGCGCCATGTCGAGGTGTTTTGGCGCCACTCCGTGGCACCATTCACCGTCCACCGGGGAGGGTGACGACGCGGAAGGCCCCGCCGGCGGGTCGCCGGCGGGGCCTCGGAGAGCGGGGGCGCGCGGGTCAGCCCCGGCGCCAGCCCGCCAGGTAGGAGTCGATCTCACCGGTCAGCCGGGCCTTGCCGGCCGGGTCCAGGAAGGAGGCCTCCACCGCGTTCCGCGCCAGCCCGGCGACCCCTCCCTCGTCCAGTCCGAGCAGCCGGGCCGCCACCGCGTACTCCGTGTTCAGGTCGGTGCCGAACATCGGCGGGTCGTCGCTGTTGACGGTGACCAGCAGGCCCGCGTCGACCATCCGCCTGATCGGGTGCTCCTCGATCCGCGCCACCGCCCGGGTGGCGATGTTGGAGGTCGGGCAGACCTCCAGCGCGATCCGGTGCTCGCCGAGGTGGTCGAGCAGCGCCTGGTCCCCGACCGCCTGGGTGCCGTGGCCGATCCGCTCGGCGCCGAGCTCCCGCAGCGCGTCCCACACCGTCTCCGGACCGGTGGTCTCCCCCGCGTGCGGGACGCTGCGCAGGCCGGCCGCGCGCGCCCGGTCGAAGTACGGCTTGAACTGAGGGCGCGGCACCCCGATCTCCGGGCCGCCGAGGCCGAAGCTGACCAGGCCCTCGGGGGCCAGGTCGACAGCGAGCCGGGCGGTCTCCTCGGCGGCGGCCAGACCGGCCTCGCCGGGGATGTCGAAGCACCAGCGGAGCACCACGCCGAGGTCCTTCTCGGCGCGCACCCGGGCGTCCTCGATGGCCTCCATGAAGGCGACGTCGGGGATGCCCCGGCTGACCGAGGAGTACGGGGTGACGGTCAGCTCGGCGTACCGGATGTTCTGCCGGGCCATGTCCTCGGCGACGCCGTAGGTCAGGGCGCGGACGTCCTCGGCGTCGCGGATCAGGTCCACGACGCTCAGGTAGACCTCGATGAAGTGCGCGAAGTCGGTGAAGGTGAAGTACTCGGCGAGGGCCTCGGGGTCGGTCGGCACCTTCGCCTGGCCGCGGTGGCGGGCGGCCAGCTCGGCGACCACGCGCGGCGAGGCCGACCCGACGTGGTGGACGTGCAGCTCCGCCTTGGGCATTCCGGCGATGAACGCTTCGATCGAGCGTCCTCCGCCCGTGTTGCTGGGGGTTCCGATCCGACTTCCGTCCGGCTGGACCACGGTGGTGCCCTTCTTCCTCTACGCGTGTATCAAGCGGTGCACGCAAGGATAGGCAGAGCACCGCGGCGGGTGCCCGGCAGGCTTCCCCCGCCGGGCCCGGCGGGGCGCGGCGGCCGGCCCGCCCGGGCGACGGCGAGCCGCCCCGCCACCCCGCGCGCCGTCGGACGCCGCGCCCGGCTCACCCGCCGAGGGCCACCGCGGCCGTGTGGATCACCAGGCCGGCCAGGGCGCCGACCACCGTGCCGTTGATCCGGATGAACTGGAGGTCCCGGCCGACGTTCGCCTCGATCTTGCGGGAGGCGTCGTCCGCGTCCCAGCCCGCCACCGTCTCGGAGATGATCGACGTGATCTCGGTCCGGTAGGTGTCGACCAGGTACTGGGCGGCGTCCTGGAGCCAGCCGTCCACCTTGGCCTGGAGCTTCGCGTCCGTCGCGAGGCGCGCACCGAAGGTCCGCACGCCCTCGCGGATGCGCCGGCGCAGCTCGCTCTCCTCGTCCTCGGCGGCGTTCATCACCAGCGAGCGGACGGCGGCCCAGGTGGAGGCGATCAGGTCCTGGACCTCGGGGCGGGCCAGCAGGTCGGCCTTGGCCCGCTCGACCCGGGCGATGGTCTCCGGGTCGGTCTGCAGCTCGGTGGCGAAGTCGGCGAGGAAGTTGTCGATCGCGCCGCGCGCCGGATGCTCCTGGTCGTCCCGGATGTCGGTGACGAACCGCATCAGCTCCTTGTAGACCCGCTCGCCGACCTGATGGTCGATGAACTTCGGCGTCCAGCCGGGGGTCTTCTGGGTCACCCGGTCGACCACCTCGGCGTGGTTCTCGGCCAGCCAGTCGTGCGCCCGGACCGCGATCAGGTCGACCACCCCGTGGTGCCCGCCGTCCGCGACCACCTTGCCGAGCATCCGGCCGGCGGGCTCGGCGACCGAGGTGGCCGCCGCGCGTCTGGTCACCGCCTCGGCGACGACCGCCTGCACGTCGTCGTCGCGGAGCACCGCGAGCACGCCGCGCAGCGCCGCCGAGGCCTCCTTGGTGACCCGCTCGGCGCTGCCGGGGGCGGCCAGCCACTCCCCGAGCCTGCGGGCGATGCCGAGCGCCGCGAGCCGGCCGCGCACGACCTGGCCGGAGAGGAAGTTCTCTCCGACGAAGTCGCCGAGCGAGCGGCCGAACGCGTCCTTCTTGGTCGGGATGATCGCGGTGTGCGGGATCGGCAGGCCGAACGGCCGCCGGAACAGCGCGGTCACGGCGAACCAGTCGGCCAGCGCGCCGACCATGCCCGCCTCGGCGGCGGCCGCCACGTACCCGGCCCAGGCGCCGGCGCCGGCCGACTCCGCCCAGGTCGCCAGGGCGAAGACCAGGGTCGCGAAGGCCAGCAGGCCGGTCGCGATGGTCTTCATCCGGCGGACGCCGCGTGTCTTCTCTTCGTCGGCCGCGGTGAACCGGACCCCGGGGCCCGTCCCGCTCAAGGCTTCGTCGCTCACCCCGCCAGTCTGCCCGTTACCCGGCGCGAGCGGACGGCGTGCCCGGTAAACGTGCGCCGGGTCCGTGGTGCGACCCCCCTGCTCGGGAGCTCGTCACGCGCCCCCGAGGACGATCCGGCGCACTCCGCCCACGGCCCACCGGTCCGGATCGGTGCACCGCCGCCCGTCCAGCAGCACCCGGACGCCCGGCAGGTCGGCGGGCGCCAGCTCGCGGTACTCGGGGTGGTCGGCCTGGAGCACCGCCGCCACCACCGGTTCGCCCTCGTGGGGAGGCAGACCGAGCGCGGCCAGCTCCTCCGCCCGGTACAGCGGATCGGACACGTACGGGTGGGCGCCGGCCGCCCGCAACGCCTCGACCAGCGGGAACACCCCCGAGTACGCCGTCTCCTTGACGCCGCCCCGGTAGGCCGCGCCGAGCACCAGCACCCCCTGTCCGGCCACCCCGCCGACGCCCGGCGCCGCGCCGCCGCCCGCCTCGCCGCCCGGCCGCGCGCCCGCACCCCCACCCGCGGCCCCACCCGCGGCCCCACCCGCGGCCAGCGCGCCGTCCAGCACGCCGACCGCGTACTCCGGCATCTCCAGATTGGCCGCCCGCGCCGCCCGGACCACCGTCGCCGAGGGGTCGTTCCACAGGTAGAGCCGCGGGTACACCGGGATGCAGTGCCCGCCGACCGCGACACCCGGCCGGTGCAGATGGCTGAACGGCTGGGAGTTGCAGGCGTCGGCGACGGCCGCGAAGTCCACCCCGACCCGGTCCGCGTACCGGGCGAACTGGTTGGCGAGCGCGATGTTGACGTCCCGGTAGGTCGTCTCGGCGAGCTTGGCGAACTCGGCGGCCTCGGCCGACTCCAGCTCCCAGACGCCGTTGGGCCGGGCCAGGTCGGGGCGCGGGTCGAAGTCCAGCACCGCCCGGTAGAACTCGGCGCCGCGCCGGGTGGCGGCCGGGTCGATCCCGCCGACCAGCTTGGGGTAGCGGCGCAGGTCCGCGAAGACCCGGCCGGTGCGGACCCGCTCGGGGCTGAACACCAGCGCGAAGTCCCGACCCGGGACCAGCCCCGATCCGGCGGCCAGGCGCGGCGCCCAGCGGCCCCGGGTCACGCCCACCGGCAGGGTGGTCTCGTAGCTGACCAGGGTGCCCCGGCGCAGCCCGGCGGCGACGGCGTCCGTGGCCGCGTCCAGCAGCGTGAAGTCCGGCTCGCCCTCGGCGGTGGTGACCAGCGGGACCACCAGGACGACGGCCTCCGACCGGGCGACCGCGGCGGTGGTGTCGGTGGTGGCGGACAGCCGGCCCTCGGCCACCACCCGCTTGAGCGCCTCGTCCAGCCCCGCCTCGCGGGGGAACGGGGGCCTGCCCAGGTTCACGGCCTCGACGACCGGTGGGGCGACGTCGGCTCCGGTCACCCGGTGCCCCATGGCGGCGAACTGGACGGCGAGCGGCAGCCCGAGCTTGCCGAGGCCGACCACGCAGATGTCGAGCGGCACGCCGGCCGTCGGGCGGATGTCCAGCGGGCTCATCCCCGTCCCCCTTCCGGCCGGTCCGCGGCCGGGGCGGCCACCGACTCGGCGAACCGGCGCCAGGCCGGGTAGCGGCGAAGCCGGCGGCGCACCTGGACCGGTACGGCGCCGCGCCAGAGCTGCTGCACGAGCCGGAGCTGCGGCGCCTCGTCGGGCGCGGGCTCCTCCCCGAGCAGGAACAGGTCGTCCGGCAGGCCCGGACCGCCGTCCCGGAACGCCGGGTACCCGGCGTAGCGCTGCCGCCCGTCCGCCACCACCGGCGGATCGCCGTGCTCCGCCTCGTACGCGATCAGCTCTCGGACCGCGTCCACCCGGCCGGCGGCGGCGAGTTCGAGGCGCAGCCGGTCGGAGACGGTGATCCGGTGGTACACCTCGCGGGCGCCGAACTGCCGGACCAGTTCGCCCACGCCGCCGCAGATCTCGCCCTGCAGCCCCTCGTCGAGCCGCAGGAAGTCCTCCTGCAGCAGCTGCGGGACCTCCCAGCCGAAGTGCCGCGCCTTGATCGCGTCCAGCTGGCCGCCGGGGGCGGCGAGCTCGGCCGCCACCCACTGCACCGCCGCGACGCCGCGGATCCGGTCCAGCGCGCCGGCCCGCTGGGTGACGTTGCCCCGGTCCTCGCGCAGCACCAGGAAGTAGTAGTCGTAGTCGGCGAGGACGGAGATCCGGCGGGCCCGCAGGCACGCGGCGAGGGTGAAGGGCTGGTCGGAGTAGACCTTGAGCTCCTCCTTGCGGGCCAGGTTGTGGCGCCGGATCAGGTCCAGCCGGAAGAGCTTGGTGTCGGCGAGCGCCCAGGCCAGCGCGGAGTCCTCGAAGCCGACCGAGGGGGAGGTCCCGCCGAAGATGCCCTGCGGCACCAGCCGCCCGTTGACCCCGATCTGCTTGGGGATCAGCACGTCCGACTCCCAGTCGTCCGCGGCGGCCACCATCCGCTCCAGCGCCTCGCCGCCGAGCCAGTCGTCGGCGCCGAGGAAGAGCACGTACCGGCCGCGGGCCAGCGCCAGACCGCGGTTGGTCGGGGCCGCCGGGCCGCCGGAGTTGGCCTGGTGGACGACCTGGAACAGCCCGGGGTGGCGGGCCGCGTAGTCGTCGAGCACGGCGCCTCCGCCGTCCGTCGAACCGTCGTCGACCGCGACCACCTCCATGCGCACGTGCCCGATGGTCTGCCGGACCAACGAGTCCAGGCAGGCGATCAGGTACGGCATGGTGTTGTAGACCGCGATCACCACGGTCACGTCGGGTACGGTCATCGGGCGCTGCCCCTCCGGTGCGCTAATCGCCGAGCATGCGCCGGGCGGACCACGGTCCGCCCGGCGATGCAAGGTCAACTCGGCTGTGCGGCACGGAGTCACGACCGCCACCCGGACAGGTGACGGGAGAGGAACGCGCGCACGGGTGGCGAACGTACGGTCGAACGCCCGCCCCCGGTGACCGCCCCGCGAACCGGCCCGCGAACCGGCCCGTGGGGAGGCCCACGGGCCGGTCCCGTCACGGTCAGCCGATCGCGACCTCCGCGTACATCCGGGCGATCACGTCCTCGATGGCCGGCTCGCGCACCGACAGGTCGACCAGCGGGTACCGCTCGGCCACGGCGGCGACGATCGGGGCCGCGCTCTGCTGCGCCGGGAAGGCCAGCCACTGGCGCGGGCCCTCGACCCGCACCACCCGGGCCCCCGCCACCTCGATCGGCGGACGGGCCTCGGCGAGGTCGACCACCAGGGTCCGCTCGCTCTCGCCGGCCGCGTGCAGCCCGTCCAGCCCGCCGTCGTACACCACCCGGCCGTGGTCGATGACCATGACCCGGTCGCAGAGCTGCTCGATGTCGGTGAGGTCGTGGGTGGTGAGCAGCACGGTGGTGCCCCGGTCGCGGTTGACCTCGCGGAGGAACTCGCGGACCTTGCCCTTGCTGACCACGTCCAGGCCGATGGTGGGCTCGTCGAGGTAGAGCACCTGCGGGTCGTGCAGCAGGGCGGCGGCGAGGTCGCCGCGCATCCGCTGACCGAGCGAGAGCTGCCGGACGGGGGTGTCGAGCAGCGCCCCGAGGTCGAGCAGTTCGACGCAGCGTTCCAGGTTGGCCCGATATCGGTGCTCGGGGATGCGGTAGATCCGGCGGGCGAGTTCGTAGGAGTCGCGCAGCGGGAGGTCCCACCAGAGGGTGGTGCGCTGTCCGAAGACGACGCCGATCCGGCGGGCCAGGGCGACCCGCTCGCGGGCCGGGTCGACGCCGGCGACGCGCAGCCGCCCGGCGGTGGGGACGAGGATGCCGGTGAGCATCTTGATGGTGGTGGACTTGCCGGCGCCGTTGGGGCCGATGTAGCCGACGCACTCGCCGGCCCGGACGGTGAAGCTCAGCCCGTCGACGGCGCGCACCTCGCGCTTCTCCCGCCGGAGCCGGCCGACCTTGGCGCGGACGGTGAAGGTGCGGCGGACGTCGTCGAGTTCGATCAGTGCCATGGGATGTCCTCAGAACGGGGGTGGGGTTCGGCTGCCGGGCCCGGCGCGTTCGGCGCGTTCGGCGCGTTCGGCCGACGGGATCGACTGCCCGGTCCGGCGGCCTGGTTCAGCTGCCGGCGCCGCGGTAGGCGCGCAGGCCCGCCCGCCAGGCGAGCCCGGCGGCGGCCAGGCCGAGCGCGGCGGCCAGCGGGGAGGCGAACTGGAAGGCGGTCGGCAGGCCGAGCGGATCGGGCTTGTCGAGGATCCGCAACGCGGGCAGCCAGTTGACGAACGCCAGCGGCACGCCGAAGACGACGCCGGCGACGAGCTCCTTGGCGAAGATCGTCGGCGGGTAGTGCAGCAGGGTGGCGCCGCCGTAGGTGAAGGAGTTCTGCAGCTCCTTGGCCTCGCCCCACCAGAACTGGAGGCTGGCGAAGCCGATGAAGACGGCCGCGAAGATGAGGGTGCCGCAGATCAGCAGGACGGGCACCAGCAGGATCCGGTCCCAGGTCCAGTGGACGTCCAGCGCGGCCACCGCCCAGCCGAGCACCGCCACCGCCTGGAGCGGCCGGCCGAGCCGGCGCAGCGAGAACCGCTCGGCGCAGAGCTGGGCCAGCGCGGGCGCGGGCCGGACCAGCATGGTGTCCAGCGTGCCGGCCCGGATCCGCTCGCCCAGCGCGTCGATGGAGCCGACGAACAGGTTGGCCAGGCCGAGGGCGAGCGTGGAGGTGCCGTAGAGGAAGCCGAGTTCGGCCAGGGTCCAGCCGCCGAGCGTGTCGGTGTGCCGGAACATCAGGATCACCACGGCGAAGTCGAGGAAGGTGACCACGACGTTGGCGCCGAGCATCAGGACGAAGGACGCCCGGTAGGACATGATCGCCTTGGTCCACATGGCGGCGGTGAGCCACCAGGAGCGCAGCGCCCACGCCGTACGGGCGGCCGGGGTGTCGCGGGTGACGTCGCCGAGGTCGGCACCCCGGGTCACTGCCTCCCGGATCACGGTGTCCGTGGCCGCGGCGCCCGGGAGGGACGTGGTCGGCTCAGCCACCCTGGACCACCACCTTGCGCGTCGCGAGCAGCTGGAACAGCCGGCCGGCCGCGAGCAGCACCAGCGCCCAGGCCAGCTGGAAGCCGAACGCGCCGAGCAGGCCGGTACCGGTCGACCGTTCCAGGAAGACGTCGGTCGGCACCTGCACCAGCGCGGCCCAGGGCAGCACGGGGGCGACCTCGCCGAGCACTCCGGGGAAGAGCCCGATCGGCAGCAGCATCCCGGAGAAGAACATCGCCACCACCAGCATCACCGCGCGCACCCCTTCGGAGTCGTGCAGCCAGAAGCCGGTGAGCGAGACGAGGAACCTCAGCCCGAAGCTGACCACCACCGCGAGCAGGACCGAGATCAGGAAGAACACCCAGGTCAGCGGGGCCTCGGGCATCCGGGTGTGGAAGACCAGGGCGCCGGCCAGCAGCGGCGGGACGCCGCGGGCGAGCAGGTGGAAGGCGGCCCGGCCGAGGTCCGTGGCCAGCCACCAGCCCTGGAAGTCCACCGGACGGTACAGGTCGACGGCGATGTCGCCGCTGCGGAACCGCTCCTGGACGTCGTCCTGGAAGCCGCCGCCCCAGACGGCGACCGTGACCAGCAGCGCCTGGCTGACCCAGATGTAGGTGACGGCGGCGCTCTGGTCGTAGCCGCCGAGGCCGGGCCGGGCCTGCCAGAGGGCGAGGAAGGTGTAGGCGAGGATGAAGCCGAAGACGGTGTTGGTGAAGGCGCCGGCCAGCGTGGCGGCGCGGTAGGTGGAGAAGCGGCGGAACGCGCCGCGGGCGATCGCCGCGTAGAGGCGCGCCGCGCCGCCCGCGGGGGTGCCGTCGGGATCGGGCGGGTGGGTGGCGCGGGGCGCCACGGGAACAGCCTTCTGCATATTGTCTCCTTGTCGACAAATCAGAGCGCAGGGCGGTGCCGAACCGCACCGGCGCACGCCGAACCCGCCCCGACCACCGTCCCCCGGGGGTACCGGGCCGGGCGGCGGAGCTCGACCGGAACCGCACCGGGCCGGAACGCGGAACACGTACGCCGGAACCAGGTGCGCCATATGGCTTGCACCTTTCACCGTACCGCCGCGAACTACCCGCCGCACCCGGTTTTTCCGGCACCCGGCCGACGCCCGGTCAGCACCTGATCGACGATCAAATAGCACATAATCTCGGCATGACCCTGAGCACCCGCCGCCAGGCCAGACGGGCCGCCCGCCGCGAGGCCCGCCGCGCCCTGCCGTTCTGGCGGCGGCTCCTGCCCACCTGGCGGGTCATCCTCGGCGCCCTCACCGCCGTCCTGCTGCTCGCCGTCGGCGCCTTCGCCGCGCTCTACGTCATCGTCCCCGTGCCCGACCCCAACGCCCACGCCGTCGCCCAGAGCAACATCTACCTCTACGCCGACGGCGTCACCGAGATCGCCCGCACCGGAGCCGTCAACCGCACCGACGTGACGATCGAACAGATCCCCGTCGACACCCGGCACGCCGTCGTCTCCGCCGAGGACCGCACCTTCTACCAGAACCGGGGCATCGACCTGAAGGGCATGGTCCGGGCCGGCTGGAACACCCTCACCGGCAAGGGCATGCAGGGCGGCTCCACCATCACCCAGCAGTACGTCAAGAACTACTACCTCACCCAGACCCAGACCATCGAACGCAAGGGCCGCGAACTCTTCATCGCCCTAAAGGTCGACCAGCAGCGCGACAAGGACGAGATCCTCACCGGCTACCTCAACACCAGCTACTTCGGCCGAGGCGCCTACGGCATCCAGAGCGCCGCCCGCGCCTACTACGGCGTCGACGTCTCCCAGCTCACCCTCCCCCAGAGCGCCTACCTCGCCGCCCTGCTCCAGGCACCCAGCGCCTACGACGTCAAGACCGCCACCCCCGCCAACCGCGAGAGGGCCGTCGCCCGCTGGCACTACACCCTCGACGGCATGGTCCAGCTCGGCTTCCTCACCGCCGTCGACCGCGCCGCCGTCGCCTTCCCCGACCCGGTCGACCCCCAGCCCACCAGCGGACTCCGCGGCCAGGCCGGCTACCTCGTCGGCGTCGCCGACAACTACCTGATCTCCCACCGCATCATCGACACCCCCACCCTCAAGGCCGGCGGCTGGCGCATCACCACCACCTTCGACCAGGAGAAGCAGGACGCCTTCGCGCGGGCCGTCCAGGAACAGCTCACCGACGAGCTCGACCCCACCGCCCGACCCGACACCGACACCGACGTCCGGGTCGCCGGCGCCTCCGTCGAACCCGGGACCGGCCGCGTCGTCGCCGCCTACGGCGGGCCCGACTACGCCAAACAGCCCTACAACGACGCGCTGCGCCAGGACAACCAGATCGGCTCCACCTTCAAGCCCATCGACCTCGCCGCCGGCCTCACCTCCGGCCGCAGCAGCGACGACGGGCTCCCCATCACCACCGAGACCCACTACGACGGCACCAGCGAACGCCCCGTCACCGACGGCCCCACCCCGTACGCGCCGCCCAACGAGGACGACATCGACTACGGCTCCATCAGCCTGCGCCAGGCCATGGTCAAGTCCGTCAACTCGGTGTACGCGCAGGAAGGCGTCGACGCCGGACTCGCCCACGTCCGGGACACCGCCCTGCGACTCGGCATCCCCGACGACGTCCCCGGCCTGGACCCCGCCAACACCTCGATGACCCTCGGCACCGCCACCCCCAGCGCCCTCGACCTGGCCGGCGTCTACGCCGCCCTCGCCAACCACGGCGAGGCGTACACCCCCTGGTCGGTGAGCGCCCTCGAACGCGTCAACGCCGGCTCCGGCTCCGTCGACGTCCCCAGGATGCCGGAGCACGCACCCACCACGGCGGTCGACCGGGGCACCGCCGACGCCGTCACCGACGTCCTGCGCGACGTCGTCAGCCCGCGCGGCACCGGCGCCGCCGCCCTCGACCTCGGCCGGCCCGCCGCCGGCAAGACCGGCACCACCGACTCCAACCTGTCCGCCTGGTTCGCCGGGTACACCCCCGAACTCGCCACCACCGTCGGCCTCTTCCGGGAGAACCCGAAGACCCACGCCAAGGAACCCCTGGCCGGCACCGCCGGCTACACCCGGATCAACGGCGGCGCCTTCCCCACCGAGATCTGGACCGCCTACATGAGCGAGGTCCTGGACGGCACCGTCGTCCAGTCCTTCGACCTCCGGCCCAGCGGCGGCAACACCAGGCCCACCGGCAGCCCGACCCCCACCTTCACCGCCACCGCCTCGGCCTCGGCCTCGCCGTCGCCCTCCGCCGACACCGCGCCCGGCCGGACCGGCGGGACCGGTGGGACCGGTGGGACCGGTGGGACCGACACCACGGGCGGAAGCGGCGGCACCGGCGGCGCGGGCGGCACCGGCCCCGGACAGTCCGTGCCCACCCCTCCCAAGCGGCCCACCGCCACCACCCGGCCGACGGAGGAACCCGGGCAGCCCACCACCGAACCCGCCCAGCCGACCATGATCACCCCGACCACCCGGGAACCCGAGCCGTCACAGTCCTCGCCGACCGCCCGGCCCACCACGGACCGGCCCACCGAGCAGCCCAAACCGACCACACCGCCCACCCAGGGGCCGGCCACGACCGGGCCGCCCGCGACCGGACGTCCCCCCACCACGACCGGCCGGCCCCAGCCCGACACCCCGCCGCCCGCCGACCGGCCACCCGCCTGACGGGCCGTTCCTCCGGCCGACTCGCCTCCGGCGGGAACCGGCCCCGAACAGCACGGCGGGCCGCCACGCCCACGGCGTGACGGCCCGCCCGGAGCCCCGCGTCCGGAGCCCCGCGCCGCGGACCCCGTGTCAGGGGCTCCGCGTCAGAAGTTCGCAGGTCAGGGGTTCACAGGTACAGCCCGGTCGATCCCTCGGTGTCGCCGAAACGCATCGCGGCCACCGCGTGCAGGTCCCGCTCGCGCAGCAGCACGTAGGTCGCGCCGCGCACCTCGACCTCCAGCTTGTCCTCCGGGTCGTACAGCACCCGGTCCCCCGGCTCCACCGAGCGGACGCTCTGCCCCACGGCGACGGCCTCCGCCCACGCGCAGCGCTTGGACAGCTCCGCGGTGGCCGGGATGAGGATGCCGCCGGTCGAGCGCCGCTCGCCCTCGCCGATCTCGGTCTTCACCAGCACCCGGTCGTGCAGCATCTTGATCGGCAGCTTCTCGCCCAGCCGGTCGTGACGCGGCACGTCGCTCACGGCGGAACGGGACAGCTGGGTCGGTTCGTCGTTCGTACTCACGATCCCGAAGGTACCGCTCCCGGGCGCGCCGTGTGAGGTCGGCCCGGCAGCCGGCAGCCCGACAGGCGGGAGGCCGGGCACAACCGTGCCCGGCCCACGTCGATCGGCCTCCCGGCCCCGCTCAGCCCTTGCGGCGCTTGCGGGCCGAGGCGACCAGCAGCACCAGGCCGACGCCGACCAGCGCGGCCGGGACGATCCGCTCCTTGCGCGGCCGGCCCTTCTCGTCCACGAACTGCGCCCGGGCCTGCTCGACCAGCCCGCTGGCCGCCACGTACGCCCGGCCGGCCTTCTCCTCGACCGTGGCCACGGCCTTCGCCTTCACCTGGGCGGAGATGGTGGTCGGGTGGACCCGCATGGCGAGCTCGTCCAGGGTCTCCGCCAGCTGGGTGCGGGTCCGGGAGATGTCCGCCTCGATCTGAGCGGTCGTCCGCACCGACTTGTCCGTACTGCTCGCCTCGCCCACTCGGGCCACCCCATTCACTGATGTTGTCCTGCTCCTACGACTGACCCAGTGTGTCAGCTGACGGGCGGCCCCGCGCGGCCCCACCCACCAACGGGGGTAAGTTGGCCGTGGTACGACCGCCCGTCCAGCACCAGGAGAAACCCCGTGAGTGAGCGTCTCCAGCCCGGCGACACCGCGCCCGCCTTCACCCTGTCCGACGCCGACGGCAACGAGGTGTCCCTCGCCGGCCACCTCGGCCGCAAGGTGATCGTCTACTTCTACCCCGCCGCGCTCACCCCCGGCTGCACCAAGCAGGCGTGCGACTTCACGGACAACCTGGAGGTCTTCGCCGGCGCGGGGTACGACGTCATCGGCATCTCGCCGGACAAGCCGGAGAAGCTCGGCAAGTTCCGCGAAGCCGAGGACCTCAAGGTCACCCTGCTCTCCGACCCGGAGAAGAAGGTCCTGGAGGCGTACGGCGCGTTCGGCGAGAAGAAGCTGTACGGCAAGACCGTGACCGGCGTGATCCGCTCCACCGTGATCGTCGACGAGCACGGCAAGGTCGAGCACGCCCTGTACAACGTCAAGGCGACCGGCCACGTGGCCAAGCTGCTGCGCGACCTCAAGGTCGAGACCGCCTGAGACCGCGCACCGCACCGGGACGCGGCGGGGCCCGCTTCGTCACCGCCTCGTCCCGGTGCTGTCCCCACTCCGCGAAGGCCCTGTCGGGCGGTCCGCGGCGGGCCCTAGCGTGCTGCTCACCGGGCCCGCCGCCCGGGTCCCGCCACGCCCCTGGAGTGAGCCGTGCAGAGCGCCAGATCCGGTTCCGTCACCCGCCTCGCCGTCGTCGGCGCGGTCGCCGCCGTCCTCGCACTGAGCGCCTGCGGACCGGAGAACGACGACAGTGCCGTGCCGCCGCCGCCCACCAGGCCGACCACCGAGCCCGTGAGCACCCCGTCTGCCGGGCAGCCCGCCGCCCCGACCGCGTCGACCACCGCTCGGCCCACCGCGCCGCCGACCGCCACCGCGCCGTCCCCGGGCTCCGCCAAGCCGACCGCGCCGACCTCGCCGACCGCGCCGACCGCGCCGACCGGCAAGCGCCAGGTCGTCGAGACCCGGACGGCCGGCGGACTGGCCAGGACCACCGGCCCGGACGCCGTCTCCGACGTCCCCGTCGACCCGGGCGAGATGCGCGACGGCATGCACCTGGTGGTCGCGAACTACGACCGCGCCGGACAGACCTCCGGCCGCCGGATCCTGCTGGTCGCCGTCGACAACGTCCCCGAGGACCCGGCCAAGCGCCGCGAGCACCTCTGGCGCGGTCTGATCGACTACGCCCAGCAGCACGGCTCCACCGGCGACCCGACCTCCGGCGTCCCGTACGCGGCCGGCCCGCTCGGCGGCTCGCTGGAGTGCCTGCAGCTTCCGGCGGCACCCACCACCGACGTCCTCTGCGGCTGGTCCGACGCCTCCACGGCGGGCGTGGCCCTGTTCCCGAAGAGCACCCCCGCCGAGGCCGCGGCCCTCTTCGCCGGGATGCGCGGCGACATCGAGAAGTAGCGGCCGGGGCCGGGCCCCGGGGCGCCCCCGGGCACGACGCAGCGGTGGCGGCGCACCCCCCGACCGGGTGCACCGCCACCGCCGTCTCTCACCTCAGGAGACCGCTGTCATCAGCAGGCCCCGAGGTCGCTCCAGACTCCCCACGCGCCGCTGGCGGCGGGGTCGTCGCCCTTGGTCCACCACTTGTTCTGGTAGTAGTGGCCCTTCCACGACACCTTGGTCGGCGTCGCGTAGGTGGTGGCCGCGTCCCAGCTCGGCGCAGCGGCGCAGGTGCCGGTGGTCGGGGTCACGGTCGGCGTGACGGTGGGCGTGACGGTCGGCGTCACCGTGGGGGTGACGGTCGGGGTCACGGTGGGCGTCACGGTCGGGGTGACCGTCGGCGTCACGGTGGGCGTCACGGTCGGGGTCGGCGTGCCGCCGTTCACCGCACCGCGGGTCAGGTCACCCTTGAGGCCGTACAGCGTGCCGCCCACGTTGACCGTCCAGTTGGACGGGGTCGAGACCGGCAGGTAGTAGGTGAAGTCCATGTCGATCGACGCACCCGGCGCCAGCGACTGCCAGCCCGGCAGCTTGACCGACACGCGGTTGTAGGTGCCCTTGAGGCCGCCCACGTTGCCCGACCCGGTGTGGTCCTGCTTGATGACCGTCAGGCCGAAGCCGGACTGGTCCTTGGCGTTGCCCGGGGCCGAGTTGCTGTAGTCGAACTGGAACTCGGTGCCGCCCGGCAGGGTCAGCGTCGAGTTGTTGACGATGTGGATCTTCGGGTTGATCGGGTAGTTCGAGTCACCCAGCGCGAAGTTGGTGAACGACACGTCGATCGGCAGGGTCTGCTGCGGCAGCGCCGTCGTCGAGCGGATCGCGCCGTACGGCGAGGCCGCCTTGAACTTGTCGTACATCAGCGAGGTGAGCGTGTTGCCCGGGACGTACTGGCCCTTGCCGCCGTTCGCGGCCGCGTCCCACTTGTAGTCGCCGGCCAGCTCCCAGATCATCGCGCCGCCGGCGCCCTGGTTGACGATGTAGTCGGCCTTGGCGCCCACCGACTGCTCGTCCTCGGTGGAGAGGAACACCTTCTTGGCGTCGTTCCACAGCCACGGCGCCACCAGGGCGGAGCTGTAGTTGCGGGCGTAGGTGCCCGTCAGCGCGGTGTCCTTCACGCCGTACTTGGAGAGGTAGTCGGGCAGGATGCCCTTCTCCAGGTTCTTGGCGTGCCACATCGGGTTCGACCCGGCCGGGGACTCCTTGCCCGCGTCGTCCTTGTCGTTCCAGATGTTGTCGATGCCGACCGCGCCGTCACCGCACGCGGTCAGGCCGGAGCCGACCGGGCAGGTGGTCGCCGAGGCGGTGCCCCAGAGGCCGTTGGTGCCGCCGACCACGTTCTTGAAACCGCGGGTGTAGTACGGCAGACCGACGTTGATCCGGCCGCCGGGCATCGCGCCGCGGAAGTAGTGGTACGACCAGTCGGTGTTGAGGTAGCCGATGCCGCCGTACTGGCCGGTGCCGTAGACGTTGGCCGCCGCCAGCTCGCCGTCCTTGCCGTCGTCGAACAGCGAGGCGTTCGGGCCGACGTACTTGTTCCAGGCGCCGTGCAGGTCGTACGACATGATGTTGACGTAGTCCAGGTACTGCGCGATCTGGAACGTCTCCATGCCGCGCAGCAGGTAGCCGGACGACGGGGCCGCGACCGAGAGCAGGTAGTGCTTGCCGTCGGTGGCGCCCGCCCGGTCCAGCTTCTCGCGGAGCGTCTTCATCAGGGCGGCGTAGCCCTTGGCCAGCGAACCGCGCTTGCTGTTGGCGAGCTGCCAGTCCAGCGGGTTGCCCGCGTCCTTCATCGAGGTCGGGTACTCGTAGTCGACGTCGACGCCGTTGAAGCCGTACTTCTTGATGAAGTCGACGGCCGAGGTGGCGAAGGAGTCGATGCCCGCCTGGTTGACGCTGCCGTCCGGGTTGACGGTCATCGAGTAGAAGCCGCCGGAGTTGACGCGCTTGCCGTCGTCCCCGAAGTACCCGCCGGTCTCGGTCCAACCACCGACCGAGATCATGGTCTTGACGTTCGGGTACTGCTTCTTGTACTTCGTCAGCAGGTTGAAGTGACCCTTGTAGGGCAGCGACGGGTCCAGCTCCGCGCCGGGCACGCCGGGGAAGGAGATCCCGGTGGCCTCGTTCTTGTCGTTGTCCGTGCCGACCGACAGCTTGTTGTCGGAACCGACGTGGCCGAAGGCGTAGTTGAGGTGGGTGACCTTGTCCCAGGGGATGTCGCTCACCAGGTACGGCGGGGTGCCGTCCTTGCCGGTACGCCAGCCGGTGAAGTAGCCGATGATGCGGCGCTGGTGATCGGCGCCCATCTTCTCGCGGCCGTTGGTGTCGTAGACGCTGCAGTACGGAACGTCGACGCCGGGCGTGGCGTACTGACCGTCCGGACGACAGGCCGCGTTGTCGACGGTGGCGGACGCCTGGGAGGGCGCCGCGCCCAGCGTGGCCACCAGCAGGCCGGCCATGGCGGCGGCAGCCAGCGAGGCCAGGCCGGCGCGGGCCGCCGGGCTCGTGGAACGGCGAGCAGCGGTGGGACGCCGCTCAGCCGTGGATCGGATCAACACTCGGTCCTCCGGGCAGAGTGCCGGCGCGTGCCTGTGGGGGAGCACGCACAGTGGGGGAAAGCAGATTGGCGCTGAAGCTATGTGGTCTGAACCACATAGGTCAATAGGTCTGTACCAATTGGTAATCAATTCCCCAACATCGCCGGTCGAACGGCCGATTGTCGACGGTCAGCCAGGCCCCCCTCCGGACCACGTCCCGGATCGCCGCGGCGCTCACTCCTCCGCACGTCGGCGGCTGTGCCGGGCCACCCGCACCCGTGTCCCGCAGGACGTCGAACACCACGCCCGCCGCGCGTGCTGCTGCAGGAAGAAGAGGATGCAGCCCGGCGCCGGACACGCCTTCACCGACTCCCGCCGCTCCCCCGTCAGCAACTCCACCGACGCCTGCGCCACCCGCGCCAGCAGCACCCTCCCCCGCTCCCCCGCCAGACTCCGCGGCACCGCCCGCCCCACCGCCCCCGGCGGCAGCTCCGCCCACCCCGGAGCCGCCCGCAGCGCCTCGTTCACCACCGCGACGTCCGGCTCCGCCGCCGGCTCGCCCGCCACCACCGCGGTCAGCACCGCCCGCAGCGCCCGCCGCAGCTCCCGGAAGGCCGCCAGCTCCGCCGGACCCAGCTCCCCGGCCGGCGCGCTCGCCGGATCCAGCCCGTCCGCATGCCGCTCCACCCAGGCCGCCAGATCCGCCGGCTCCACCAGCACGTCCACCAGGTGGCCGCGCAGGCCGCCCCGAACGAAGGTGCTGTTCACCAGGTCCAGCGCCACGTGCTCACCGTCGACCGGCATCCCGTCGACCGCACCGTGCTCCACCACATCCCTGCCCATACCCATACCTAACGGTAACGCGGCTTGCCATCCGCTAGCCAAGCCGAGCAAACTAACGCTACAAGTCAATGACAAGCGTTAGGAAGCCGCCGCCGTGCCCCTCCCCAGCCGAGCCCCCGCCCGCCCCGCCGCCACCGCCGTCCTCGCCTCCACGGCCACCGCAGTCACCGCCCTGCTCCTCCTCGCCGCCCTCGGCACCCTCACCGAACACCCCCTGCTCATCCCACCCCTCGCCGCCTCCATGGCCCTCATCGCCGGCGCCCCCGACCTCCCCCTCGCCCAACCCCGCAGCGTCATCGGCGGCCAACTGCTCTCCGCCCTCACCGGCTACGCCGTCCTCGCCCTCACCACCCCCGCCTACTGGTCGGCCGCCATCGCCGGCGGCCTCGCCCTCGGCGTCATGACCCTCGCCCGCACCCCGCACTCCCCCGCCGCCGCGACCGCCGTCATCGTCACCCTCACCTCCCCGGACCCCCGCCACTTCCTCCCGCTCCTGGCCCTCGCCGCCGCCCTCCTCACCCTCACCGGCCTCGCCGCCGCCCGCCTGCGCAACCGCCGCTACCCCACGTACTGGTGGTGAGCCCGTGACCGGACGACCGGCCGGTCGTTCGCCCACACGGGGGACGGGCCCACACGCCCGAAGGGGGACAACCATGCCGGTCACCAGATACACCCGCGAGCTGCTCACGGACCTCGCGGCGACCGCCGCCTCGCTCGACGAGATGCTGATCGCACTCGGCAAGGAGCCGAACAAGGACCGCCGCAAGTACCTGCGCCTCAAACTGACCGAGTTCGACGTCGACACGTCGCACTTCCGGCCGGCGGGAAGCGTCTACACCCGCGAACTCCTCGAAGAGGCCGTCGCCGTCTCGCAGAGCGTGGCGGGGGTGGTGCGCCACCTCCACCTGCGTCAGGCCGGGGGCACCCAGGCGCACATCGGCCGGCGGATCAGGGCGCTCGGCATCGACACCTCGCACTTCACCGGCCAGGCGCACCACCGGGGCAGGCGCTCCCCGGCCAGGATCCCGCCCGAGCAACTCCTCGTGCAGCGCCCCCGGGAAGCCAAACGGCTGCCCGGTTCGCGCATCCGCCTGGCCCTGGCCGAGCTCGGCCGGCCGGAGTCGTGCACGGGCTGCGGCACCGGCCCCGTGTGGCAGGGGCGACCCCTCACGCTCGAAGTCGACCACATCAACGGCGACTGGTCCGACAACAGGCCGGAGAACCTCCGCCTGCTCTGCCCGAACTGCCATGCCGTCACCGACACTTACTGCGGACGGAACAAGAACCGGCGGGAGCGGCCCGCCGCACACCGCGACCGGGACGGCATCCCGCCCGGGAATGTCGCTGTCCCCGCCCTCGACAAGCCCCTAGACTGAAGGCCTTGCGGCCTTGGCGTAATCGGCAGCCGCGCGGGTTTTAGGTGCCCGTGGGAGGAATCCCGTGAGGGTTCGAGTCCCTCAGGCCGCACTTGCCTTTGAAACGAAGGCCCGCCCCGGAGTGATCTCCGGGGCGGGCCTTCGCCGTTCCTGCGGTGCCGTCAGCCCAACAGGTCCCGGACCACCGGGGCGAGGGCGCGGAAGGCGTGGCCGCGGTGGCTGATGGCGTTCTTCTCCGCCGGCGTCAGTTCGGCGCAGGTACGGGTCTCGCCGAGCGGTTGGAGGATCGGGTCGTAGCCGAAGCCGCCGTCGCCGGACGGCTCGGTGCGGAGGGTGCCGAGGAGGCGGCCCTCGACGACCCGCTCGGTGCCGTCGGGGAGGGCGAGGGCGGCGGCGCAGAAGAAGTGGGCGCCGCGGTGGACCGCGTCGATGTCGGAGAGCTGGGCGAGCAGCAGGTCGAGGTTGGCGCGGTCGTCGCCGTGCTTGCCCGCCCAGCGGGCGGAGAAGATGCCGGGGGCGCCGTTGAGGACGTCGACGCAGAGGCCGGAGTCGTCGGCGACGGCGGGCAGGCCGGTGGCCCGGGCGAGGGCGTGGGCCTTGAGGAGCGCGTTCTCCGCGAAGGTGACGCCGGTCTCGCGGACGTCGGGGATCTCCGGGTAGGCGTCGGCGCCGACCAGTTCGACGTCCAGGCCGGCGCTGCCGAGGATGTCGCGGAGCTCCACGACCTTGTTCTGGTTACGGGTGGCGAGGATGAGTCGGGTGGTCATGAAACCACCCTAACCGGACGTCAGCCGGTGCAGACCTTGGTGAGGTTCGAGGCGGCGTCGCCGAGCGGCTTGAGGTCCGGCACCTGCTTGTTGTTGACGGCCTGCTGGACCTTGTCGACCTGGGTGGAGAGGTCGGTGATGGCCTGGGAGACGTCGGTGTCCTTGGAGTTCTTCCCGAGCTGGTCGAGGTCGTTCTTGAGCTTCTGCAGCGCCTGCCCGGCGGCGGCCGCGTCGTTGCTGGCGTTGCTGTAGGCGTTGCTGACCTCGGTGATGTCACCGGTGATCTTGACCGCGGTGTTGCCGCAGTCGAGCGCCTTCTGGGCGGCCGCGCAACTCACGGCGCTGAGCGGGAGGATGGCGATCAGGCCGGCCACGGCGAGCATGGTGGGGCGGGCGATGCTCTGGGGCATCCGGTCCTCCTCGGTGCGCGGGTTTCCGGAAGGGAAGGACGCGCGCCGAGGGTGCACGGTTCCCGCAACCGGGTGCTGCGGGAACCGTACGGGCTCCGGACCCGGCCTGTACAGCGACCGAGGCCGGAGCCCGGGGGTTTCGGGGAACCGAAGCGGAACCGAGACCTCAGCCTTCGAGGGAGCCGAGGGCCTTGCGCTGGATCTCGTCGAGTTCGGCGCAGCCGAGGGTGCCGAGGTCGAGGAGCCGGTCGAGCAGTGCGCGGTCGAACGGGGCGCCCTCGGCGGTGCCCTGGACCTCGACGAAGCGGCCGTCTGAGGTGCAGACGATGTTCATGTCGGTCTCGGCGCGGACGTCCTCCTCGTACGGGAGGTCGAGCATCGGGACGCCGTCGATGATGCCGACGCTGACGGCGCTGACGCCGCTGGTGATCGGCTGGCCCTTGGCGCGGAGGATCTTCTTGTCACGCGCCCAGGCGACGGCGTCGACGAGGGCGACGTAGGCGCCGGTGATCGCGGCGGTGCGGGTGCCGCCGTCGGCCTGGAGGACGTCGCAGTCGAGGACGATGGTGTTCTCGGCGAGCGCCCGGTGGTCGACGACGGCGCGCAGCGAGCGGCCGATGAGCCGGCTGATCTCGTGGGTGCGTCCGCCGAGCCGCCCCTTGACGGACTCCCGGTCGCCGCGGGTGTTGGTGGCGCGCGGGAGCATGGAGTACTCGGCGGTGACCCAGCCTTCGCCGCTGCCCTTGCGCCAGCGCGGGACGCCTTCGGTGACGCTGGCGGTGCACAGCACCTTGGTGTCGCCGTAGGAGATGAGGACGGAGCCTTCGGCGTGCTTGCTCCAGCCCCGTTCGATGGTGACGGGGCGGAGCTGGTCGGGGGTGCGGCCGTCGATGCGTGACATAGGCACCGAGCGTAGCCGGTTTCGGCGGGTGGTCCGGGTACGCCCCGTGGAGTCCCGGGTGCGCCCGGGGCGGGCGGTGGCCGGGGGGCGGGGCGGGCGGTGGCGGGGGTCCGAACGGGTGGTGGGGGCCGCCCGGAGGGGCTGTGGCGCCGTGCCCGTCCGGCCCGTGTCCGGGGTGCGTCCGGGCGGTGTCCCGGGGTGCGTCCGGGCCGCGTCCGGGTCCGGGCGTGCCTCGGCCCGCCGGCCACGGGGGCGGGCGGGCCGAGGGGTGGTGAGCCTGGTGGGCTCAGCTCACATCATGTCCTCGATGTCGGCGGCGATCGGGTCGGCGTCGGTGCCGATGACGACCTGGATCGCGGTGCCCATCTTGACGACGCCGTGGGCGCCGGCGGCCTTCAGCGCGGCCTCGTCGACGAGGGAGGCGTCCTTGACCTCGGTGCGCAGGCGGGTGATGCAGCCTTCGACCTCTTCGATGTTGTCGATGCCGCCGAGACCGGCGACGATCTTCTCAGCCTTGCTGGCCATTGCTTTCTCCCTCTGTCTCGGCCCGTCGGCTGCTCTGCCGGGTGCCGTCGTGCGCTGTGCTGCCGTCCCCGGCCGGAGGTCGGGGGGTGATGGGTCCGGTTCGGTGCTGACGCGAGGTCAGCCGACGGTCGTACCGCGTCATGCCGTGTCGTGCTGCCCGGCAGCGCGACCAGCATGACCCGATCCGGAGCGATATGCCACGTTAGTCCACTTTTGGCCCATTCCGGCGCGCATGCCCCGGACCGCCGTCCGAGGATGACGATCAGCGGGGTTCGTGCTCCCGGTGCTCGCGGCCTGCGTCCCAAAGTGGTCTACACCAATATATGTGTACTCCGATGAACGCAGGAAGAGCCCCGGGTGTTCCTGGCCCTGCCCGAAGGTCCCCCCGGGGGCCCGCGGCCGGCAACTGCTCTCGGAGGGCGAAGGATGAGTTCGGCAGGCGCCACAGCCCCGCAGACCGCGTGGTGGCACACCTTCTACGGCGGCCTCCAGAAGATGGGCCGCTCGCTCCAGCTCCCGGTCGCGGTGCTCCCGGCCGCCGGCATCCTCAACCGGCTCGGTCAGCCGGACGTCTTCGGCAAGGACGGCCTGGGCTGGGACAACGTCGCCAAGGTCTTCGCGGCGGCGGGCGGCGCGCTGTTGGACTCCTCGCTCGGTCTGCCGATGCTGTTCTGCATCGGCGTCGCGATCGGCATGGCGAAGAAGGCGGACGGCTCGACCGCGCTGGCGGCGGTGGTCGGCTTCCTCGTCTTCTACCAGGTCCTGCACGCCTTCCCGGAGGACTGCAAGCTGCCGACCGTGCTGGTCGGCAACCAGTGCGTGGACTTCACCTCCGCCAAGGCGGCCGCGGCGACCTACCAGAACCCGGGCGTGCTGGGCGGCATCCTGATCGGCCTGCTGTCGGCGTGGCTCTGGGTGCGTTTCCACCGCACCAGACTGGTGGACTGGCTGGGCTTCTTCAACGGGCGCCGCCTGGTGCCGATGATCACCGCCCTGGTCGGCATGGTGGTCGCCGTCATCGCGGTCTGGGCGTGGCCGCCGATCGGCCGGGCCTTCAACGACTTCAGCCAGACCCTCGCCGACCTGGACGCGTGGGGCGCGGGCATCTTCGGTCTCGCCAACCGCGCACTGCTGCTGATCGGCATGCACCAGTTGCTGAACACCTTCGTCTGGTTCCAGTTCGGCGACTTCACGAAACCGGACGGCGCCGTCGTCCACGGCGACATCCCGCGCTTCCTGGCCGGCGACCCCACGGCGGGCCAGTTCACCTCCGGTTTCTTCCCCATCATGATGTTCGCGCTGCCCGCCGCCGCCCTGGCGATGGCCCACGCGGCCAAACCGCACCGGCGCAAGGAGATCTACGGCCTGATGCTCTCGGTCGGCCTGACCTCCTTCGTCACCGGCGTGACCGAGCCGATCGAGTACTCCTTCGCCTACGTCGCCCCGGCGCTGTACGCGGTGCACGCGCTGCTGACGGGCGCGTCGATGGCCGTCACCTGGGGGCTGGGGGTACACGACGGGTTCAGCTTCTCGGCCGGCCTGATCGACTACGCGATCAACTGGAGCCTGGCCACCAAGCCCTGGATGATCATCCCGATCGGGCTCTGCTTCGCCGTCGTGTACTACGTGCTGTTCCGGTTCATCATCGTGAAATTCAACATGAAAACGCCCGGACGCGAGGACGACGACGAGGTCGAGGACGTGACCAAGGCATAAACCGAGCGTCACCACGAGCTATCCGATAAAGCCCCCGGACGACCGGTCCGGGGGCTTTCGGCTTATCCGGGGCGGGCCTTTGGTCCCGACACGAAACTCCGGACAATTCCGGGGCCGGAAATTCGGGGACAGGACCACGACCCCGACCGCGCCCGGCCTGCGCCCGGGCGGCACCCGGACAGCACCGGCGGGCACGGCGGGCGGGCGTCGACGGGCAACGGGGCCCGCACAGGAGGGCAACGGGTGGGCCGCAGGGGGACACCCGGCGGGCACGGCGCCCGCGGACCGCGGCCGGGGGGTCCGGGTGGGGGTCCGGGTGGGGGGAAGATCACAACCCGCCGAGAACCACCGCCGGACAATCCGCCACCACCGCAGCCCTGCCGTTTCGCCTCCGGTTTCCTGCGCGAAGAGATCGCGGCGGCGGACCCGGGAGCAATCCCGACGACGATTACCGGGCGCCCGGCGAGGGGGGTACATGACACCGGCGCCCCGCAGGGCCGCGACCGTCCGGGGCGGGCCGGCTCGGGCCCGGCTCCCCCGGCCGCCGCGACCTCGGCCACCTCCCCCGCCGTCCTCCGGCGGACCCCCGCCCGCCCCTCCCCCGCGTCCGGGGCCGTCCGGGGCTCCCGAGGCCCCTCCCGTCCGGCCTCCGACGGCCCTGCGGGCCGGGCCTGCCGGGGGTCCAGGCTTTTTGTTGCGCAAATAGCCAAAATCCCAATCACCGCGGGTAATCATGATCGTCGATCCGCAAGTAGGTTTCGATTTCATAGCGCTTCCCATCAGCAGCGCTTTCGGGGGTTCCCCCCCTTCTCCACCCGTGCTACAAAACTGGTCTACACCACGTGTGGTGTAGACCAGTTCGCGGTTCGGCCCCCTGTGCCTGTCCCCCGACCGACCCGCCCTTGCCGTTAGGAACCCACCCCCATGAGTCAGTCTGCGCAGGCACCGGCGCCCGCCGCGGCTCCGGCCACGCCAAGCCCCACCAAGAAGTTCGGCCAGAACCTGATCCAGGGTCTGCAGAAGATCGGCCGCAGCCTGCAGCTGCCCATCGCCGTGCTCCCGGCCGCCGGTCTGCTCCTGCGCCTCGGCCAGGACGACGTCTTCGGCAAGGACGGCCTCGGCTGGGACAAGGTCGCCGCGGTGTTCGCCACCGCCGGCAACGGTGTCTTCGACAACCTGCCGCTGCTCTTCGCGGTGGGCATCGCCATCGGCTTCGCCAAGAAGGCCGACGGCTCGACCGCCCTCGCCGCCCTGGTCGGCTTCCTGGTCTACAAGAACGTGCTCACCGCGTTCCCGATCACCGAGGGCCACGTCACGGACGGCAAGTGGGTCGCCCCGACCTACCAGAACCCGGGTGTGCTCGGCGGTATCGTGATCGGTCTGCTCAGCGCCGTGCTGTGGCAGAAGTACCACCGCACCAAGCTGGTCGACTGGCTCGGCTTCTTCAACGGCCGCCGTCTCGTCCCGATCATCATGGCCTTCGTCGGCACCGCCGTCGGTGTCCTCTTCGCCCTGACCTGGGGCCCGATCGGCGACGCCATCAAGAGCCTGAACGACACCCTGATCGGGGCCGGCGCGCTCGGCGCAGGCGCCTTCGGCCTGGTCAACCGCGGTCTGCTGCCGGTCGGCATGCACCAGTTCGTGAACTCCTTCGCCTGGTTCCAGACCGGTGACTTCACCAAGCCCGACGGCACCGTCGTGCACGGCGACCTGACCCGCTTCTTCGCCGGCGACCCCACCGCCGGACAGTTCATGTCGGGCTTCTACCCGATCATGATGTTCGCGCTGCCCGCCGCCGCCTTCGCCATCGCCCACACCGCCAAGCCGCACCGCCGCAAGGCCGTCACCGGCATGATGCTGTCCCTGGCGCTGACCTCCTTCGTCACCGGTGTCACCGAGCCGATCGAGTTCTCCTTCGTCTTCATCGCCCCGCTGCTGTACGTCATCCACGCGCTCCTCACCGCCGTCTCGATGGCCCTCACCTGGGCGCTCGGGGTGCACGACGGCTTCACCTTCTCCGGCGGTCTGATCGACTACCTGCTCGCCTGGAACAAGGCCACCGACCCGTGGATGATCATCCCGCTCGGCCTGGCGTTCGCCGCCCTGTACTACTTCCTCTTCCGCTTCGCGATCGTCAAGTTCGACCTCAAGACCCCCGGTCGCGAGGACGACGACGAGATCGAGGACGTCACCAAGGCCTGACGCCGGGAACCACCTGACGCCGCTCACGGCCCCGCCCCGCCACCCGCTCCCCCGGGTGGCGGGGCGGGGCCGTTCGCGTGCCCCGCCCGGGTCCCGTAGCGGGTCCCGTCCGTGCCCCGTACCGGAGACCGCCCGTGTCTCGTACCGGAGGCCGCCCGGTGAGACGGTGGTTGACGAACCGGGAAGATCGCTGGTCAACTGAAGCGGTGAACGCCCCTCGCATGCTGGTCACCCGCAGCCACATCGACTTCGGTCGCGTGTGGTCCGCGGCGTGTTGCGCCTGACCCGAGCGTTCCCCCCCCGCCGCCGCGCCGCTGACGTCCCCGCCGCGCCCCGGCCGCACCGCCTCCCGTCCCGCCCGTGACCCGGGGCTGCCGCCGTCCGCCCGGCCGCACCGCGCGCGAACCCGCGCGCGGCGGGCCCGCACGGCACACCACGCGTCCGTACGCACCGCGTCCGCGCACCTCGCGGCCCGGCGCACCGCCTCCGCACGCACCGCTTCCGTACGAGGAAAGTCAAGGCCACACATGCCCCGCCAGCTGCATCTTTCCGCCGCCCTCGACAGTCCGGGCCACGTCGACGCCGGTCACTTCACCGCCCTCGCCCACCTCGCCGAACGGGCCACCCTCGACTTCGTCACCCTCGACGACTCCTACACCCCCGAGCCGCGCCGGCTCGACGCGCTCGCCACCTTCGCCAGGCTCGCCCCGGTCACCGGCGGCCTCGGCCTGGTGCCGACCGTCACCACCACCCACACCGAGCCGTTCCACACCTCGATATCCGTCAACACCCTGGACTGGGTGAGCGAGGGCCGCGCCGGCTGGCTGGTCGGCGTCTCCGACACCGAGGCCGAGGCGAAGGCCTTCGGCCGCAAGGGCACCGCGCCGGCCGACGAGCTCTGGGCCGAGGCGGCCGACGCCGCCGAGGTCGCCTCCCGGCTCTGGGACAGCTGGGAGGACGACGCGGAGATCCGCGACACCGCCACCGGCCGGTTCATCGACCGCGAAAAGCTGCACTACATCGACTTCGAGGGGCCGCACTTCTCGGTCCGCGGACCCTCGATCACCCCGCGTCCGCCGCAGGGCCGGCCGGTCGTCGCCGTCACGGTCTCCGCCTCCGACCTCGCCCCGGACGCCACCGCCGGGGGCCGCGCCCGGGTCGACACGGCCGTCCGGTACGCCGACGTCGTCCTCCTGGACGCCCCCGACCGGGCCGCCCGGCTGACCGCCGCCACCGAACTTCGGCTGCGCGGCGGCGAGTCCCTGCGGATCCTGGCCAGGATCCCGGCCGTGCTCACCGACGACGCCGCCGCATCCGCGCTGGTCGCCGAGGTGACCGAGGGCGGCGGCGGAGTGGACGGCTTCCACCTGGTGCCCGCCGACCCGGCCCGTGACCTCGCCGCCGTCGCCGACCGCGTCGTCCCGGCGCTGCGCGAGCGCGGCCTGTTCCGCACCGCGTACAGCGGCCGCACCCTGCGCGACCACCTCGGCCTGGCCCGCCCGGCCGGCCGCTACGCCGTCGCCGCCACCATCACCCACACCCCCGCCGCCGGCAACGACGCCGCCGCCCCCGCCGCTCCCGCCGAGGTGACCCGATGACGGACCGCCCGCTCAAGCAGATCCACCTCGCCGCGCACTTCCCCGGCGTCAACAACACCACCGTCTGGACCGACCCCGCGTCCGCCAGCCAGATCGACTTCAGCTCCTTCCGCCGGCTCGCGGAGACCGCCGAGCGCGGGCGGTTCGACTTCTTCTTCCTCGCCGAGGGCCTGCGGCTGCGCGAGGTCAAGGGCCGCATCCACGACCTGGACGTGGTCGGCCGCCCCGAGTCGATCACCGTGCTGGGCGCGCTCGCCGCCGTCACCACCCACCTCGGGCTGGCCGCCACCGTCAACGCCACCTTCAACGAGCCCTACGAACTGGCCCGCCGGTTCGCCTCGCTGGACCACCTGTCCGGCGGCCGGGCCGCCTGGAACGTGGTGACCTCCTCGGACGCCTTCACCGGCGAGAACTTCCGCCGCGGCGGCTACCTCGACCGCGCCGACCGGTACACCCGGGCCGCCGAGTTCGTCCAGCTGGCCCGGGAGTTCTGGGACGCGACGGACGGCGGCACCGTCCGCCACCAGGGCCCGCAGTTCGACGTCGAGGGGACCCTCTCGGTGCCCCGCCCGCCGCAGGGGCACCCGGTCGTCATCCAGGCCGGCGACTCCGACGAGGGCCGCGAGTTCGCCGCCGCCACGGCCGACGTCATCTTCAGCCGGCACCACACCCTCACCGCCGGCCAGGCGTTCCACGCCGACGTCAAGCGCCGGCTGGCCGCGTACGGGCGCAAGCCGGACGAGCTCAAGATCATGCCCGGGGTCACCTACGTCCTGGGCGACACCCAGGCGGACGCCGTCGAGCGGGCCGCCGAGATCCGGCGCGCCCAGGTCAGCCCGGCGACCACGATCGGTTACCTGGAGCAGGTCTGGGGCATCGACCTCTCCGACCACGACCCGGACGGCCCGCTGCCCACCGTCGACCCGCTCCCGGACTCCGGCATCGTCAAGGGCCGGACCACGCTCGGCGATCCGCTGGAGATCGCCGCCAAGTGGCGCGCGGTGGCCGCCGAGAAGAAGCTCACCAGCCGCGAGCTGGTGATCGAGGTGACCGGCCGGCAGTCCTTCATCGGCACCCCGGAGGCGATCGCCGAGCAGGTCAACACCTACGTGCAGAGCGACGCGGCGGACGGCTTCATCCTCGTCCCGCACCTCACCCCGGGCGGGCTCGACGGGTTCGTCGACCGGGTGGTGCCGCTGCTCCAGGAACGCGGGGTGTTCCGCACCGAGTACTCCGGGACGACGCTGCGCGACCACCTCGGCCTGCCGGTCCCCAACCGGCGCTGACCCGGCCCGCGTCCGACCGCCCGACCGCACCGCCCCCGCCCGCCCCGGCCGTCTCGGGCCGTATCTCCGGCCGTATCTCCGGCCGGGGCCGGGGCGGTCAGACGCGGCCGAGACGGGCCGCGTACACGCCGGCCTGGAAGCGGCTCTCCGCGCCCAGGCCGGCGGTCAGTTCGGCGACCAGCCGGCGCACCGTCCGCTCGGACACCTCCAGCTTCCGGGCGATCGCCACGTCGGTCAGCCCGGCCGCCAGCAGCCGCAGCACCGCGCCGTGCCGATCCGTCATCTCCTCCGCACCGGGTACGAGTTCGACCGGCGTGCAGGCCGCCGACCAGAAGTACTCGAACAGTTCGGCCACCAGCGCGACCAGCGCCGGCTCGCGCACCACCACCGCCGCCTCGGCGGCGGGGGCGTCCCCGCCCGGCCCGGCGCCCGGGGCGGGCAGGATCGCCAGCCGGGCGTCGACCACGATCAGCCAGAGCGGCAGCGAGTGGGCCGTCCTGATCCGCGCCCCGGCCGCGGTCAGCTCCCGGACGTGCGCGAGCACGGCCGGCCGGCGCAGCGCCGCGGCCGGGTAGATGGTGCGCAGCGCGGCCCCGTGGGCGAGGGCGAGCCGCTCGCGGGCGAGCTTGCCGGCGAGGGCGGCCCCGGAGAGGTCCTGGCCGGGGCGGAGCGAGAGCGCCTCGGTGCGGGCGCCGCGGGCGGCGTCCTCCAGCAGGGCGGCGATCCGTTCGGCGCCGCTGACAAGTTCGAGGGCGCTGCCGGTCCGGTGCCGGTGCTGGACGGGGAGGTAGCGGGTGTGCAGGCGGTCGACCGAGTCGCGGGCCCGGTGGAGCGCGCCGACCAGGGCGGTGACCTGTTCGTCGGCGTCGATCAGCAGTTGGCGGACGGCGGTGTCGACGGAGACGGCGGCGTGGCCGGGGGGATCCCCGGCGGCGGTGGGCTGGAGCAGGCCGAGGGCCAGCAGTTCAGCGGTGGCGGCGGCGAGTCGCGGTTCGTCCCAGTCGGGGCCGGTGGCGGCGGGCGGGCGGCCGGGTTCGGCGAGCAGGCGGGCGTAGAGCTGGGTGGCGTCGCCGCCGGTGGGGCTCTCCATCGGCGCAGCCTAGTGAAGGGGGTGCGGGTCGGGCGGGGGGTTTCCGAGGGGCGAGACGGCTCGCTTCCGCTCCCGGTCATGGCCGGTTCCGGCAGTGCCGGAGCGGCTGACCTGCGGCGGGCGGGTGGTCAGGATGGGCGGCATGGCAGCTCTTCCCGAAGCTTCGACGATCTGGTTGGACGGCGCGCTGGTGCCCTGGCAGCAGGCGCGGACGCACGTCCTGACGCACGGCCTGCACTACGGCACGGGGGTGTTGGAGGGCACCCGGGCGTTCGCCACGGCGGACGGTCCGGCGGTCTTCCGGCTGTCCGAGCACCTGCACCGGCTGGACCGCAGTGCGCGCATGCTGCGGATGGAACTACCGTTCAGCGTGGACGACTTGGCCGTGGCGACGGTGGACCTGGTGCGGGCCAACGGTCATCGCTCCTGCTACCTGCGGCACTTCGCCTTCCTGGGGTACGGCGCGATGGGTCTGGACATGCGGTTCTCGCCGACCACGACGGCGATCGCGAGCTGGGAGTGGCACGGGCAGCTCCCGGACGCCGCTGCGGGGATCAGGCTGAAGACGAGCAGTTGGCGGCGGACCGATCCGAACTCGGTGCCGCCGGCCGCGAAGGCGACGGGCCCGTACCTGAACGCGGTGCTGGCGCGCCGGGAGGCGACCGACGCGGGGTACGACGAGGCGCTGCTGCTGGGGCCGGACGGCACGGTGAGCGAGTGCACCGGCGAGAACGTGTTCGCGGTGCGCGGCGGGGTGCTGCGCACGCCGCCGGCGAGCGCGGGCGCGCTGGAGGGGATCACCCAGGACACGGTGCTGACGCTGGCCCGGGACCTGGGGGTGGAGGTGCGGGTGGAGGCGCTGCTGCGGTCGGACCTGTACGCGGCGGACGAGGTGTTCCTGTGCGGTACGGCGGCGGGGGTGGTGGCGGTGGGTTCGCTGGACGACCGCGCGTTGCCGTGTGCGCCGGGCCCGCTGACGGTGCGGTTGCGGGAGGCGTACGAGGCGGCGGTCTCGGGCGCGGATCCGCGGTACCGGCACTGGCTGACGCCGGTGGGCGCGTAGGCGCCTACGCGTCTGGGCGCGTGGGGCGTGCGAGGGTGTGGGGCGCGCGGGGGCGCGGGGGCGCGGGCCCGGCGTGGGGCGCGCGGGCCGGGGTCAGATCGGGTAGACCGCGCCGGCCCGGGCGATCTCGACGGGGCCGGCGAACGCGGCGGTGGCGTCCCGGAGGTTGTGCTCGGCGTCGGTCCACGGCGGGATGTGGGTGAGGACGAGCCGGCGGGCGCGGGCGGCGGTGGCGTGCTCGCCGGCCTCCCGGCCGTTGAGGTGGACGGCCCGGTAGGTGTCGCGGCCGTCGATGTAGGCGGCCTCGCAGAGGAAGAGGTCGGCGTCGCGGGCGAGTTCGACGAGTTCGGGGCTCTCGCCGGTGTCACCGGAGTAGACGAGGCTGCGACCGTCGTGTTCCAGCCGGAAGGCGAAGGCGTCGACGGGGTGGTTGACCTGGGCGACCTCGACGCGGAACGGGCCGAGGTCGAAGCGTCCGGGGGTGAGGGTGCGGAACTCGAACACCTCCTTCATGCCCGGGTTCTCGGGCATGTCGTAGGCGCGGGCCATCCGTTCGGCGGTGCCGGCCGGGCCGTAGACGGGCATCGGGTCCGGACAGCCCTCGGCGCGGTAGTTGCGGGCGACCCAGTAGGCGCAGAGGTCGACGCAGTGGTCGGCGTGCAGGTGGCTGAGCAGGACGGCGTCGACCTCGTAGATCGACACGTACTTCTGCAGGGCGCCGAGTGCGCCGTTGCCGAGGTCGAGCACGACGCGGTAGCCGTCGGCCTCCACGAGGTAGCTGGAGCACGGCGAGTCGGCGGACGGGAAGCTCCCCGAGCACCCCACCACGGTCAGTTTCATCCGAGCCCCTCCGCCCCGACACGTCCTGGCAGCCGCTGGTCATGACAGAGCGGGCCGGGTCGACCGGCCGGTAGCGCTGCCCTTCGCGTGTGTCGAGGGTAAGGGCGGAGGGGCACTTTGCCCCCGTCTCCGTGCCGTGCTGTGGCTGGAATCACCAGAACGCCGGGGAGCCGGGGGCGTGCCTCGGTCGGCGGGCGGTCGGACGGTCGTTCAGCGGTGATTCGGCGGTGGGTTCGGCGGTGGGTTCAGCGGTGGCCGGGACGCCGGCGGGCCCAGGCGCGGATGGTCTCGGGGTACCAGCGGGGGTGGCCGCTGCCGTCGGTCACGTCCGGTTCGGGGATCAGGCCGTGCCGTCGGTAGTTGCGGACGGTCTCGGGCTGGACGTTGATGTGGCGGGCGATCTCGGCGTACGACCACAGGTCGGTGCTGCGGCTCACGGGTCACCTCCGGCTGTGCGTGGGGGGACGTGCGTGATCAGCTTTTCCGGGCCCGGCGGCACCTTTAGCGCAGAACGGACACCGTGGTCGTACCGTGACAGACCGGGAGCACGGTACGGACAAATCCCCGATCGTCACGGGGACGAACGGGCGTCCGTCCGGCGAACGGCCGCGCGGACGGGCTCCACGGCCGGCCGCCCGGGCCGGGCGGCCTCAGGCCCAGAGCTGACCCTGCAGCGCCTCAACGGCCGCCTCGGTGGACTCGGCGGTGTAGATGCCGGTGGAGAGGTACTTCCAGCCGCCGTCGGCGACCACGAAGACGATGTCGGCGCGCTCGCCGGCCTTGGCGGCCTTGCGGCCGACGCCGATCGCCGCGTGCAGGATCGCACCGGTGGAGACGCCCGCGAAGATGCCCTCCCGCTGGAGGAGTTCGCGGGTGCGCTGCACGGCGTCGGCGGAGCCGACCGAGAAGCGGGTGGTGAGCACCTCGGCGTCGTACAGCTCGGGGACGAAGCCCTCGTCGAGGTTGCGCAGGCCGTAGACCAGGTCGTCGTAGCGCGGTTCGGCCGCGACGATCCGCACGCCGGGGACCTTCTCGCGCAGGAACCGGCCGACGCCCATCAGGGTGCCGGTGGTGCCGAGGCCGGCCACGAAGTGGGTGACGGCGGGCAGGTCGGCGAGGATCTCGGGCCCGGTGGTGGCGTAGTGGGCGCCGGCGTTGTCGGGGTTTCCGTACTGGTAGAGCATGACCCAGTCGGGGTGCTCGGCGGCGATCTCCTTGGCGATGCGCACCGCGGTGTTGGAGCCGCCGGCGGCCGGCGAGGGGATGATCTCGGCGCCCCACATGCGGAGCAGTTCGCGCCGTTCCTCGCTGGTGTTCTCGGGCATCACGCAGACCATCCGGTAGCCCTTGAGCTTGGCGGCCATGGCGAGCGCGATGCCGGTGTTGCCGCTGGTGGGCTCCAGGACGGTGCAGCCCGGGGTGAGCCGGCCGTCGGCCTCGGCGCGCTCGATCATGTGCAGCGCCGGGCGGTCCTTGATGGAGCCGGTGGGGTTGCGGTCCTCCAGCTTGGCCCAGAGGGTGACCAGGCCCTCGGTGTTGCCGGGGATCTCGGCGGAGAGCCGGGGCAGGCGGACCAGCGGGGTGTTGCCGACGGCTTCGAGCGGGCTGTCGTAACGCAAGGGGTGCCTCCGGCAACGGCGGTGAGGGTCGGGTCGGGCGGCTCGCCCCGCTCCGGCCGACCGCGGTGGCGGGGCGGAGCGGGGCGAGCGGGAGGTCAGCGGGCGCCGCCGGCCACGGCGGGCAGGATGGTGACGCTGTCACCGTCGGCGACGTTGGTGGAGATGCCCTCCAGGAAGCGGACGTCCTCGTCGTTCAGGTAGACGTTGACGAAGCGGCGCAGTTCGCCGCCGTCCAGCAGGCGGGCGGCGATGCCCGGGTGGCGGGCGTCGAGGTCGTTGAAGAGCTCCGCGAGGTTGCTGCCGGTGCCCTCGACGGCCTTGGCGCCGTCGGTGTAGGTGCGGAGGATGGTCGGGATGCGGACCTCGATGGCCATGGGTGCGCTCCTGTGCGAGTCGTGAGGTGGGGTGGACGCCGCAGCGGGCGCGGCAGGGCGTGGTGGGCCCGGAGCGTGGAACCTGCGGCGGGCCTGGGCGGGCGGCTCAGCGCGAGCGCGCCGGCGTGCCGGGACAGATCGCACTGGCGAGCCGGCACAGGTCGACGTGCAGGCGCGCCACGAGGCGGGTGCCCGGGGCCTGGGTGCTCACATCGACGGAACGCATGGGCTCATCGTATAGATTCCCGGGCCCGCTCATCCATGCCCGTCTCGGGATCCGGATGCTTCCGTTTCCCATGCTGAGACTACCGGGGAACGGCAAAGGCCCGCCGACGACGCACGGGCAGTCGGCGGGCCTCGCCCAGGTGGGTGCGGGTCAGGGCTGGTGGGCCTCGACGACCTGGACGTCTTCCTCTGTGATCTCACCGTCCACGATGCGGAACGAGCGGAACTGGTAAGGGTCCTCCGGGCCGTTGCCGTCGGCGGTGGAGACGAGGACGTAGTGGGCGTTCGGCTCGGAGGCGTAGGTCACGTCGGTGCGCGACGGGTAGGCCTCGGTGGCGGTGTGCGAGTGGTAGACGATCACGGGTACCTCGTCCCGGTCGTCCATCTCGCGGTAGAGCTTCAGCAGGTCACCCGAGTCGAACTCGTAGAAGGTCGGCGAGCGGGCCGCGTTGAGCATCGGGACGAACCGCTCGGGGCGGTCGCTGCCCTCCGGGCCGGCGACGACGCCGCAGGCCTCGTCCGGGTGGTCGGCGCGGGCGTGGGCGAGGATCGCGTCGCGCAGTTCTCGGGTGATGGTCAACATGCGGCCAGGATAGCCACGCCCCGGCGGCCGTCGGCCGTGGTGTCCACGGCCTGGGCCGCCGGGGTCTCGCGGGCCGGTCAGTGCGGGTCGCCGGCCCCGCCCCCGGAGCCGTTGCGGGCGTGCAGGTGGTCGTGCGCGACGGCGTGGACGGCCTCCGGGCGGCGGCGCTTGAGCACCTGGTAGCCGATCACCAGGACCACGGCCCAGCCCGGGAAGACGTACAGCGAGATCCGGTTGCTCTCGTCCAGGGCGATCAGCACGACCACGAGGACGAGGAAGGCGAGCGCGGCCCAGCTGGTCCAGGTGCCGCCGGGGGCCTTGAAGCTCGGCGGCGGCAGGTGGCCGCCCCTCCAGGCCTTCCGGTAGCGGATCTGGCAGATCAGGATCATCGCCCAGGTCCAGAGGCCGCAGACGGTGGCGACCGAGGTGATGTACTCGAACGCCTTGGCCGGGACGAGGTAGTTGAGCACCACGCCGGCGCCCATCAGCAGGCAGGAGAGGGTGATCGCGGCGGCCGGGGTGCGGCTGGAGTTGAGCTTGGTGAGCCGGCCGGGGGCCTGGCCGCGCAGGGCGAGGTCGCGGAGCATCCGGCCCGTGGAGTACATGCCGGAGTTGCAGGAGGAGAGCGCGGCGGTGAGCACCACGAAGTTGATGATGCCGGCGGCGGCGGGGATGCCGATCTTGCCGAAGGCGGCGACGAACGGGCTGACGCCGGGCTGGAACTCGGTCCACGGGACCAGCGAGAGGATGACCACCAGGGCGCCGATGTAGAAGAGCGCGATACGCCACGGCAGGGTGTTGATGGCGCGCGGCAGGGTCTTCTTCGGGTTCTCGCTCTCGCCGGCGGTGACGCCGACGAGTTCGACGCCGAGGTAGGCGAACATGACGATCTGCAGGGTCATCACGGTGGCGCCGATGCCCTTGGGGAAGAAGCCGCCGTTCTCCCAGAGGTGGGTGATCGACGCGGTGTCACCGGCGTCGCTGAAGCCGAGGGTGAGCACCCCGATGCCGATCAGGATCATGCCGATGATGGCGGTCACCTTGATCATGGAGAACCAGAACTCGATCTCGCCGAAGAGCTTCACCGAGATCAGGTTGGCCCCGTAGAGGATGACCAGGAACGTGAGCGCGCTGAGCCACTGCGGGATGCCGGGCGCCCAGAACTTCACGTAGACGGCGGCGGCGGTGGTTTCCGCCATGCCCGTGACAACCCAGAAGAGCCAGTACGTCCAGCCGGTCACGTAACCCGCGAACGGGCCGAGGAACTCCCGCGCGTACTCGGCGAAACTCCCGGACACCGGGCGGTAGGTGAGCAGTTCGCCGAGTGCCCGCATGATCGCGAAGATCACCACGCCGGCGACGGCGTAGGACAGGATCAGGCTGGGGCCGGACTTGGAGATCGCGGTGCCGGCGCCGAGGAAGAGGCCGGTGCCGATCGCGCCGCCGATCGCGATCATCTGGATCTGGCGGCTGCCGAGCCCCCGCTGATAGCCCTCCTCGTCCGGTTTGGCGTCGACGACTTCGTCGTAAACCTGCTCGGCCATGCTGGCACCGTCCTGGATGGGTGGTCTCGTGGGGTGGGGAGAAGTCGTACCACGCGGGATCCGGACAGCGGTGTCCATCTGAGCGATATTTGAGCATGTCCCGATAGGGTTTCGCCCGTTTTAACCGGAAAGGCCCCGACCGGTCGTCCGCATGCTGGACGGGTGGTCGGGGCCTTTCGGATGGGCGCGCGGGCAGCCCGGAGGCCGGTCCGGAGCACCCGGCCGGCGTACACGACCGGAGCGCCCGACCGGAGCGCCCGGCCGTCGCGCGGATCAGCCGGAGATCGACTCCAGCAACGACTCCTGGAGGGCGCCGAGCCAGAGGTAGGCCATCACCAGCGGCTTGCGCTCGTCGCTGTCCGGCAGGTCGTAGAGTCCCTGCTCGTCCTCGTCGGTGATCTCCAGCCGCACCCCCAGGGTGAGCCGCAGGTCGTTGAGCGCGCCCAGCCAGCGCAGGCACTCGGCGGCGGCCAGCTTCAGCACCCCGCCCTCGCCGTCGAGCCCGTCCAGGGCCCGGACGACGTGCAGCGCGTCCTCGCGCTTGCGGGCCCGCAGGTCCAGCTCGGTGTAGCGGCGGAACTCGGCGGCGGCCTCCCGGGACTCGTCGTCCGCGGGCTTCGCCGGATCGCCGTAGGCGTCCGGGAAGAGCCGGGCCAGCGCCGGGTCGTCGGGCGCCTCGCTCGGCCCCTCGGCGAACAGGGCGGCCAGCGGGTCGTCGTTCTCCCCGCCCGGGCCGGGGCCGATCAGCTCCAGCATCTGCACTTCCAGCGAGCGCAGGATGGAGGCCTCCAGCTCGTCCAGCGCGATCGCCGCGCTCCCGCCGCCGGCACTCTCGAACAACCCAGCCATCGGTATCGGTCAGCCCGTCTTCGTCGTCTCTGGTGGTGTACTGCGGTCGGGCGGTGTCAGTCGTGCTGCAGCGTGGCCCACAGGCCGTAGCCGTGCATCGCCTGCACGTCGCGTTCCATCTCCTCGCGGGATCCGCTGGAGACCACCGTCCGACCCTTGGTGTGCACCTCCATCATCAGCTTCCGGGCCTTGTCCTTCGGGTAGCCGAAGTAGGCCTGGAAGACGTACTGGACGTAGCTCATCAGGTTGACCGGGTCGTTGTGGACGATGGTGACCCAGGGGGTGTCGGGTTCCACCACCGGCAGGCCTTCGACCTCCGGGCGCTCGATCTCCACGGGCGCGACACTCACCGACGGGTCCCTCCTCACGACTCTGATCCCACAGGGCCGCCACGGGCCCCTTCAGCCCCCATGCTGCCATCCGGGGGACCGGCGGGCGATTCCGCCCCGGCGCCCGCAACGCGCCGGACGATCTCCTCCGACGAGAAATCGTCAATCTGACGCTAAGGGGTAGTAGCATCATCCTCATGGACGCCACTTCCGTGCCCGCGGCCGGCTCGACCGCGCTGCTCACCGACCGCTACGAGCTCACCATGCTGCAGGCCGCCCTGCGCAGCGGAGCCGCGCACCGCCGCTCCGTCTTCGAGGTGTTCACCCGCCGACTGCCCGGCGGCCGACGCTACGGCGTGGTGGCCGGCACCGGCCGGGTCCTGGACGCCGTCGAGAACTTCCGCTTCACCTCCGCCCAGCTCGACTGGCTGTCGGACCAGCACGTGGTCGACGAGGAGACCCTGCGCTTCCTCGCCGACTACCGGTTCACCGGGGACATCCACGGCTACCCCGAGGGCGAGGTCTACTTCCCCGGATCGCCGCTGCTCACCGTCGAGGGCAGCTTCGCCGAGGGGGTGATCCTGGAGACGGTGATCCTCTCGATCCTCAACCACGACTCGGCCATCGCGGCCGCGGCCTCCCGGATGGCCTCCGCCGCCGGCGGACGCCCGGTGATCGAGATGGGCGCCCGGCGCGCCCACGAGCAGGCCGCCGTCGCCGCCGCCCGCGCCGCGTACGTGGCCGGCTTCTCGGCCACCTCCGACCTGGAGGCCGGCTTCACCTACGGCATCCCGACCACCGGAACGGCCGCGCACGCCTTCACCCTCGTCCACGACAGCGAGCGGGACGCCTTCCGGGCCCAGATCGCCTCGATGGGCCGGGGCACCACCCTGCTGGTCGACACCTACGACCTGCGCGAGGCCGTCCGCACCGCCGTCGAGGTGGCCGGCCCCGAGCTGGGCGCGGTCCGGATCGACTCCGGCGACCTCACGCTGCTCGCCCACCGGGTCCGCCGCCAGCTCGACGAGCTCGGCGCCACCGAGACCCGGATCATCGTCACCTCCGACCTCGACGAGTACGCGATCGCCGCGCTGGCCGCCGCCCCGGTGGACGGCTACGGCGTCGGCACCAGCCTGGTCACCGGCAGCGGCCACCCGACCTGCGCGATGGTCTACAAGCTGGTCGCCCGGGCCACCGAACCGGACGGCCCGCTGCTCCCGGTCGCCAAGCGGGCGGCCGGCGGCAAGACCAGCACCGGCGGGCGCAAGTGGGCGGCCCGGCGGCCCGACGCGGACGGCGTCGCCGAGGCCGAGGTGGTCGGCACCGGGCGGATCCCGGCCGAACTGGAGCCGCACCTCGTCCAGGTGCCGCTGGTCAAGGGCGGCGAGGTGGTCGGCCGCGAGCCGCTCACCGCCGCGCGGGAACGGCACGTCCGGGCCCGGGCCGCGCTGCCGCTGTCGGCCACCCAGCTCTCCAAGGGCGACCCGGTGCTGGCGACCGAACTGCAGGTCTGACGACCGTTCGCACACGGGGCGGACGGTCGGGCCCGCACCGGGCCTTCCGCCCCCGGATGCCACTGCCTACAGTCGACCGTAGAGTTCCCCCCAAGTCCCCACCGCCGAGTCCCCGCACCGGAGAAGCTCCACCGGCGCCCGGCCGAAGCCCCGCCGAAGCCCACCGAACCTGTCGGACGCGCCCCGAACCGGCGCGCCGCCCCCACCAGACCGAGGAATGCGAGCCATGCACCGGGCACTGATCGTCGTCGACGTGCAGAACGACTTCTGCGAGGGCGGCAGTCTGGCCGTCACGGGCGGGGCCGAGGTGGCCGCCGCGATCACCGACCTCATCGCCGAGTCCGCCCCCGGCTACCGGCACATCCTCGCCACCCGCGACAACCACATCGACCCGGGTGACCACTTCTCCGACCGGCCCGACTACGTGCGCAGCTGGCCGGTGCACTGCGTGGCGGGCACGGAGGGGGTGGGCTTCCACCCCAACTTCGCCCCGTCCGTCACCTCCGGCGCGATCGAGGCGGTCTTCGACAAGGGCGCGTACGCGGCCGCGTACAGCGGTTTCGAGGGCGTGGACGAGAACAACCGCGGGCCGGCCGAGTGGCTGCGCGAACGGCAGGTCACCGAGGTGGACGTGGTCGGCCTCGCCACCGACCACTGCGTCAAGGCCACCGCCCTGGACGCGGTGCGGGCCGGGTTCACCACCAGGGTCCTGCTCGACCTGACGGCCGGGGTCTCCGAGCCGACCACCACCGCCGCGCTGGCGGAGCTGCGGGCGGCCGGGGTGGAGCTGATCGGAACGCCCGTGGTCGGGGGCTGAGCGTCCCGCCCTGCGGGTTCAGCGCTCGGTGATCAGCAGCTCCACCACGTCGGTGCCGCCCAGCCGGAACGCCTCGCGCAACTCGGCGCCGACGGCGTCCGCGTCGTCCGCCAGGCGCGTGCCGGAGACGTAGACCACCCGGACCCCGAGGTACTCCATCCGGTGCTGGCCGCCGCGCACCCAGGCCGCCTCCCCCTCGCTGACGCAGCGCAGTTCGGAGTCCACCTCCACGGCCACGCCCGCCGCGGGCCAGTACAGGTCGGGTACGGCGATGTAGGTGCCGCCGCGCATCCGCAGCTCCGGGCCGGTCAGCGGGGCGGGCAGCAGCCACTCGTCGACCAGCTCGCCGACCCGGCGCAGCACCGCGTCCCGTTCGGCGGCCAGCAAGCCGTCCAGCACCGCCCGCACCCGGGGGTCGTCGACCAGCCCGGACTCGACCAGCTCGGCGGTCAACTCCCGCACGGTGCAGCGGAGCTCGGGGCGGCCGACGGCCTCGCCCAGCACCTCCCGGACCGGCACCGGACCGGCCGGGCCCGCACCGGACGTCCACTCGCGCAGTGCGTCCGCGACCGCCCGGGCGACCGGCGCGCAGGCCAGGCCGTGCACCGAGCGGGCCACCAGCTCCCGTTCGGTGCGCCGGATCCGGACCTCGCCCGCGTCCTTCAGCCGGCGCTGGCGGGGCACCAGCACGTCCACACCGGTGACGGCGGGCAGTCGGGGCACCGCGGTGAAGCCGTACAGCGCCAGCGCGGCGGCGCCGGTGATCACCGCCCCCTCGCGGCGCCCCTCCTCGCGGCCGTTCTGCGCGGCGTAGAGCAGGGCCGCCCACATCCGCTGCTCCGGCGAGGGCTCGCCGGACTGCAGCAGGTAGACCCGGGGCAGCAGCCGCTGCCAGGAGCCGCCGCGGCGGCAGTGTTCACTGACGACCCGGCTCGGCACGCCCCGGGCGCGCAGCTGGCCTGCGGTGACGACGTTCTGCTGACGGCGCGCCAGCTCCTCCAGGGAAGGCGGCGGCGTGGGAATCCGGTAGCTCATGCCGACACCATCCCCAACCGCCCGGAACGTCGACCGGCCGCCTGACGCACTGTTACCCAACCGTCGCGAAACCGGGACCAGCCCGCACTAAAGTCCTCATACCCTCACCCATTCGGAGGAATGGGTGATCATATGCTTGTCAGAACCGGTCCTCGTCGACGAGTCACCAGTATGTCTGACCGTGCGTGACCAAGCACATACGCCGAAGTCACCTCCGGGCGTCACTCCCGCCCTCCGCATTGCCTACCCTTAGTGCATGTCACGTGACGAGACCGCCGGCCTCCGCGCGGCCCAGCTCCGCCTCGGCCGCCTGCCCGGATACGTCCGCCGGCCAGACCCGGCCCGCCGCAGCGGTGAACAGGGCCATACCTACAAGAAGGGCTGGGAGGTCCGCTTCACCGCCCGCAGCGAGGCGGAGATAGCGGAGATCCGCGATCTGGTGGTCGCCGCCGGGTTCGCCCCCGCCAGACCCTTCTTCAAGGGCCACCAGCTGATCCAACCCGTCTACGGGATGGCCGCCGTCCAGGCCTACCTCGCCGCTAGACAGGCGGCCGAGGAACACGCCGCCCGCGCCGTCCACGGACGCGGCCGGCGCGGCACCGACGGGACGGACCACGAAGCCGTCCACGAACCCGGTGGAGCCGTCTGCGAGGCACCCGGACCCGCCCACGACGCCGCCGCCGGCGCCGTCGACGTCAGTGGCGGCCACGGCGGCCACGGCAACGCGATCGGCCGCGCCGACCGCGGCCGGCTGGAGGCCGCCGGCGCCGCTGCGGCCGCCGCCGAGGCCGCCGCGGCCTCCGCCGCCCGACTGGCCCGCCGACGGGTCGTCGAGACGTTCCCCGCCCAACTCGAACGGAGCACCGCGGCGGACGCCCGGGTCGCCGCCGCCGAGACCCGCCAACCTTACTGACGCTCAGTCAATTTCCTTCTGGTACGCGGCTACAGGCCGACAACGGGCCGGGCGCGCGGAACGCGCGCGACGGGGCCGGCCCACCGATCAACCCACCCGGGGAGCCACTGCCCCCGGCCCCGCACCCCAGTCCACCGGGCCCGCCGAGCGCATGAACGGTGGTGCGGACGGTGGTGCGGAATCAGCTTCGCGCCGCAGGCGTGGACGAGAGCCGCCGAACCGCTTACGGTGGCACATCACACCGTCCGCGACGGCGCGCCGACCGGCCCGCCGCCCCGGCCGTGCCACCCCGCTGACCGGCCACGACGCACCAGCAGCCACGCCTCTGACATCACTGCGCACCGCTCACCCCCCGCTCACCACCGCCGCGCCACCCGCCGGCCCCCACCCGGCCACCGCCGGAACCGGCCGCGCGTCGGCGCCTTCCGGGCATTCCATCCGATTGGTAACCCAGCGCACCGAGCGCCTACCGTAGAGTGAGCACAGATGATCGACCGTCAGATGCCCATCTCACTTGCCGAGAAGCCGAGATGACCAATCGTCAGGACAGCACCGCCGAGCCACCCCCGGGGCCCGGCGCACCTCCCGCCGTACCGCTGGAGTTCGCGGCGTTCTGCGAACTCCACCGACCGCGGTACCTCAGCTACGCCCACGTCTGGCTGCCCGACCACACCCAGGCGGTCGGCGCCGTCCAGCAGGCGTTCGCCGAAATCGCCGTCCACTGGCGCGAATTACTGGGAAGCTCCAACCCCACCGCGCGCGCCTGGCAGATCCTGCGCAACACCGTCGGCGAGCACACCCGGCAGAGCGGCCCGCCACCGGACCGCCCCGGCCACGCCGCCGATGACGACCTCGCCATCCTGCACTACGTCGTCGGACTCGCCGCACCCGAGATCGCCGACGTCATCGGCACCGACACCGCCAGCGTGGCCGGTCGACTGCGCCGCACCATGCTGCGCGAGGCCTCCGGCTGGTGACCCGGGGCGCGTCGCCCTGCCCGTCGCGCCCCCCGTCACCGCCGCACCCCGACCCGAACCACCGGCCGACCGGCCCGACCGCCCGGCGGCCCGGCCGGAGCGACCCGTCGGAAGGACCCACCCGAAGGACCCGTCCGAGGGACCGGCCGGATCCCGTTCAGACCCGCTCGCCCGTCACGTCGTACAGGTGGTGGACCGGATCGTGGATCAGGTAGCGGGAGAACGACTCCACCGTGAAACGCGCCCCGTCGCTGCGGTTTCCGGTCCGCGCCCACTGCGCGCCCACCACCCCCTCGAAGGCCACCGCCAGCAGCTCCGCGGCCTCCGCCAGCTCCACCGCCACCACCGCCGGCTCCTGCTCCCCGTACCGCTCGGCGACAGCCGTCCCGTCCTGGTCCCAGTTCGGGAACAGCGGGTCCTCCCGGTCCAGCATCAGGTCCAGCCGCACGCGGAACAGCCGGAACACGTCCCGGACGTGGCACGCGTACTCGACGTCCGACCAGATCTCCGGACGCGGCCGACGGCGCAGCGCCCCCGGGTCCCCCGCCAGCACGGCCGTCCAGCCCTCCGCGTTGGCCCGGATCATTCCGGCGACGTCCTCGCGGTCCACCGCCCCGGAATCCAGCCCGCAGTCCGGGCAGGGGCGCTCCAGGACCCAGGTCCAGTCCTTGGAGTCCGGAACGATCCCGTCGGCGGCGGCCTCGGCCTGCTCAGAAGTGGTCATGCCCCCAGCATGGCCGGGCCCGCACCCGCCCCACCAGCGGCGTCCGCGCCAGCGGTCGCCGAAATGCTGCCACGCCGTCCGCCCGCGGCCACCGGGCGCCACCGGGCGCCGCTCCGGCGGACCCCTACGCGGAGGGCTCCCGCTCGTACGCCTCGCGCGCCGCCAGCAGCTCCGCCAGGTTCGCGCGGCTCCAGTCGCAGACCGCGTCCATCGGCCCCAGCAGCGTCCGCCCGAGCGGCGTCAGCGCGTACTCGACCCGCGGCGGGTTCTCGTCGTACTCGGTCCGGACGACCACGCCCTCGTACTCCATCGCGCGCAGCGACTCGGCGAGCACCTTCGCGGTGATCCCCGCCAGCGGGACCCTCAGCTCGGAGAAGCGGCGCGGGCCGCCCTCCAGGCAGCGCATGATCTTCCACGCCCACTTGCGGCCGCCCAGCACCGGGACCGTCTGCACCGGGCAGTCCGGGTCGAAGAAGTCCGCCGGCAGCGGTACGGGCACGGTCCGCGTCGTTCCCCCGGTCTGCGTCATGCCCCGACGGTAACGGACCCGGCGCCCGCGCGGTCCGGGCCGCGGTACGGCCCCGTCCGCGGCCAGGCCCCCGTCCGCCGGCCAGGCCCCGTCGGCCGCCGGTACCGTTGAAGTAACCGGCACCCCCCGGTCTACCGTCACGGCGACGGCGGGCGACGACGCCCCCGACGAACGGACGGAGACCGCGATGAGCAGCACCGACAGCCCGATCGAAGCACCCGTGGACGTCATCGTCTTCGGCGCCGGCGGCCAGGTCGGCCGCGCCGTGGTCGCCGAGGCCAGGCGCCGCGGGCTGACCGTCACCGCCGCCGTCCGCGACCCCGGACGCCACGCCGACCTCACCGGCCCCGGCGTCACCCTGGTGTCCTGCGACGTCACCGACCCCGCCGCCGTCACCGGCGCGGCCCGCAGCCACTCCGCCGCCGTGAGCACCGTCTACACCCCCGACGTGCCCTCCGCCGAGTTCTACCCCGCCGCCGCCCGCGCCCTCGTCGCCGGCCTCCCCGCGGCCGGGGTCCGCCGGCTGGTCCACGTCGGAGTGGCCACCACCCTGGAGACCGCCCCCGGCGTGGCCGTCCACGACGACCCCGCCTTCCCCGAGGCCCACCGCGCCTTCTCGCTCGGCCACGCCGCCGCCCTCGACCTGCTCCGGGCCTCCCCCGCCACGCTCGACTGGGTCACCGTCACCCCGCCCCTGGACCTCGACCGCACCGCCCCCGGCACCGGCCGCTACCGGCTCGGCGGCCCGCAGGTCCTCGGCCGGCGGATCGCCCAGGCCGACCTCGCCGTCGCCGTCGCCGACCAGCTCACCGGACCGGCCGCCCGCCACCGCGAGCAGATCGCCGTCGCCGAGTAGCCCGAGCGGTCCGGCCGCCGTCCGGACCGCTCGGGGAGACCTCGCACCGGGACATCGCCCCTGGTCGGAACGGGGCACTCCGGTCCATGCTGGACACCATGCACATCCGCGACGCCACCCCCGACGACTGGCCCGCCATCTGGCCGTTCCTGCGCGACATCGTCGCCGCCGGCGAGACCTACTGCTGGGACCGCGACACCCCCGAGGACCTCGCCCGCGCCACCTGGTTCAAGCCCGGCGGCCGCGTCCTCGTCGCCGTCGACGAGGACACGGCCGGGACCGTCCTCGGCACCGCGGAGATCCACCCCAACCAGGCCGGCGCCGGCGCCCACGTCGCCAACGCCGGTTTCATGGTCGACCCCCGCCACGCCGGCCGCGGCGTCGCCCGCGCCCTCTGCGCCCACGTCCTCGACCGGGCCCGCGCCGACGGCTACCGCGCCATGCAGTTCAACGCCGTCGTCGAGACCAACCACCGCGCCGTCGCCCTCTGGCAGTCGTTCGGCTTCGACGTCCTCGCCACCGTCCCCGCCGCCTTCGACCACCCCACCGAAGGCCCCGTCGGCCTCCACCTCATGCACCGCACCCTGTAGCCCGGACGGCCACTACCCCAGCCGCCGACGCCGCCCCCGCACCACCAGCACCGCCCCGACCGCCCCACCGGCCACCACCAGCCCCGCCGCCCCCGTCACCGTGTACGCAACCCCCGCATTCCCCCCGCCCCCCTGCCCCGCCACAGGCTCCTCCCACGGTTCCTCGCTCACCACCGGCGGCGATCCCTGCGACTCCGCACGACCGAGCAGCGGGTTCTCCCTCGCCCCACCGTCGACCGCAGCGTTCGGCTCCAGCGCCTTGGCCGGTGCCAGCAGCCCGTACCCGTAGCGGTCGTTCGGGACCGCACCCCCACCGGTGGGCGGCGTAGCGCTCTTGATCATCCGATTGATGACCTGCCCCGCCGAGAGGTTCGGGTACTTCGCCCGAATGAGCGCCGCCGTAGCCGAGACATAGGCGGTGGCGCCAGAGGTGCCGTTACCCACTCCGTAGCTCGACTCGGACTTGGCCGTGGCTTGATAGGTTCCAGCGCCCGCAGCCACCAGCGTGATCTCGGGTCCGTACGTCGACCGCTCCCACAACTCGGTCTGCTCACCGACCGCACCAACTGCCACGACCCCGGGAATTGCCGCCGGATAGTCGACCGCAGCACCCTTGTCCCCGTCGTTCCCCGTCGAGGCCACCACCACGACGTCCCTGGCGATCGCATAGTTGATCGCGTCGCGGGCCTGGGTGTCAGAGCGGGAGTACCCGCCGATCGACAGGTTGACGACCCTGGCCCCGTGGTCCACGGCGAATCGCACGGCAAGCCCGACGTCGGACTGCTGCAGGTCCTGCCGTTCACCGTTCCACCGGATCCGGACGGGGAGGATCTTCGCCTTCGGGGCAAGACCGATCACGCCCGCCCGCGCGCCATGCCCGTGCCCGGCGATCAGACTCGCGATTCCCGTTCCGTGACCGTCGACGTCCTCCCGTCCGTCCGTCTGGGCACCGGAGAAGTCGGCCCCGGACAACACCTGCCCACTCAGATCCTGGTGGTCCTGTCTGACGCCGCTGTCGACCACCGCGACGACGACTCCTTCTCCCTGGCTGTCAGGCCACAGCTTCGACTCGGCCTCATAGATGCGCAGAGCCCACTGCTTGTCGCGAATCTGGTCCGCCGACACCGGACAGGCGGGCAAGCCCCCCAGAAGAACCGCGACGGTAAACACGGCCGCACCACGCGCCAGTCGGTCGGTTGCCAACCCGGTCACCTCACTCAGCACAGCAGTCGTCCCGCAGACCGCCGGCCTGCGGGACGACTGATCGGATCCGCCTGTCCTTCCGGGGAAGGACCTGTCACTCCACTACCTTCGGATTCGCCGGCCGGTCCGGCAGCCAGGTCTCCTCGTCCTCGACGAGGTAGTCGGGCCTCCTACCGTCTCGTTCTCTCTGATTCCTCCGCGCCCGCGAATCAGCCGTTCCCGGGAAAGGACCTGCGCCCAGGAACGGCTGGCCCGTGTTCCCTTGAAGACCGTCGGGTCGCATGCGGCCCCGGGCGCCCAGACCGGATCCCCCCTCGGTGAACACCTGCTTCTCCCTCCCCGTGGCGCCGCCGGTCTGACGCTCCCCGGCTCCGACCACACCGCCGACCTTCCGGGCCGACCCCGAGCCCGACCGAACACCCGGGACTGTCTGGCCGACCGCTGGAAGGGCACCCGCCGTCGTACCGCTCGCGCCGACACCGCCCATGCCGCGGCCGGTTGCCGATGCGCTCGAACCGCCATTCCCCTGAGCCTCGCCCGGTTCGAACACAGACCCGCCCTTCAAGGCGCGCCCCGGCAGACCGGCGCCCGGCAGGGCCGGCCCCACACCGCTCTCGCCCGGGCCGCCGACCGGGCCCACAGGGGCCGCGTGACCGGCGCCCATCGACGCCGGCCCGCTGACACCGCTTCCACCGGAAATCGGCACGATGCCGTCGAGAAGCACCCCGGGCCCGACCTTGCCGGAAGAGGGCGGCTTCGGCGGTGTCGGCGCTACAGCCCCGTCCACCACTCCCGGACCGGTGCCGACCTGGTGTCTCGGCCCCGGCGCCACCGTCGTCGGCGTACCCCCCTTGATGCCCGAGTCCCCTCGTGCGGGCATGACCGCCGTGGTGTCACCGGCCACCCTCTTCGAGAGCGGCACCTCGCTCCGTCCCCCCGACCGCACCGGGTCCCCGCCGAACCCGCCGCTACCCACACCTGAGCTGCCGAGGCTCGCTCCGGCCATCAGCGTGCCCGCGCCCGCCGCCCCGCTGTCGCCGCCGGACATGGGCGGCGGGATGTCCTCCACCTCCCCTTTGCCCACCTTCGTCGGCGCGCCCATCGGCTGCGGGGGCTTCAGCATCGGGGCGGCTGTGCGGTAGTGCATGGCGAGGGTCTGCATGACGGTGGCGGCTTCGAGTTTCCGCTGGTCGGCGAGGGCGGTGCGGCTGTCCTCGTCGTCGGCGCCGAAGAGGGCGGAGAAGGTGTCGCCGACGCCGTCGGTGAGCTGGTCCCAGCCGCCGGGTTCCTCCGGCATGTCGCGTTTGGCTTTGGCGATGGCCTCGGAGACGGCCTTGAGGGTGATGGCGGCGTCGTTGGCGTAGGAGGCGGCGTTGTTGATGGTGGCGGCGAGGTGGAGCATGCGGGTGTGGAAGGCGTCGCTGGTGGTGCCTTCCCAGGAGGTGGCGGCCTCGGTGCTGGCGCGGGTGAGGGTGGTGCGGATGGCTTTGAGGGTGTCGGCGGCGCGGCGCCAGGGGTCGGCGGCGGCCATGACCTCGCCCGGGTTGAGGGCCTGGGCCATCGTGCGGAGTTCGGCGTGGCTGTAGTGCCTGAAGTCCGTGTACTTCACCGGACGCCCTTTCCGTCGTCGTGCCGGGCGGGGGCCACGGTCCGGGCGTAGGCGGCGGCGCTGGTGGCGGAGGGGTTGGCGACGGACCAGCCGTCGTCGCCGAGCTTCAGCTTGTTCCGGGTGCGGCGCTCCTGCTCCTCGTAGTTGGTGGCGGTGAGTTCGGCCTTCTTCTGGGCCTCGTCGACCGCGTCCTGGAGCTGGTCGAGCACGTCGCGCAGGCCGTCCCGCATGGTCTGGTAGCGGCCGTGCAGGTCGGTGGCCTCGGCGAAGGCGCCGAGGGCGTTCCGGCCGATGCCGCTGCGTCCGTGTGTCGTGGTGCCGTCGGCGTGGTGCTGGAACTCGGCCAGCAGCAGCCGCACCTGGGCGGCGAAGGCGCGCAGCTGTTCGACCTCGACGCGGTAGCCGCGTCCGCCCCCGCCTGTCGACCCGGTGCCCGTTCCGGTTCCCGTTGCCACGTGCGGCGCCTCCCCCGTGCGTCCGTCCGGTGTGTCGTGCGCGGTGCTGGTGCGGCGGCACCGTGGGGTGGCGGCCGGTGGGTCATGTCTAACACACGGTCCGGGCGAGCAGAACGGTCCTCGGCGGAACGTCCGGACGCGTCTGGCGGTCCGTCAACTGACGTGCGCCTGCTGCCTTGCGGTGAGGGCGCGGCGGCAGAGCGAGTCGGCGTGGCGGGTGGTCTCGGGGAGCCGGTAGCGGGGGGCCAGCGCGAGGGTGGTGTCGACGGCTTCGGCGAGGCCGATGCGGTGGCCGACGGAGACGAAGACGGGTTTGACGCCGGGGCGGGTGCGGAGGGCCCGCCCGACCTCCTCGCCGGTGGCCGGATCGGTGAGCGGGGTCGAGTCGCCGCGGGCGGGGCCGGGGTCCCGGTGGTCGAAGGTGAACGGGGTCTTGGCGACGCCGAGGGTGCGCAGGCCGGTGAGGACGCCGAGGTGGCTGGCGAGGCCGAGGCGGCGCGGGTGCGCGAGGCCGTAGCCGTCGCAGACGACGGTGCCGGGTCGGTGGGTGAGGGCGGCGAGGGCGTCGAGGACGGCGGGGAGTTCGCGGAAGGCGAGCAGACCGGGGATGTAGGGGAAGGCGATCCGGCCGGTGGCGGTGGTCTCCTCGACGACGTCGAGGGTGGTGCGGTCGAGGACGACGGCGGCTGCGACGACGAGGTCGCGCTCGTCGTCGTAGGCGACGTCGACGCCCGCGATGAGCCGGTCGTCGGCGCCGGCCGGGCCAGGGGCGTCGGCGGCGCCGTACGGCTGGACGAGCGGGCGCAGCCGCTCCTGTTCGGCGAGCGCCTGGGCCTCGGTGGTCGGCCAGTCGGCGGGGATGGGCACGGCGGTTTCCCCCTGGGAGTACGGAGCGGATCGGTCGGTCGCACGGAGCGTGCGGGACGGGCCCACCGTATCCAGCGGGGCGGACGACCCCGGGGTGAGCCCGTGCGCCCCCTGTGCCCCGGGTGGGGCGGGTTAGCCTGGTCGGAATGCCGGAGGACCGGCCGGTCCTCCCGAACTCCCTTTCCGGGCGGGCCTTCTGGCTTCCGGTGCGACCCGCTCGTTCCCCCCGACGTGCGAAGGACTCCGCCATGCCGCGCCGCCCGACTCCGGCCCAGTTCGTCCTCGGTGTGTTCACCGTCGTCGCCGCCACCGTGGCGCTGCTGGCCGCCACCGGTGCCGAGGAGGTACCGGAGGTGGCGGTGGTGGTGGTCTTCTCGCTCGCCCTCGGCACGTTGGTGACGGTGCTGTCGCTGCGGGCCGCCGCCGGTCGTGCGGACCGGGCGGCTGCCGGGCACGGCTACGCCCGGCAGCGCTGAGGCGGCGCCACCGGGCGTACCGGGTGTTCCGGGGTGCGAGGTGCGGGTTCGAGCGGGCCGGGCGGTCGCGCGGCGGGGCTCAGACGGTGCGGGGCTCAGACGGTGGAGACCACCACGGTCTTGGCGGCCTTGTCGTGGATGCACTGGCGGTAGGGCTTGTCGAAGACGCCGAACATGCCGTCGATCAGCCACCAGAGCCAGGCGCAGCAGAGGACGGCGGGCAGGATGAAGACCGCGGCCCGGGTCCAGGCGGCGGACTGGGTCGGCGGGCTGCCGTCGATCAGCATGGCGACCCGGATCTTCATGGCCTTCTTGCCGAGGGTCTGGCCGTCCCGGCCGAGCATCACCCCGTCGTAGACGAGGTAGATGGCGCAGGCGACCCAGAAGGCACCGGCGGAGCCGGAGCTGTCGGAGAGGCTGGCGAAGGGCAGCACCAGCAGGACGGCCACGGCCTGCACCAGCAGGTAGTCGATCAGCTGGGCGAGGATCCGGTTGGGCCAGCTGCCGAGCGGCGGCATCCCCGGGACGGGGCCGGCGCCGGGTGTGCCGTGGCCGGCGGGACCGTGGCCGGGCGGGGGCTGGTCGTAGGGCGACCGGCCGGGCGGGGGCTGTCCCTGTCCGTACGGCGAGCCGCCGTAGGTGCCGCCGTACGCGCCGGGGCGGTCGGAGGGGGTGCCGGACGGCGGCGGGGTGCCGTACGGGTCCGACGGCGTACCTTCCGGCGTGCCGCCGCCCTGCTGCGGGGGCTTCTTGTCGAAGGAGGGCTGGCCGCCCCCCTCCGGCTCGGGGCCTGAGGGGTCGTGGGTGCTCATCCCCCGAGTAGAACATCACACATTCTATGAACTTGGGATATTTGGTCGGTTTTGTCCGACCTGGCTCTCGGGCGGACCCGGGTCAGAGCCGGACCACGCGGGTGCGGGCCGCCCGGTCGTGCCAGCCGCGCCGGGCGGGGCGGTCGAACAGCGGCCAGACCAGGCCGACCAGCAGCAGCGTCGAAACCTGCCTGACGAGCCATCGCACCAGCGACCGGCCGAGGCCCAACCGGGCGCGGGCGGCGGACGAGGCGGCGGACGGAGCGGCGGCAGGGACGGCCGCGGCGGCGTCGATCACCCGGATCCGGGCCAGCCGTTTGCCGAAGGTCTGGCCGGTACGGGCGGTCGGCAGGACCTCGTAGAGCAGGCCGACGAAGAGGAGGATGCCGATCAGGACGGCGACCTTGCCGACCACCACGCCGTCCAGCATCCAGACGTCGACCTGACGGCGCGTGAGCCGGCTGGCCATCCTCGCCTGGGCGAGCTTCTCCTGGAGGTGGTCCGCGACGGACGTGCCGAGCGGGATCCCGGCGGCGGTGGCGACGACGGCCAGGACGGCGGTGTCCACCAGTCGGGCGGCGAGCCGCCGGCCGGGCCCGGCCGGCTGTGGCGCGGGCCTGATCGTCCGGCGCCGGGTCCCCGCCGCCCGGGGCCCCGCCGTCCGGGTCGCGGACGATCGGGGCGGGGCCGACGCACTCCCCGCGGAGCGGGACGCGGGCGGACGGGTGGCGGCGGGCACGGGAGCAGCGGGCACGGGAGCGGCAGGCCGGGCGGACCGCGTGGGCCCGGTCAGCGGCGCCTCCTCCGGCCCGGCCGACGCCGACGCCGCCGCCGTCGCCGCCTCCCCCTCCGCCGAGGCGGACGTAGGGGCGGCCACCTGGGCGGCCACCGGAGCGACCGCCGGGGCCGAGGCCCGGAGCGGCACCGGCTTCTCCACCGGCGCCGGAACGGCCGCCCCGGCAGGCGCCTCCACTCCGGGAACCACCCCCCAGGAGACCCAGCGCGGTGCGGCGCCCTGCTCCATCGGGCCGCGCGGTGCCCGGGGGGCCGCCTGCCGGTCGGGCGGCTCCACCGCCGCGACGGAACCGGGCGCCGCGACGGGCACCGCCCCCTGCGGCCGGGGTTCCGGGACCGCCCCGAGCATGCCCTCGCCGGCCGGCTCCACCATCGGGTCCGGCGCCACGTCTGCCGCCGCCGCGTGGGCCGACCCGACGCCGGTCCGGAACACCGGCCCGCCCTCCGGCACCGAGAAGGTGAACGAGGCGCCGCCCGACGTCTCGTCCAGGTACACGGGCCCGGTGTCCCCGGGCGAAACCGGCACCGGCTCCGACATCAACACCGGCTCCGACGTCGGTACCGGCTCCGACGCCGACACCGAAACCGAGTCCGCCGCAGCCTCCCCGACCGGGTCGGCGGCCGGTTCGACGGCTGTCGGCGGCGGCATGTACCGCGCGCCCACCCCGGCCGCCGCGCCGGACCGCCGGGTCGCGTACCGGGGCGGTTCCAGCACCTCGCCCGCCGCCGGGGCGGGCCGAGTCGTGCCGGGCACCCAGGAGGTGCCGCCCCAGTAGCGGACGAAACCGGGCACGGAGGGGTCGGGGTAGTAGCCCGGCGCGGGGCCCGCGGCCGTCTCCGTGCTGCCGCCCGCGAGAGGCCGGTCCGTCATGGGGGTCTTCTTTCCTGGCAGGGCCGATGCGGCTCGCCCGGCGAGGGGTGCGCGCGACGGTGGCTCGGGCGGCACCGGGTGGCGGCGGTGGCGGCGCGCGCGAGGGGGCGTCGGCGGGTGGGCGGACAGTCGCCGGACAGTCACCAAGGGTAGTGCCTCGGCGGACCCGGGGTGTGAAGTTGGCCGTTCACCGGACAGCCCCGGCCCGCCCGCGGTAAGGAAGACGGCGCGAACGCCGGAGCGCGCGCCCGTTCTCTCCGCGTTCACCACTCCCCGACGCCCGCCCCGAACCCCCCACCCCGGTCCCGGTTCCGAACCCTCACCGAGGGCCCCCGTCAAGAAATCTCGAAAACACGTGTAAGAGCGCTCCCGGACCGCGCTCTCCAAGGTCACAGGGCCCGATACCGGGCATGAAGCGCAGGCAGAGAGGAAACCGATCATGGAGCGCCCGACGAGCGTGGTCGAGCACGAACTGGAACTCAACCTGGTGCTCTCCCCCGAGCACAGCGTCCCCGTCCCGGCCCGGCTTTCCTACGGCAGCCACGACCCGTACGCCGTCTACATCACCTTCCACCTGGACACCGGCTCGCCGGTCACCTGGGTGTTCGCGCGGGAGCTGCTGGTGGAGGGCACCTTCCGGCCCTGCGGGCAGGGGGACGTCCGGATCTGGCCGACCCGCTCGGGCCGGCGCAGCGTGCTCTGCATGGCGCTGAGCTCGCCGGCCGGGGACGCACTGCTGGAGGCGCCGCTGCCGGCGGTGGCCGCCTGGCTGGAGCGGGCGCACCGGCTGGTGCCGCCGGGCAGCGAGATGGCCGCGCTCGACATGGACGGTTCACTGGCCGAGCTGCTCGCGTGAGCCGCACGGCCCGGGCGCACCGGTCAGGGCCCGCCCCGAACAGCGCGACGACCCCGAGCACCCCGACGGCGCCGAGCACCTCGACCGCCACGGACAGCCCGACCGCGCGCGGCGGCCCGGTCGCCCCCGGCGGACCGGCGGCAGCCGGCGACTCAGCTGGCCGCGGGGGCCTGCTGACGTTCGCGCGCGGGATCCGGCCGGTCGCCGCCCCGCTGGCCGGGCAGCGCCACGAGCGGCGCGCCGGCGGCCAGCCGCCGGGCCCTTATGCGTAGCGCGGCGGCCAGCAGGAAGCAGATCCCGACCAGCGGGTAGACCGAGGTCGGGATCTGGCGGAGCGGCGAGAGCTCCAGCACCAGCGCGCCCTGCGGTTTGGCGGCCCACATCGCGAAGGACACGAAGGCGACCAGCGTGGCCCAGAAGGCGGCCCGCCAGCGAACCTTCCGGACGGCGGCCGGACGGCCGTGTTCGACCGCCGCCTCGCAGCCGAGCAGGACGATCATCGGCACGCACCAGACCCAGTGGTGGGTCCAGCTGATCGGCGAGATCAGTACCGCGGTGACGGCGGCGCAGCAGACGCCCCACGCCTCGGCGCGCGGCAGCCAGCGGGTGCTGTTCGCGGCCCAGGCGGCGATCCCGAGACCGGCCACCGCGACGGCGGCGGAGGCCAGCGTGCCCACCGCACCCGGCTCGGCGGTGTGCAGGAGACGGGCGACGGCGCCGCTCAGCGCCTGGTTGTCGACGATCTCGGTCTTGCCGACCCGCGAGGAGTCGTAGAGGTACTTGGTCCAGAAGCCCCAGGTCGCGTCGGGCAGGAACAGGGCACCGATCAGGAAGGTGCCGAGGAAGGTCGCGCCGGCGACGAAGGCGGCGCGAACCCGGCCGGTGATCAGCAGGTAGACGGCGAACAGCCCGGGGGTGAGCTTGATCCCTGCGGCGATGCCGATGGCGATGCCCTTGCTGCGCCGCCCGTCGGGCCGGGTGAGGTCCCAGAGGATCAGGCAGGCGAGGGCGAGGTTGATCTGGCCGTAGCGCAGCGTGGTGTAGACGGGTTCGAGCCAGACGCCGGCGCCGGTGACCAGGATCACGCCGATCGGGCGCAGCTCGCGGCGCGGCCAGCCCACCAGTTTGAACGACAGGTGGGTGAACAGGGCGAGCAGTCCGAGGTTGCCGAGCGTGATCGCGACCCGCAGGAACGGCACCGGGAACCAGGTCGTCGGCACGAAGAGCATCGCGGCGAACGGCGGGTAGGTGGCCGGCAGGTTCCACTGGGTGACGCGCAGCCCGTAGAGGTCGTCGCCGTTGGCGACGGCCGCGCCCTCGGCCCGGTAGACGATCATGTCCACCATCGAGGTGTGGGCGAAGTGCCGGACGACCGCGTAGGCCATCAGGGAGAACAGCGCCAGTGCGGAGACGGCCAGCAGCGGCCGGCGAGGGGCCTCGCGCAGGGCGCGGGCGGGCGCGCCGAGGGCGGTCCGCAGCCGCTCCGACAGGGGGGCGGGCGCCTGCTCCGGTACGGTTCGCACCGCGCTGCGCTCGTCTTGCACCGCTGTCACTGTTCGCTCCGTCCACCGTTCGGCCAACCAGCGACGATACCCGATGCCCGTCGACCGGACCCGGCCGCGAACGGTGACGGGGAGTGACGGTGGTGCCGGCCGGCCGAGCCCTGTTGCGGTCGGGGCGCGGCCGGCCGGAGCCGGGGGGCGGGTACCGGACCGGTACCCGGCGAGGTCAGCCGGTGTAGGCGCCGAGGGCCCGGGTGAAGTCCAGCGGCTGCTGGACGATCGAGCTGCAGCTGGCGTCGGCGTAGGCCTTGGCCCCGCCCTCGCAGGCCTTGTCGCGGGTGCCGGACCACATCGCCAGCCAGGCGAGGTGCTTGGACTTGGCGAACTCGGCGAGCTGCTTGGCGTCGGCGACGGTGAAGATCTCGCTGGCCACGTCGTTGACGCCGATCATCGGGGTGACCGCGACCTTGCGCCAGGCGGCGGCGTCGTCGAGGCCGAGCACGCTCTTGACCTGGGCCTGGGTGGCGGTGGCCGCGGCGATGGCGTACTTGCCCATCTGGCCCTGCGGGTTCGGGGCGACGCCGTCGCCGAAGTCCATCGCCATGATGTTGACCGCGCCGATCGCCACGCCGTTGTTCTTGGCGTCGGCGACCAGGTTGACGCCCTCCTGGGTCAGGCCGGAGGGGAGTGCGGGCAGGGTGAAGGAGACGTCCAGGGCCTTGCCCTTGGCGGCGGCGTTCTTCTGCAGCTGGGCGATGGCCTGGGCGCGGCGGGTGTTGGCGGCGGCGTTGGCGATCGCGCCGCCCTCGACGTCGAAGTCGACCTTGGTGAGGCCGAAGGTGTCCACGGTCTTCTGGTAGACGGCGGTCAGGTCGGCCGTGGAGGAGCAGGCGAGGGCCAGCTCGCTGCCGTTGGCACCGCCGAAGGAGACCCGGACGTCGCCGCCGAGGGCGCGCAGGGCGCCGATCTGGGCGGCCACGGCGTCGGCGGCGAGGTCGCTGACGCCGCCCCACTTCGGGGTGCAGCCGCCGCCGGAGACCACGAAGGCCAGGTTGAAGTTCTTGACGCCGGTGGCCTTGGCGGTGGCGACCAGGTCGTAGGGCGGGTACAGCGAGGTGTCCACGTACGGGGCGAAGCCGGCGCCGGTGACCGGGACGGGGGTGTCCGTCGCGGGGGCGGTGGGCGTCGGGACCGGCGTGGTCGCGGTCGCGGTGGGCGTCGGCGCCGGGGTGGTGGGCCTGGTCGTGGTGGCGGTCGGGCTCGGCGTGCCGGGCTTGGTCGCGGTGGCCGAGGCCGAGGCGCTCGCCGAAGCCGAGGCAGAGGCGGACGCCGACGCCGACGCCGACGCGGTGGCCGACGCGGTGGCCGACGCCGTGGCGGAGGCGGTGGAGGTCGGGCGCCCCGACGGAGTGGGCGCCGTCCCGTCACCGGCCTTGCAGGAGACCTTGTTGATCAGGCAGTTGCCCGGTTCGCCCTGCGCGGCGCCGGCGCCCTGGGCGACGAAGCCGATCACGATGCTCTTGCCCGGATCCAGCCGCTTGCTCCACGACTCCGGCTTGACGGTGACGTGCTGGCCCTCGACCGCGAACGCGGCGTTCCAGAGCGAGTCGATCTTCGCCCCGGCCGGCAGGTCGAAGGTGAGCGTCCAGTCCTCGATGGCGCTGCTGTCCGGGTTGGTGACCAGGTACTGGCCGGTGTAGCCGGCGTCCCAGCTGCTGGTGCGGCTGTAGACGGCGCCGAGCGAGGCGGCGCTGGCCGAGGAGGCGAGGACGACGACGCCCCCGGCGACCAGGGCCGCGGCGACCGCCGAGGCGGCGAGGACCGCTCCCTTGCGGCTGCGACGGCGGCGTCCTGGACGGCGGTCGGGCTGCTGGGTCGTCATGGGGGCGTACCTCCGCGGCAGGCAGGTGGGGACCGGGTGGGGTCACGGGTGTCCGCCGGACGCGTGGGTGCGTGGACCCGTCGCGGGCGAGCGTGACCCGGCTCGGTCGAGGGTGACCGGCACGGTCGGATGACCGGCGCGGACGACGCTAGCGGCGCCGGATGGCCGAAACCCGCCTGCTGAGCCAGGGGTAGAGCTCTCTTACGGTGCGCTTAAGAAAGAGGAGCGGACGTCTCACCGCACCGGTGCCGAAACCTTTCGCCAAGTCATCGCGCGGGCGATCAGCGCGAGAACAGCGCCCCGCGGCTGCGACGCCGGCTGGTCCGCCCGGTCCGGGCCGGCACGATGCCGTCCTGCCGGCTCTGCAACCTGAGCCGGATCTCGGCGCCGCCGAGCACCGACGAGCTGCCGAGCGCGAGGTCGCCCCCGGTGGCCTCGGCGAGCTTGCGGACGATGTCCAGGCCCAGACCCGTGGAGCCCTCGCCACCGTGGCCCTCACCGCGCTTCAGGGCGGCGGCCGGGTCGGTGAAACCGGGACCGGCGTCGCCGACCAGCACGATCACCGAGCTCTCGGTGGCCGTCACGTCCACCGAGAAGGCGGTGCCGATCGCCGTGTGCCGGAAGACGTTGCCGAGCAGCGCGTCGACGGCGGCGGCGAGGTCCCCGCGCTGGACCGGGACGGGCGTCTCCCGCTCGGCGCCCGCCAGCTGCCAGCGGCGGCCCTCGTCCTCGGCGAGTGCGGACCAGAAGCCGACCCGCTCCCGGATCACCTCGGCGGCGTCGCAGCCGACCAGGACGACGGGCGCGTCCTCCGGCGCCCGCCGGGCCGACCGGATGATCTGGTCGACCTCGCGCTCCAGCTGGGAGACGGCGTGCCGGGTGGCGTCCGCCGCGTCCCCTTCGCCGAGCGAGGCCGCGTTGAGCCGCAGCACGGTCAGCGGGGTACGCAGCCGGTGCGACAGGTCTGCGGCCAACTCGCGTTCGGCTGCCAGGAGTTGCACGACACGGTCGGCCATCGCGTTGAACGCGTGGGCGGCCTCGCGCAGCTCCTCGGGGCTGCCCGCGGCCTGCTTGCCCTCCACCGGCACCCGGACGGTGAGGTTCCCGGAGCCCAGCGAGCGGGCGGCGGCGGCCAGCCGGCGGGCGGAGGCGACGATCCGCGCACCCATCCGGTCGGCGACCAGGACCGAGATGGCGACCAGGGCCAGCGCGACCCCGGAGAGCACCTGCCAGGCGGTCGAGACACCCCGGGTGAGGTCGCCGTCGGCCACGAACACCTCGACCACGGCGGTCCGGACGGTGTCCACCGCGACCGGCTGGAGCAGCGCGTACCCGCCCGGGACCTCGACGGTGAACGAACGTCCCTGGACGCCCGCGGTGGTCACGTCGGCGCCCAGGGCGCGGACCTCGCCGATGGTCGCACCGGCCGACGGCCCGGGCCCGGCCGCCCCGGATCCCACCGGCGCGGGACCCGGCCCGGCCTGCGCCGCGGCCACCCCGCTCGCCGCCGACCCGCTCGCGACCGCGCCCGGGCCGCCGCTGCCCGCACCGGCGGACGCCGGGCCCGGAACTCCGCCTGACGGACCGCCCGTCGGACCGGCGGTCGCACCCGGCCCCGACCCCGTGGACGCCTTGGTCCCCGCCCCCTCGGGCGGCGGCAGGTGCACGGCCATCCGCCCCTGCGCACCCGCGTCGGTGGACGCCACCGCCCGGGCTATGGCGTCCTGGTCGGTGGTGATGGCGAGCGCCGGACCGAGCGCCGCCGCCTGCCGCTCGGCCGCGGTGAACGCCCGGTCCCGGGCGGTCTGCTGGACCATCAGGCCGAGCGGGATGAGGAAGGCCAGCGCGACCATGGTGGTCCCGGCCACGGCGGCCTTGATCAGGGCCCAGCGCAGCGAGTGTCCGAACCTCCTCATGTCCGGCGCTCCCCGGGGACGGGCCCGGGCCCGGCGGGGTGCCCGGCGGCCTCCAGCCGGACCCCGACGCCGCGCACGGTGTGCAGGTAACGGGGACTGGACGCGGTCTCGCCGAGCTTGCGCCGCAGCCACGAGAGGTGCACGTCGATGGTCTGGTCCCCGCCGTAGGTCTGCCGCCACACCTCGGCCAGGATCTCCTTGCGCGGCACGACCACGCCGGGCCTGGCGGCGAGGAAGGCCAGCAGGTCGAACTCCCGACGGGTCAGGTCGAGCGGTCTGCCGTCCAGCGAGGCCTCCCGGCGCTGGAGGTCGATGGCCAGCCCGCCGACCCGCAGCACCTGGCTGACCGGCGCCGCGCCGCCGCCGAGCCGGCGCAGCACGGCGGCCATCCGGGCGCTGAGGTGTTCCCCGGAGAACGGCTTCACCAGGTAGTCGTCGGCGCCGTCGTTGAGCAGCCGGACGATCTCGGCCTCGTCGTCGCGGGCGGTGGAGATGATCACCGGGACGTTGGTCAGTCCACGGATCATCTTGAGGGCCTCGCTGCCGTCCAGGTCCGGCAGTCCGAGATCGAGGATCACCAGGTCACAGCCGACCTGGGCGACCTCGCGCAATGCCTCAAGTGCCGTGCCCACGCTACGAACCGCGTGGCCGGTGTCGGACAGGTGGCGGATGAGGGCGGATCGCACGAAGGGGTCGTCCTCGACCACGAGCACTGTTGCCATGGGGCTGCACGGTACGCCATCGCCCCCGAATGGTCTGTACCTCGGGGTGGCTCCGGACGGGACCGCCGGCCAGGTCGGCACCGGTTCGGCCGGGCCGCCGGGGGTTTGTGCAAGTTCCCTGCCTAAGTACCGGGGCGCCCGTCTGCCCGGCCCGCGAGTACGGCAGGATGTGCGCACGATGCGGAACGGACTGGTACAGCTCGGCGCCTGGGCGGCGGCCACCGGGGCGGCGGTGGCGCTGTCCTGGTTCGGCGTGCACGCGGTGCTGACCGGCGCCGCCTTCGAACAGCCCACCGCGCTGCCGTTGCCGTCCCCGGCGTCGGCCGACGGGGCGAGACCCACGCCGACGCTCACGGTGACGCAGCAGCAGTCGGCGACCCGGTCGGAGTCGCCCGCGGCGCCGCCGACCGCGTCGGCGAGCTCCCCGCGGCCCACCGCCCCCGTGGCGCCGTCGCCCCCCGCGACGCCCGCGGCTCCCTCCGCCGCCGCTCCGTCCCCGCACCGACCCTCGCCGGTCACCTCCACCACGTCCTCCGTGCGCAGCTATCTCGTCCCGGGCGGCAAGGTCGCCCTGGACCTCAAGACGGACAACGCCTCGCTGATCTCCGCCGCGCCGGACCAGGGGTGGAAGATGCAGGTCTGGAACGGCCCGCAGTGGATCCGGGTGGACTTCACCAAGGACAACCAGGCCAATTCGGTGTTCGTCTACTGGAACGGCCACCCGCCGGTGGTCGACACCGTCACCCGCTGACCGCGGGTACCCCGGCAGCCGTCACCACCGGTCGAAGGGGACGTAGCCGGGCAGGTACGGGCCGGCGTACCGGGACCGGTCGACCAGGGTGTGCCGGGTTCCGCCGGGCACACCGATCGCGGCGAGCACCACCGTGCCGTACGCGTCCCGCACCTCGTAGGGCTCGGCCAGCGAGGCCGCGCCCCGGTCGACGGCGAAGTCGTACGCGTAACAGACGTCCGGCACGGAGACCGCGAGGTCGACGACGCCGTCGCCGTGCCGGGCCAGGTACCCGGCCAGTTCCCGGCCGCGCGGGCCGATCACCTGGACGAGGGAGGTGAGCACGAACCGCGTCCCGGGTGCCCGCAGGACGTAGGAGACGGTCTCCGGCTCGCCGGTCTCGGGTCCTGCGTAGGCCGTACAGCGGAGGCCGAGCGCGACGGCGTACCGGCGGGCCGCCCGCTCGGCGTCGCCGACCGCGAAGACCACCGCGTCGGCATGGCCCATGGGGAGGAGCTCGGGCTCTCCCAGGCCGGCGGTGAGCAGCACGGGTTCGATGGCGGTGTCGGTCATGTCGGCCCTCCCGGTAGGTGTACGGACCACGGTTGACGGTCCCGTCCGCCGGTACGGGGACCGGCTCACGGGGTTGTGGCTGGAGGGTGGCGCCGAGTCGACCTCCACGCAACTGTTCCGTTTCCTCCTGGTCAAGGTGTGCTCCGGGGCGGGAGAATCGACCGGACCGCTGTACAGAATGCCCACCGGAGGACGGAGCCCGCGATGCCCCCCGCCCATGCGCCCGGCTCCCCCGGATCGTCCAACTCGCCCGTCGGTCAAGGACATTCCGGCCCGACCGGCGCCCCCTCCGGCGGCCCTGCGGGCAGCCCGGCCGGCGGCCCGCCCGGCGCCCCCGGCGGCAGTGCCCTCGGCAATCCGACCGGCGGCCCCTCGGGCGTCCTGCCCGGCGGTACGGCCGGGAGCACCAACGACGCGATCGACGCGCTGGACGGCCGGCTGATCCGGCTGCTCGCCGAGGAACCCCGGATCGGGGTGCTGGAGTGCTCGCGCCGGCTCCAGGTCGCGCGCGGCACGGTGCAGGCACGACTGGACCGGCTCCAGGCGCGGGGCGTGATCGGCGGGTTCGGTCCCGAGGTGGACCCGGCGGCCCTGGGCTACCCGGTGACGGCCTTCGCGACCCTGGAGATCTCCCAGGGCCAGGGCGCCGACGTGCGCAGGCACCTGGCGTCGGTGCCGGAGGTCCTGGAACTGCACACCATCACCGGCCACGGCGACATGATGGTGCGGATCGTGGCCCGGTCCAACGCCGATCTGCAGCGGGTGATCGACCGGGTGGTGGGGTTCGACGGGATCGTCCGGTCCTCGACGGCGATCGCGCTGGAGAACCCGGTGCCGTACCGGATCCTCCCGCTGGTCGACCAGGCCGCGGCGGAGTGATCGGCCCCGGCCCGGGGCCGGGGGCGCCGATCACCGGGCGCCGGGATTCCCGCCGGACGCACCGCCCGCCGGATACACCGCCGACCGGACGCACCGCCCGCCGGACGCACCGCCCGCCCTCAGCAGCCGGGGACGGTCCCGCCCGTCCGCAGCGCGTCCAGCGCCGAGACCGCCTCCGCCAGCGTCCCCACCGGCACCAGCCGCAGCCCGTCGGGCGTGTTCACCTTCGCGTCCGCGCACTCGTCCTTGGGCAGCAGGAACACCGTCGCGCCGTCCCGCGCGGCCGCCTGCGTCTTGAGCGGGACACCGCCCACGGCCCCGATCGTCCCCTGGTCGTCGATGGTCCCCGTGCCCGCGACGGTCAGCCCGCCCGTGAGGTCGCCGCCCTTGCCGTCCCCCGCGAGCTTGTCGACGATCCCGAGCGCCAGCATCTGGCCCGCGCTCGGGCCGCCGATGTCGCCGAGGTCGACCTTCACCTTCACCTGGTCGGGTGAGAGGTGGAGGTAGGAGAGGGCGGCCGCGGTGGCGCTGTCCTGCGACTGCGCCATCTGCTGGGCCGTCACCTCCTCCGCCTTGGCCGGGTCGCCCTGCGGGTAGACGGTGTCGGTCGGCCGGACGGCCTCCTCCTGGTCGAACCAGGCCTGGAGCGAACGCCAGAGGGTGGCCCGCTCCCCCGGGTTGGTCGCCGAGATGGTCACCATCCGCAGCTGCCCCCGGGTGTTCCGGACCGGCGCCCCGGTGACGGTCAGCACCGGCCGGTCCTGATAGCTGCCGAGGGTGTCCGCGGTCACGCCCGGCCAGGTCAGCGTGTACGGCAGCGGAACGAAGGCGGCCACGCCGAACAGTGCGGCGACCAGCGCCCCGCAGAGCGCGAGCGCTCGGGTCCGGGGGGCGGTCAGGGCCTTGGGCAGCTTGGAGTCGGACACAGAGGCATCCAAACACACCGGGGCCGCCGGGCGGGCACGTACACGGTCCCCCGGCCGGCCCGCCGGACCGCCCGGCCCGGGGCGCGGTACGACCGGCGGGCCCGTTCCCCGGCCGTGCGTCCGCTACCGCAGTGCGTCGGCGACCTCGGTGGCCGCCTCCACCACCCGCGGACCGACCCGTTCCGGGACGAGTCCGTTGAGCATCACCACGCCGACGCTGCCCTCGATCCCGCTCAGACCCAGCAGCGCGGCGGCGGCGCCGGAAGCCCCGGACTGCTCCTCCGCCCGGGTGATGACGAACCCCTGCTCGGGCCGGCGCTGGCTCGGGAAGGCCCGCGCCTCCAGGATCGCCCGGCCGGCCGCGCTCTCGCCCAGCGGGTGGCGCAGTCCGGTCCGGTAGGCGACGTGGAAGTCGGTCCAGCTGGGCTCGACCACGGCCACGGCCAGCGCCTCGTTGCCGTCCACCAGGGTGAGGTGCGCGGTGGCACCGAGGTCCTCGGCGAGGCTGCGCAGGGCGGGCAGCGCGGCCTCGCGCAGCAGCGGATGGACGCGGTGGGCGAGCCGCAGGACGCCCAGCCCGACCCGGGCCCGGCCTCCGATGTCCCGGCGGACCAGCCCGTGCTGTTCCAGGGTGGCCAGCAGCCGGTAGACGACGGTCCGGTTGACGGCGAGCCGGGCCGCCAGCTCGGTGACGGTGAGCCCGCGTTCCGAGTCGGCGAGGAGTTTGAGGACCCGGACGCCTCGGTCCAGGGTTTGGGAGGTCTCTGCAGTCACGACGCGCATTCCTTTCCGCGGCGGGTCGCGGATCGGCTGACCGGTCCGGGACTCGAATGTCGCGCGCAGGGTGGGTGGCCGCGCTCGGGCCGCGGTGTGTCGTCCTTGACGTCCTGGGGCCCTGCGCGCCCGTCTCGCGGGGGTCACCCGGCGGGAGAGCGTGTGGGAAAGGTAGTGAAGGAATTGCGGCGGCGGAAGTGGTTGTCCAAAATTCGGTCAAGATCGATTGTTCGGGCCTTGACGAACGGGGACAAAGGGTCATATTTTTCCCAGCCCACCGGGACGCAAGTTCGACCACACTCCGAAGTCCGGACACTCGGACGCCACGGGGCGGGCCGTCCGGCCGTCCGGTCAGAACAGGTTGCGCAGGACCGTCCAGACCGTCGCCACGCCGATCAGCACCGCCGTCCCGCGCCGGCCGAGCGGCGGCTGCCAGCGCCGCCCCGCCAGGCCGTGCCGCAGCCAGACCAGGTAGAGCGCGGCGACCAGCGGGAGCGACAGCAGCAGCGCCGCGTTGTCCTGCCAGGCCGCGGCGAGGTCACCGTGCATCAGGTCGTAGGCCATCCGGGTGCCGCCGCAGCCGGGGCAGTCCAGGCCGGTGACCTTGCGCCAGGGGCAGAACGGCAGGACCTGTCCCGGCAGGTGGGGGTTGCGCGACCAGAGGTACGCGGCGCCGGCCAGACCGCCGGCGAGCACCGCGACCGGCGGCCAGGCGGTACGCAGCCGGGCCCGCCCCCGGCCGGCGGTTCCGGGAACGGCGAAGCCGCCCCGGCCTGAGCCGGGGCGGCGACGCACCTTCGCGAACGGGCGCAAGGGTCAGCTGCGCAGCAGCCGGCCCTGGGCGTCGGTCCGGTCGTTGCTGGTGAGGAACAGGATGCCGTCGATCAGCGACCAGACGCCGAGGCCGCCGCAGGTCAGCAGCTGGGCGATGCCCATGCCGATGTGACCGGTGTAGAAGCGGCCGATGCCCAGGCTGCCGAGCAGGATCGTCAGGATGCCGGCGACGATCTTCGACTTGTCGGAGAGCTCGGGCTGCTGGTGCGGGGGGTACGACACGATCGGTGTGCTCCTTGAAGACAGGCAGTCCCGGGCGCGACGGTGGGTCGCGGGCCGGGTCGGTGAGGTGCGGCGAACCGATGTCACCGAGGCTTCGGCGGCGACCACGGACGGGTGGGCGCACGGCTTCGACAGCTCGACGGCGGTTCGGCACGCGGAACATTAGCCGATCATCACACTGACTGTCTCCACGAATCCTTCGCGACTACCTGAACGTCACATGACCTTATGGTCACAGCACTCCCTCGACGCCGAGCAGGCGACGAGGAAGCACTGCCGGAGTACCGACGGCCCCCGAACTTCCCCGACAGGCAGTTACTTGGCCCATTCCCGGATCTGGGCGATCCGCGCATTCAACTGATTGACGGTCGCCTGCGCGGTCAGCGGCCCACCGCACTGGCGGCGCAGCTCGTTGTGGATGGTGCCGTGCGGCTGACTGGTGCGGTGGTGCCAGGCCGCCACGAGGGCGTTCAACTCCTTGCGCAGTTCCCGGAGTTCCTGGTGCGTCACCACGGGCCGCTGCTCGGCCGGCAGCTCCAGCAGGTCGGCCTCCTCGGCCGGCTTGCTCTTGCTCCGCTGGATCTGGCGGTGCTGGCGCTTCTGCAGCAGCATCTGCACCTGGTCCGGCTCCAGCAGGCCCGGGATACCGAGGTAGTCCTCCTCCTCCTCGCTGCCCGGGTGCGCCTGCATGCCGAACTCCATGGCGTTGTACAGCACCCGGTCGAAGACCGCGTCGGAGCCCAGCGCCTCGTACGAGAACTCGTCGCCACCGGCGCCGTCCGGACCGTCGTTGGCCCGCTCGGCCTCGGCGAGCAGCCGGTCCTCCTCGTCGAAGAGGCCCTCGCCCTCCTTCTTCGGCCGGTCCAGCACGTGGTCGCGCTGGAGCTCCATCTCGTTGGCGAAGCCCAGCAGCGTCGGGATGGTCGGCAGGAAGACGGAGGCCGTCTCGCCCCGCTTGCGGGCACGCACGAAACGTCCGACGGCCTGCGCGAAGAAGAGCGGGGTGGAGATCGAGGTGGCGTAGACGCCGACCGCCAGGCGCGGCACGTCGACGCCCTCGGACACCATCCGGACGGCGACCATCCAGCGCGAGTCACCGTCCGCGTAGTCGGAGATCCGCTTGGACGCCTCCACCTCGTCGGAGAGCACCACGGTGGCCTTCTCCCCGGTGATCTCGCGCAGCATCTTGGCGTAGGAGCGGGCGGTGTTCTGGTCGGTGGCGATCACCAGGCCGCCGGCGTCCGGGATCGCCTTGCGGACCTCGCTCAGCCGCCGGTCGGCGGCCTGGAGCACGGCCGGGATCCACTCGCCCTGCGGGGCCAGCGCGGTCCGCCACGCCTGGGCGATCAGGTCCTTGGTCATCGGCTCGCCGAGCCGGGCCTCCAGCTCGTCGCCGGACTTCGTGCGCCAGCGCATGTTGCCGCTGTACGACAGGAAGATCACCGGACGGACGACGTGGTCGGCGAGCGCGTGCCCGTAGCCGTAGGTGTAGTCGGCGACCGACTTGCGGATGCCGTCACCGCCCGCCTCGTACTGGACGAACGGGATCGGGTTGGTGTCCGAGCGGAACGGCGTCCCGGTGAGCGCGAGCCGGCGGGCGGCCGGCTCGAAGGCCTCGAAGCAGGCCTCGCCCCAGGACTTCGAGTCACCGGCGTGGTGGATCTCGTCCATGATGACCAGCGTCTTGCGGGCCTCGGTCCGGTTGCGGTGCAGCATCGGGTTCACGCCGATGCCCGCGTAGGTGACGACGATGCCGTGGTACTCCCGGGAGAGCGGACCGGAGGAGTAGGCCGGGTCCAGCTTGATGCCTATCCGCGCGGCGGCCTCGGCCCACTGCTTCTTCAGGTGCTCGGTCGGTGCGACCACGGTGATCTGCTGGATCAGGTGGTTGTGGAGCAGGTACGAGGCCAGCGTCAGCGCGAAGGTGGTCTTACCGGCGCCCGGGGTGGCGACGGCGAGGAAGTCGCGGGGCTGGCTCTCGATGTACTTGTCCAGCGCCCCCTGCTGCCAGGCCCGGAGCTTGCCGGCGGTGCCCCAGGGGGCGCGGCCGGGGAACGCCGGCGACAGGTGGTGCGAGGAGGTCGGCGCGGCATGGCCGCTCGGCCGGACGGGCGCGTGCGGCTCGTCCGCGTCGGAGAAGAGCGGCATCGAGGAGGCGGCGGCAGTACTCACGGTCTCCGAGGGGGGATCATCGCAGGTCAGAGGCGGTTTGGCAGCCCCGTCCCGCGGTCGGGCGGCGATCGGGCAACCCACCCAGCCTACCGGGCCCGGCGCCGAACGGGCGGCCGGGGCGGGTCCGCGCGTGGCCCGCGCACGGCCCGCACGGCCGGAAAGCGACGTGACGCGCATCACATCGGAAAACCCGGGAAAGGCAGGTAATCGGAACCCCCCGGACCGTCTCTCATCCGGGTGAGGCCACCCCACCCTCCACAGCCGTCACAGGCCTCACACCAGCGAAGGGACCCCGCCGTGCACACCGTCGTCGAAGAGACCGTCCAGGCCCGCCTGATCCTCTCCCCCCACCGTTCCGCCCGGCTCCGGGTGACGCTGGCCTACGTGCCGGAGGATCCGCTCGCCGTCCGCATGGCCTTCCCCGCCGAGTTCTCGCTGGACGACCGGGCCGAGGCGGCCGGCCCCGACCACGGCGACGACATCGTCTGGGTCTTCGCCCGCGGGCTGCTCGCCGACGGCCTGGAGCTGCCCTCCGGGGCCGGCGACGTCCACGTCCGGCCCGCGCCCGGCCGGCGCACCATGGTCGAGCTGCGCGCGCCCGAGGGCACCGCGCTGGTCGGGTTCGACTCCGACGACCTGCGGAAGTTCCTGTGGCGCAGCCGGCTGGTCGTCCCGGAGGGCGAGGAGCACCTGCACCTGGACGCCGACCGCGCGCTCGCCGAGCTGCTCGGCTGAGCCGCGGGCCCTCGAACAGCAGGACCCGGACCGGCAGGGCCCGGACCGGCAGGGCCCGGACCGGCAGGGCCCGGACCGCGACCGGGAAGGGCCCGGGGCGACGGCGGCCGCCCCGGGCCCTTCCCGGTCACGCTCCGGGCGACCGGTCCCGACCGGTCCCGACCGGCTACGACGAGAGCTTGCGCATCAACCGGACGCCCTGCGCCGGCGTCAGGTGCGGCAGGTACGCCTTGCCGATCGCCCGGGTGATGCTGGGCAGCGCCGCCGGGTCCGGGTAGGCCATGTACATCGGCCGGTACTCCGGCTGGAACTTCGCCTTGAACGCCAGCAGCGAGCGGAAGCCGTAGACCGGCTCCAGCACCCGGCCCAACCAGTCCAGGGTCTTCTGCAGCCCGGTGGGCGGTTCCTTCTCCGAGCGGGCCAGCGGTGCGCCGGAGAGCGAGAGGAAGCTCGCGCCCTCCTGCTTGAAGCCGAGCGCGGCGGAGGCGATCAGGAACTCGGTCACGCCGCGGAACCCGTCGGAGCGCCGGCGCATGAAGTCCAGCGTCCAACCGACCGGCTCGCCGTTCTCGTAGACCGGCATCCAGCTGGTCAGCCCGTGCACGGTGCGGTCCTGGTCGACGGCGATCAACAGCCGGACCGCCGGGTCGTCCAGCTCCTCCAGCCCGCCGAGGGTGAAGCCCATCTCGGGCAGCCCCTTCTCCGAGACCCACTCCTCCGAGATGGCCCGGATCTGCTCCTTCAGGGCGATCGGTGCCTCGTGGTACGACCACCACTCGGCGGTGATGCCCTGCTTGCCGGCCTTGTTCAGCGCGGTCCTGATGTCCTGCCACTTGCGGCCGGTGAAGGCCAGCTCGGGGAGGGCGACCACGGTGTCCTCGGCGACCTGCAGCGAGCGCCAGCCGAGTTGCTCGGCGGCGGAGCGCGTCTCCGGGGTGACGCTGTAGAAGCACGGCGTCCAGCCCCGGGCGTCGCAGTACCGGGCGAAGCCGGCCACCGCCCGGCGGCGCGCGTCCGGTGCGCCGAACGGGTCGCCGGTGGTCAGCGCGACGGTGTTCAGCACCCGGTAGGCGACGGCGGCCCGGCCGTCCTCGTCGAACCAGTAGTGGTTGCCGTCCCAGGTGGTGAGGAAGGAGAGCGACCCGCCGCCGTGCTCGGTGAGCAGCGCCCGGGCCCGGGTGGCGTCCTCGGCGTCCACGTGCAGCACCGGCCGCCGGAAGGCCAGCAGCAGTGCGGTCAGCGCGACCGCCCAGAAGGCGAGTCCGCAGTACGTCTCCAGGAACCGCGCGAACGGCCCGACCGCGATCGGGTAGTGCGGCATCAGGTCGTTGTACGCGGGCGGCAGGAACTGGGCCGGCAGCCCGGCGACCAGTCCGCGGAGGGTGGCCCCCGGTTCGAACTGGCCCGCCGTCAGCACGCCCAGGCCCGCGTACGCCGCGGAGGCGACGGCCAGCGCGCCGCCGACCACCAGGGCCAGCCGGCCGAGGACGGCGCGCGGCACCCGCAGCGGGAACCGCTTCCGGGTGGCCAGCAGCAGCGCGGTGGTGATCAGCGGCAGCAGCAGCGCCTCGACGAAGTACTGGAGGACGTCGCCCGAGCCGGTGCCGGTCTCGGTGAACAGCCAGACCAGCAGGGCGGTCCAGAGCAGCTCGGTGGCGATCGTGATCCGCCAGGCGAGCCGCAGACCGCGGCGCAGACCCTCGGCGAGCACCAGCAACAGGGCCGGGAACAGCGTGGCCATCAGCCGGGCCGGGGTGTCGAAGATCCGCTCGACGGCGTGTGCGCGGGCGCAGTCGTGGGCCGAGCGGGCGCAGAATTCGGCGACCTCGTCCGGGGTGAGGCGGTGCGAGAGGTAGATCTCGGAGAAGGTGTTGAACGGCCCGGCCGCGTTGTCGTACAGCGAGGCGATCATCGGCCCGAGCGCGGCGGCGACCAGGCAGAGTGCGACCAGCACCCGGGTCTCGGTGTGCGAGGAGCGGTGCGAGCGCAGGTGCGGCCGGCCCCGGCTGAGGAGCGCGCCGGCGGCCAGGCCGATCAGCGCGCCGGAGATCCGCTGGACGCTCTGCAGGTGGCCGACGTACAGGGTCATCACCAGCGGGACGAGCACCACCAGCAGGTGCAGTCGGCGCCGCCAGAGCACGGTCAGCCGGTAGCCGAGCACGCCGGCCAGGGCGAACAGGCCGGTCACCGGTCCGATGGCGGTCTGCTCGGCGGCGGCCGCCCACTGGTCGTCGGCCCGTGCGGCGACCGCGCTCAGCCCGCTGCCGAGCAGGGTGCCCAGCAGCTGCCCGACGACCAGGACGGCGAGCGTGCGCGGCCGGCCGAGCCTGCTCTCCGCGACCGGGCCGAGCAGGAGCAGCAGCAGGCTGGTGGAGATGTACGAGCCCGCGCTCGCGCACCAGAACAGCGAGGTGACCGGCGCCCACCAGTGGCCCTCGGCCAGGGTCGGCAGGCCGACGCCGGCCTTGGCCAGCACGCCCCGGGAGGCGCCGTGCGCCAGGCTGCCGGAGGCACCGCCGACCGCCCAGAGGACGGCGAGCAGGGTGAGGGTCAGCGGCGCCGCGCGCAGCCGGGCGACGATCCGGGCGGCGGCCGCCCGGACGGGCCGCCGACCGGGCCGGGTGTCCGGCGCCGGGGACTTCGGCGCGGGGGTCCTGGGCCCGGAGGGTTCGGGTGCCGGGCCGTCCGACGCCCGGACGCCGGGAGCCCTGGCGGGCTGCACCGGAACGCCCTGGGCCGAGACGGCGGGCTCGCCCCGGTCGGCGAACAGGGCCGAGGCCGCCCCCAGCCGGATCACCGGATCAGCCCGGTCTGTTGCGCCATCCAGGGCAACTGGTCGACGATGCCCGGCCGGAAGATGATCCAGCCGTGCCCGCCGGGCATCAGGTCGAATTTGGCGTTCATCCCCGCATCCAGTGCCGCCTTGTACACCTTCTCCTGCTGCGGACGGAACTCGTTGTCGGTGCGGCCGACCACGATCGCGGCCGCGGTGTCCGGGAACTTCCTGGCGGCCATCACCTGGAGCGGGTCGATGGCGTTGAACTTCGCCTCGTCACCGTCGAAGGCCGCCGCGACGGTCTGCGCACGGGTCCCCAGGGTGGGCTCGTCCTGGCCGGCCATGTCCAGGAACGATCCGTAGACCTCGGGGGCGTTGACGGCGAGCTGGAGCGCGCAGGTGCCGCCCATCGAGGCGCCGCCGATCACCCAGGACTTCCGTCCCTCGGCCGCCTGGAGGTTGGCGCGCACCCAGTCGGGCACGTCCTGGGCCAGGTAGGTCTGCGTGTTGGCGATCTTGGAGTCGAAGCAGAGCGTGTTGGTCCAGGTCGACCCCAGCTGGTCGGGCATCACCACGATCGGCGCCAGGCCCTGGTGCTGGGCGGCGAAGGCGTCGAGCGCCTCGTTGACCTGGCCGGCCAGCACCCAGTCGCCCGGGGTCCCGGGCTGGCCGGAGACGAGCACCACGACCGGGAGCAGCGGTCGGGGGCTGGCCTGGTAGGCCGGCGGCAGGTAGACGTACGCGTCGCGGGCCTTGAAGCCGGACTTGGTCCCCGGGATCGGGACGGTGGAGACCGTGCCCTTCGCCGGCAGCCCCGGCGGGGCCGTCCAGACCTCCTCCATCACCTTGCCGGGCGGGGGGCTCACGGTCGTGGCGGCCTTGGCCGTGGTCAGCTCCTGGGTCTTGGAGAGCCAGGGCGCGAGCATGACGCGGCCGGTCGGGAACTGGTCGAAGCCCCGGTTCACCTGGGAGGAGGCCATCAGCAGCACGAGCGACCCGGCGCCGATCGCCAGGAGCTTGCGCCGCAGCGCCGTACCGGGCATCCGGAAGGCGGCCAGGCTCAACCCGAGCAGGGCGACGGCGATCCACCAGGTGATGTACCGGGGCAGCCCCTCGGGGAAGGGGTGCCACCAGCCGTCGACCACGATGTCCAGCAGCAGGCTCGCCGCGGCGGCGGTGAGCAGCGCGACCGGGAGCCGGCGGCGCCACCAGGTGCGGCTGCGCGCCAGCAGGGCGAGGACGAGCAGGGAACCCCAGCCGGCCGCCAGGATGGCGTACGGGATCGGGCCGCGGGTCAGCGGCCAGTCGATCGGGTTCCAGGTCAGGGCGAGGGAGACGGAGGTCATACGTTCTTTCCCGGCTGCTTGGTGTCGGCCAGGAAACCGTAGGCGACCACGTTTCCCTGGTAGCCGCGGTCCTCGCTGTACCCACCGCCGCAGGTGATCACCCGCAGCTGTGCGTCGGCGGCCTGGCGGTACACCCGGTCGTCCGGGAAGTCCTTTCGGTCGTGCACTTCGATGGCGTAGAGCTGGTAGACGGCGGTGCGGCCGTCCTCGCGGAGGATCTCGATCCGGTCGCCGCGGTGGAGCGCGCCCAGGTCGTAGAAGACGGCGGGCCCGCTGTCGTTGTCGACGTGTCCGGCGAGGATGGCGGTGCCCCGCTGTCCGGGGGAGGCCCCGCCGCGGTACCAGCCGGCGAGGTTGCGGTCGGACTCCGGCGGGGTCTGGAGGTGTCCGTCCCGGTCGAGGCCGAGGCCGGTGACCGGGGCGTCGAGCCGGACGGAGGGGATCCGGATCCGGGTCGGCGTCGAGGGTCCGAGCGGGGGCACCACGGAGACCGGGGCGAAGCCCGAGAGGGCCTGCCCCGCTCCGGGGGCCGGGGGGAGGTCGCCGTGACCGCCGTCGTTCAGCAGCCACGCACCCAGCACGAGCGCGGCCCCGACGGCCAGAGTGCCCGGCCACGGGCTCCTGCTCTGCTGGGCGCCCACCGGCGCTCCCCTCTGCTGACGAGGAACCGGTTGCCGGTTCCTGGAAGTTTTCTGAGAGCAATGCAACCGGATCGGACCTTATGCCACATCCATACGACGGTCGTACTTGCTCCCCCCGTTCGGCAGGGTCCGGCGGGCCCCAGCTGGTCCGAGCGGGTGAAATGTCACCACAAGGACACCGGCCCGCCACCTGGCGGACGCCGGTTACCGCGACGACCTCTTCATCGGACACTCAGGAACACCGTCCTGGTTGCATCGTTCGGGCGATCAGTTCCGACCGTTCGTGGTGAACCGTCGACCGAACTTGATCACATGCCATGCTGACCCCGTTCACAGGCCTATCACCGCACTTGTCTGACCGGCCCGCTGTCCGCCTCCGGACAGCCGTGCCCGCCGGCCGTGCCCCGCCTGGTGTGCCCCGCCTCCCCGCGCACGCCCCACGAACGGAGTGACCATGGACGCTCTCTCCCGCCGCACCCTGCTGGCCGCGGGTGCCGCCGGCGCAGCCGCCCTCGCGGCCGGCTGCGGCCGGACCGACGCCGGCGGGCTGACGGGCACCCCGGAGCCGCTGCCGGCCACCCCCGGGGTCGACCAGGCCGGGCCCCCGACCGAGGCCGCGAAGCCACCGGTCACCGTGATCGGCGACGGCTCCACCTCCGACACCGGCCCGCAGCCGAACCAGCCCACCGCCGAACCGCTCGGGCTCGGCGGGCGCCCGCCCCAGTTCGTGGTCTTCTCCTGGGACGGCGCCGGCGAGCTCGACAACGGGCTGTTCGCCCGGTTCCGCCGGCTCGCCACGGAGCACAACGCCTCGATGACCTTCTTCCTCAGCGGCCTGTACCTGCTGCCCGAGTCCAAGAAGGACCTCTACCGCCCCCCGCAGCACAAGGTCGGCGCCTCCGACATCGGCTACCTGAGCGACCAGCACATCCACGACACGCTGGAGAACCTGCACGGCGCCTGGCTGGAGGGCCACGAGATCGGCACCCACTTCAACGGCCACTTCTGCGGCGCCACCGGCGTCGGCCAGTGGTCGCCGGAGGAGTGGGACCACGAGATCCAGCAGGCGATGGACTTCGTCACCAACTGGCGGACCACCACCGGCTTCACCGACCTGCCGGCGCTGCCCTTCGACTACCGCAAGGAGCTGATCGGCAGCCGCACCCCCTGTCTGGAGGGCCAGCGCAACCTGCTGCCCACCGCCGTCAAGCGCGGATGGCGCTACGACAGCAGCGGCAACGGGACGCAGATCTGGCCCCAGAAGATCCAGGGCGGCGCGCTCTGGGACCTCCCCCTGCAGTCCATCCCCTTCCCCGGGCACACCTTCCAGGTGCTCTCGATGGACTACAACATCATGTTCAACCAGTGCGGCAGCAACACCAAGGCCGACCCGGCGCTCCACCCCGGGTACCAGACCCAGGCCCGGGACGCCTACCTGATGGGGTTCGAGCGGGCGTACACCACCAACCGGGCGCCGTTCGTCATCGGCAACCACTTCGAGGAGTGGAACGGCGGCATCTACATGAACGCCGTCGAGGACGTGCTCAGGGCGATCGCCGGCCGCCCGGAGGTCCGGCTGGTCTCGTTCCGGCAGCTGGTCGACTGGCTGGACGCGCAGGACCCGGCGGTGCTGCGCAAGCTGCAGAGCCTCGCCGTCGGCCAGGCCCCGGCCGGCGGCTGGGAGACCTTCCTCGGCTCCCCCGCCCCGGCCCCCGCCCCGGCACCGGCCGCCGTCGGCTGAACCGGCCCCTCCGGACCGGGCCGGGCGGCCCGTCAGATCCGGACCGGGTCGGCCTTCCGGACCCGGCCGGAGACGAGCGCGCCGAGCAGCGCCACCCCGGTCATGACCAGGAAGATCACCGCGAACGCGGTGGTCGTCCCGGTCCCCCCGGCCCCGTCGTGGGCGGCGGTCACCGAGCCGCCGCCCAGCGCCGAGAACAGCACCCCGGACAGCCCCACCAGCAGCACGTTGCCGAGGGCGTCGCTCATCTGCAGCGAGGCCGAGTTGGCCCCGGCGTCCTGCGGCGCCGACAGCTTCATCATCAGCACGCTGACACTCGCCACCGTCAGCCCCATGCCGATCCCGCCGACGCCCCAGGCGACCGCCGCCACCCAGACCGGCACCTCCGGGACCAGCACCAGCGCGGCCCCCGCGATCGCCACCGCGGTCAGCACGAACCCGCCCCGGATCATCGCCTCGCGGTACCGCTCGGCCCGGGGCCGGCCCTGGAGCCAGGAGCCCAGCGCCCAGGAGAGCCCGCCGCTGGTCAGGGTGAGCCCGGCCAGGGTCGGCGAGAGGTCCCGCTCGGTCACCATCATCAGCGGGATGAACGCCTCGGCCGCGAAGAACGCCCCGGCGGCCACCCCGCGCAGCAGGATCACCGTCGGCAGCCCGCGCCCGGCCCGCAGCGTCCCGGTCGGCAGCAGCCCCAGCACGGCCGGGAGCAGCAGCGCCGCACCGGCCGCCGCCGGCAGCAGGCCGAGCAGGTCCAGCCGCTGGCCCGCGTACTGCAGCAGGGCCGCACCGAGCGCGGCCATCGCGGCCAGCACCGTCCGGCGCCGGTCGAACGCGGCGCCCTTCGGCAGCGGCTGTTCCCGCTCCGACCGGCGCAGCGCCGGACCCATCACCGCCAGCGGCAGCAGGATCAGCGCCGGCACGGCCAGGAACACCCAGCGCCAGCCGAGGTGCTGGGTGACGGCCCCGGAGACCACCGGACCGATGATCGAGGGCAGCACCCAGGCCGACGAGAAGGCCGCGAACACCGCCGGCCGCAGCCGCTCCGGGTAGGCCCGGCCGACCACCACGTACAGCGCGACGATCACCAGCCCGCCGCCCAGACCCTGGACCGCCCGGCCCCCCACGAAGATCCACATCCCGGGCGCCGCACCGGCTACCACCAGGCCCGCGCCGAACACCGCGATGCCGGTGAAGAGCGGCTGGAGCGGCCCGCGCCGGTCGCACCACTGGCCGGAGACGACCAGCGCGAACAGCGTCGTGGTGAAGTAACCGGAGAACGCGAAGGCGTACAGCCCGATCCCGTCCAGCTCACGGGCGGCCACCGGCATCGCGGTGTTGACCGCCGTCGCCTCGAAGGCCAGCAGCAGCACCACCGACACGATGCCGAGGGTGAGCGCACGGTAGCGGCTGCCGAGGACCCCTCCACCGGGGTCGGTCGGTATCGGGACGTGGTCAGGGTCGACCGAGGTGGGGGAGGCTGTGGTCATACGTACTACCGTAAGCCCCGTACGCCCCGTTGATACCTGACCGTGGTCGTCACCCGCCTCCGCCGTCGGTCCTAGGACCGACGTCCCGACCGACGTCCCGATCGAGGCCCCTACCGATGCCCCGACGGGTACCGATGCCCCGACGGACGCCCGGGAGCGTGCGCGGGCCGGCGACTCAGTGCAGCACCTTGAGGCCCACCACGCCGGAGACGATCAGGAGCAGGCAGCCGATCCGCGCCGCGGTCACCGCGTCGCCCAGCACGGCCATCCCGTACACGGCCGTCCCCACCGCGCCGATACCGACCCAGACCGCATAGCCGGTACCGATCGGGATCGAGCGCATCGCGTACGCCAGTCCGCCCATGGACAGCGCCAGCGCCACCCCGAAGACGACGGTCGGAACCAGCCGGGAGAAGCCCTTCGACGACTCCAGGGCGACCGCCCACACGGTCTCCAGGACGCCGGAAACGATCAGAACGAGCCAAGCCATGACGGTCGTACCTCCGCAGTCAGCAGCGGCCGGGTTGCCGCTGTGCTGCGCCGTCTTGTCGTCACCGGGTACGACGCGCTCGTCCGGGGCGGCCGGAAGGGGCCACCTGTCTTCGACCGTAGCACACCCCGCCACACAGAATTTACAAATGGATATTGACGTTCCACTGCTCATTCCGCCAAACTGAATTCACCAACACGGCGAACGACGACAAGGAGTCGGACATGGACAGGAAGACGGTGGCCTCCGCGCCCCGCACCTGCGCCGCCGCTCCCCGGTGTTGTCGCGCCTGTCGCTGCTGCCGCCGCGCCTGATCGCCGCCGCAGTCCAGTCTCACCCCACGGCCGTGTGCCCGAGTGGTTTAGGGAACCGCCTGCAAAGCGGTTTACACGGGTTCGATTCCCGTCATGGCCTCCACCAAAAGAATTGCCGGTCGGCGCCCGATAGGCCGACCGGCAATTCTTCATGCTTTTTCACGGCTTTTCCGGGCCGATTTTCCGACGAATTCCCCGTCGTGCCCCGACCGTGCCCCGAGCATTCCCCGTTCGCGGTCCCGTTGGCCGTCCCGGGCTCCGGGAGCCCGGGACGGCGGACCCGGAAGCCGGTTCCGCCGCCCCCGGGGCTCAGCCGGTGACGGCGTCCTCGGGCCGGATCGGCAGCCGGCCGACCGGCAGTCCGGTGGCCGCGCGGACGGCGGCGGCCACCGCCGCCGGGGCCGTCACGGCGGGGACGGCACTGACCGCCTTGGCACCGAACGAGGCGACCACGTCACGCTCCTCCAGCAGTGCGGCGATCCGGATCTCCGGGGTGTCCAGCGCGGTCGGCAGCCGGTAGCCGGTCAGCGAGGGGTTGAGCAGCAGGCCCCCCTCGGTCCGCAGCTCCTCCAGCAGCGCCAGGCCGACGCCCTGGGCGACGCCCGCCTCGATCCGGTCCTCGATCTGGCGCGGGTTCAGCGCCCTGCCGACGTCCTGGGCGACGGTCATCTCGACCACCCGGACGGCGCCGAGCTCGATGTCCACGTCCACCACCGCGCGCATCGCGCAGAACGCGATCGACACGAAGGCGTCGCCCTGGCCGGCCTCGTTCAGGGGCTCGGTCGGATGCGGGCGGCACTGCGCCGTGGCCCAGAGCTCCTTGCCCTCCAGCGCCTCCGCGACCGGCATGCCGAGCACCCCGTCGTACGAGGTGATCTTGCCGTCGGCGATCTGCAGCAGCTCCACCGACATGCCGAAGTTGGCGGCGATCGGCTGGAGCAGCTGGTGGCGGACCATCAGCGCGGCCCGCTCGACCGCGCCGCCGGAGACCCAGGTGTGCCGGCCGCGGGCGGACGGCCCGGCCACCGACTGGTCGCTGTCGGCCGGCGCGATGTAGACCTCGCTCACGCCGAGCACCGTCTGGACGATCTGCCGGGCCAGCGTCGCGAAGCCGTGGCCCGCGTCGACCGCCGCGCAGATCACCGTCGCGTGGTCGCCGCTGACCCGGACGGTCGCGGTGGAGACCTCGTCCTCGCCCTCGGCGCCCAGCATGTGCACCATGCCCAGCGCGTAGCCGATCCCGCGCCGCACCGCCGCCGGGTCGCCGGCGCCGCCGGGCCCGCCCGGCAGCAGCCACTCGGCGTCCGGGTCGTCCACCGGCAGGGCCGGCAGCGGCTCCTCGGCGACCGCCTCCAGCAGCGCGCTCACCGGGGCCGGGCAGGTGACGGCCTGTCCGGTGGGCAGCGGATCACCGGTGGCCATCACGTTGCGGCGGCGGATCTCCACCAGGTCGACGCCGATCCGGGCGGCCAGCTGGTCCAGCTGCGACTCGTAGGCGAAGCAGGTCTGGAGCGCGCCCTCGCCGCGCATCCGGCCGGCCGGCGGGTTGTTGGTGCGCACCGCCCAGGCGTCCACGAAGACGTTGGGGCAGTTGTACGGGCCCACCGAGAAGGCGGCGGCGGCGGCCAGCGCCTCGGCGGAGACGTCCGCGTAGGCGCCGCCGTCCAGCAGGATCTGCGCCTCGACCTTGACCAGCCGGCCCTCGGCGTCGGCGTGGTGGCGGTAGCGCAGCAGGGCCGGGTGGCGCGAGGTGTGGGTGTGGAAGGACTCCTCGCGGGTGAGCGTCATCTTCACCGGGCGGCCGGTGCGCAGCGCCAGCAGCGCCATGGTGACCTGGAAGGAGAGGTCCTCGCGGTCGGAGGTGGCGCCGGGCACGCCCGTCACCACCAGCCGGACCCGGTCCGGCTCCAGACCGAGGCAGGCGGCGGTCCGGTCGCGGTCGCCGTGCGGATCGGTGGAGGACAGGTGCAGCTCGACGCCGCCGTCCGGACGCGGCACGGCCAGGCCGGCCTCCGCGCCGAGCGGCGCCGGGTCCTGCCGGCCGACCTGGTACAGGCCCTCGACCACGACCTCGCCGACCGCCTCCGGGTCGCCGGTGCGCAGCGGCAGGTGGCGGAAGAGGTTGCCGTCCGGGTGCAGCGGCGGGGCGGTGAAGGACTGCTCGGGGTCGGTGACGGCGTCCAGCGGCTCGTAGTCGACGGCGATCAGGCCGACCGCGAGCCGAGCGGTGTCGGGGTGGTCGGCCGCGACGGCGGCGACCGGCTCGCCGTGGTGGCGGACCACGCCGGCGGCCAGCACCGGGCGGTCGGCGACGATCGGCCCGGCCGGGGCGCCGTCGGGGCTGCCGTCCGGCCCGGCGGGCAGGTCGGCGGCGGTGACCACGGCGTGCACGCCGGGCAGCGCGAGCGCGGCCGAGGTGTCGATGCCGCGGATCCGGGCGTGCGGATGCGGCGAGCGCAGGACCGCGCCCCAGAGCAGGCCCTCGGCCCAGAGGTCCGCGGCGTACGGGTAGATGCCGAGCGCCTTCGGCAGGGCGTCGCTGCGCAGCGGGGAACTGCCCAGGCCGAACGGCTCCGCCGCACCGCCCTGGTCGCCGTCCTGCTGGGGTGCTGCGCCGATGTCGGTAGGCGACGTCATGATGCGTGGTCGTCCTCGGGGAGCCGGATGCCGTGGGCGGGGGTGGCGCCGTACGGGACGCCGGCGGGGGCGGCGCCCTCGGCCGGGGCACCGTGCGGGGGCGCGGGGACGTACGGCGTGCCGTGCGCGGGGGTGCCGTCGTAGCCCGGGTTCGGGAAGCCCTGGCCGTCGTAGCCCGGGAGCGGGGTGCCGTGGGCCGGGGTGCCGTGCACCGGAGCGGTCTCGTACACCGGGCCGTCGTACGGCGAGGCGTTGTCGTAGCCGGGCTGCTGCGGGTAGCCGCCCGCCTCGGGGTAGCCGCCGGGTCCGGGCAGGTAGGTGCCGTGGGCGGGGGTGGTGCCCGGGTAGGGCTGCTCGGGGTAGCCCGGGGCCGGGTAGTAGCCGGTGCCGTCGCCAGCGGGCGGGGCGGGGACGTCGCGGATCGGGGCGAGCACGGTGGTGTCGTACACGCCGGTGTCGTAGCCGCCCTGGCCGTCGGGGACGCCGTACTGCATGCCGACGCCGACGCCGGTCCCGGCGGTGGTCGGGGTCTCCTCGGCCTGCGGCTGCGGGACGTGCTCGATCCAGACGTCGTCGGTGTACACCGGCAGGTCGCCGGCGGCCGTCGCGGCGACGGGCGCGGCTGCGGGCGGTCCGGGGACCGGCTCCGCGGCCGTCGGGGCGGGCGCGGCGGCGGGTGCGGCCTCCGCGGCGGGCGCCGTCCCCTCCGCCGGTTCGCCGTCCGAGGCGCGCGCGTCGGCGACGGTCTGCACGGCGGCCAGCACGCCCCGGTACCCGGTGCAGCGGCAGAGGTTTCCGCAGAGCGCCTGACGCGCCTCGACCTCGGTGGGCCGGTGGTTGCGCTGGAGCAGGTCGTGCACGGCCATCGCCAGGCCGGGCGTGCAGTAGCCGCACTGCACCGCGCCGGACTCGGCCAGGGCCTGCTGGACGTCGCTGGCGCCGCCGGCTGCGGACAGCCCCTCGACGGTGTTGATCTCGCTGTCCTGGGCCAGCGCGGCGGGCACCAGGCAGCCGGCCACCAGCTGCCCGTCCACCTGGACCGAGCAGGCTCCGCACTCGCCCTGCTCGCAGCCGTCCTTGGCACCGGCCAGGCCGAGCCGCTCGCGCAGCACGTAGAGCAGGCTCTCGCCGATCCAGGCGTCGGTGACGGGCCGTTCGAAGCCGTTGACCCGCAGGGTGTACGAGGTGCAGGGGCGCAGCTCGCGGCTGACCTGCGGCGCGTGGTCCAGGGGGCTCGCGTCGAGGGTCTCGATGGGGTGGTCTGTGGTCACTTGAGCGCCCTTCCCAGTGCCCGGCGGGCCAGCACCGATACGGTACGCCGCAGCCGCACCGCGGCCGCGCTCGGCCCCTCGGTGACGGCCTCCCAGGAGCCCTCGGCGCCGTAGCTGTCGGGCACGCAGGCGGCGGCCACGTACTCGCCGAAGGCGGCCGTCGCGGCGGGGTCGATCTCCCGCGAACCGTCCCAGTCGATGCAGCCGGCGACCCAGGCCTCGGCCTCCAGCGGTCGCAGCGGCACCGGGGCGACGGCACCGACGGCGCAGCGGACGGCGCGCCGGGCGGGGTCGAGGACGAGGGCGACCGAGGCGGTGGCGCGGGCCGGGCCGCTGCGGCCGGTGGCCTTGAGGTAGACCTGCGGGGCGTGCAGCAGCGGGACGCGCACCCAGGTGAGCAGTTCGCCGGGGCGCACCGGGTCGAGGCCGGTGAGCAGGTGGCTGACCGGGACCTCGCGGGTGGCGCCGGCCCGGGCGAGGGTGACGCTGGCCTCCAGCGCGGCGAGCACCGGGAGGGTGTCGCCGGCCGGGGCGGCGGTGGCGATGTTGCCGCCGAGGGTGCCGACGTTGCGGACCTGCGGCGGTCCGGCGGTGCGGGCGGCGTCGGCGAGCGCGGGGATCAGCGCGGCGAAGTCGGGGCGGTCCATCCGTGCGTGGGTGAGCCCGGCCCCCAGGACGGCGGTGCCGCCGTCCTCGTAGCGCCAGCCGCGGAGTTCGGTGATCCGGCCCAGGCCGACCAGGGCGGCGGGGCGCAGCCGCCCGGCGTTGACGGCCTCCATCAGGTCGGTGGCGCCGGCCACCGGCACCGCGGCCGGGTGGGAGGCCAGCGCTTCTACGGCCTCGTCGAGGGAGGCCGGCAGCATGATCGTCCGGTTCACCTGGGTCCCACCGTGCTCCACTTGCTCATCGATCGCCTGCCGCCCGCGGCCCTCGGCCGGGGTGTCCGCTGCGGCAGTCCGGCCTGGCCCGTAGGGTACGGGCGATCGGGCCGGGTTGGGCAACTCTGGCACACAATGCTCGATGATCATTCCGGGTCGGGCGAACGGTACTGCCCGATTGGGACCGATACCGGGCGGTATCTGCTCCGGTTCGATACGAACCGGAGCAGATATTCATCTCTTCTTGACGTCCGACGACCGCTCAGAAGTTCCCGCCCGCCACACCCGCCCGGCACGCCCCGCGCGCCGCGCCCGCCCGCGGGGTCCCGCCGGCTGCGGGACCCCACGTCCGGGCCGCCCCGTCAGACCAGCGGCGGAAGCCCCTCGATCGGCCGTCCCAGCACCCCGGGCCACTTCTGCCAGGGGTGCGGACCGCCGGCCGGCCGGTACTCGACGCCGAGCGCGTCCAGCACCTCCCGGTGGGCCTCCATCCGCTGCTCGAAGCCGGCGAAGTCGCGCTCCGCGGGATCGGCCGGCAGCGCGGACCAGGCGACCTCGGCGAAGGCCACGAGCCGGGGGAAGGCCCGGTAGTCGATGTCCCGGGCGCTGTCCATGAACTCGCTCCACAGGTTGGCCTGGGTGCCGATCACCCGCCGGGCGGCCACCTCGTCGAGCTGCGCCGGCACCGGCTCGAAGCGGTAGACGTCCTCCAGGGTCCGGACGAAGCCGACCGGGATCGGCTCGTCCTCCCCCGAAGCCTGCCGGTGGTCCAGGTAGACGTGCTGCTCGGGGCACATCACCACGTCGTGCCCGGCCTCGGCGGCGGCGATCCCGCCGCCGTAGCCGCGCCAGGAGGAGACCGCGGCGCCGGGCGCCAGTCCGCCCTCCAGGATCTCGTCCCAGCCGATCAGCCGGCGGCCCCGCTCGGCGAGCCAGCCGTCGAAGTGCCGGATGATGTGGCTCTGCAGCTCGTCCTCGTTGGCCAGGCCGAGTTCGCGGATCCGCGCCTGCGCGGCGGCGCTCTCCTTCCACTGCTCCTTGGGGCACTCGTCGCCGCCGAGGTGGACGAACTCGGACGGGAAGAGCTCCAGGACCTCCTCCAGCACCCCCTCGAAGAACCGGAGGGTGGCCTCGGAGGGGTTGAGCACGTTCTGGCTGACGCCCCAGTCGGTCCAGACCCCGAGCGCCGCGGTGTCCACCACATCGGTGTTGCCCAGCTCGGGGTAGGCGACCACGGCGGCCTGGGTGTGGCCCGGCAGGTCGATCTCCGGGACGACGGTGACGCCCCGTTCGGCGGCGTAGGCGACGATCTCGCGGAGGTCGTCCTGGGTGTAGAAGCCGCCGTGCGGGCGGTCGTCGCGGCGCTCGCCGGCCCGGAAGCCGACCATCGAGCGCTCGCGCCAGGAGGCCAGCTCGGTGAGCCGCGGGTAGCGCTTGATCTCCACCCGCCAGCCCTGGTCGTCGGTCAGGTGCAGGTGCAGCACGTTGAGCTTGTGCGCGGAGAGCTGGTCCACGAAGCGGAGCACGTCGGACTTGGGCAGGAAGTGCCGGGCGACGTCCAGCAGGACGCCGCGCCAGCCGAACCGCGGCGCGTCCTCGATGTCGGTGCCGGGCAGCACCCAGCCGGCGGAGCGCAGCGGAGCGCGCCGGTAGGCGTCCGGGCCGAGCAGCCGGCGCAGCGTCTGGGCGCCCCAGAGCGCGCCGGCCGGCCCGCCGGCGGTGATCACGGCGTGGCCGGGGCGCACCGAGAGCCGGTACGCCTCGCCGGCCAGCGTCTCGTCGAGGACCAGTTCGACTCCCTCCCCGGGCCGGCCCGGGGCCAGCGGAAGGCCGGTGGCGGCGGCCAGTGAGGAGCGCAGCCACCGTTCGGCCCCGGCCAGCGCCGGCGGCGCGGTCAGGGTGGTGGTCTGGTCGAGGGAGAAGTCCTGGTCCGGGAGGCGGACGGAGCTCAAGGGGGCGGGTATGAGGTCCATTCCGCCATCCTGCCCCCGGCCCGTCCACGGGCATAGACCAGTTTGCAAAATGGTCCAGACCTCACATGCGGGGCAGGCCGCTACTTGTCGTCGCCGCCCTGCGGCTTGCCGATGCCGTCGTAGATCTCCTTGCACATCGGACACACCGGGTACTTCTTCGGGTCGCGCCCGGGCACCCACACCTTGCCGCACAGCGCCACCACGGGGGACCCGGAGAGCGCGCTCTCCATGATCTTGTCCTTCTGGACGTAGTGGGCGAAGCGCTCGTGGTCGCCGTCCCCGTTGGACACCTGCGGGACGGGCTCGACCAGGGTGCCGGTGCCGAGGCCGCGCTCGGGCTCAAGAGTGCTCATAGGTGCCAAGTCTATGGGCGCCCCGCAAAACCGGGCCAGTGTCGCGACGGGAGCCGCTCCGGTCAGTTCAGGGTGGGGTCGTCGGGGTACGTCGCGAGCAGCGCCATCGGGCCGCGCTGGCGGCGCAGCACCGCGCGCCAGAGCCGTTCCGGCTCCGGGCTGGAGATGTCCCCCGGCTCGCAGTCCACCAGGTACCAGGCGCCGCTGGTGACCTCGGACTCCAGCTGCCCGGGCGCCCAGCCCGCGTACCCGGCGAAGATCCGCAGCGCCCCGAGCTCGCCGGCCAGCACCTCGGGCGGCGCCTCCAGGTCGACCAGGCCGATCGCGCCGTGCACCCTCCGCCAGCCGAGCGGTTCGCCGGTGCCCGGCTCCCCCGGCGCCACGGCCAGCCCGAGCGCCGAGTCCAGTGCCACCGGTCCGCCCTGGAACACCACGGCCGGCTGCCCCACCAGCACGCCCCAGCCGTCCAGCACGCTGCCCACCTCGATCGGCGTCGGCCGGTTGAGGACCACACCGAGCGCCCCCTCGACGTCGTGGTCGAGGAGGAGCACCACCGCCCGGGCGAAGTTGGGGTCGGTGAGCACGGGCGTCGCGACGAGCAAGCGGCCGGTGTGGGACCGGCCTCCGTGCGAATGGGCCGCCGTCATGCCTCACATGATCCCGCAGACCCCCGGGGGCGGACACCCGAAACCGGGGACCGGCCGAGGACCCGCAGGGCAATCAGCGGTCCGCCGGGCCGACACCCGGTCGACACCCGGCGAACACGCGGCGAACACCCGTACGGGCGTACCGGCGCGCGGCCCGCGGCCCGGGGAGAGCACCATCACGGGAGAGGCTCACGGGAACCGTCGGCGCGACCACTACCATCTACTGATGGTGGACGCCCCTCCACGGTGCCGACTCGGTCACGCCGGGGGCCCGACTCGTCCGTGAAACGGTCCACCGCACGGCTCCTCGCAGAGCCCCACCCACTCCTCTGGCACCCCGGATTGCGAGAACGATGACCGACGACGTCCTGCTGGTCCACGGCGGAAACCCGCTCGAAGGCGAGATCCGCGTCCGCGGTGCGAAGAACCTGGTCCCCAAGGCCATGGTCGCCGCCCTGCTCGGCCAGGGACCCAGCAGACTGCGCAACGTCCCGGACATCCGCGACGTCAAGGTGGTCCGCGGTCTGCTCCAGCTGCACGGGGTCACCGTGCGCACCGGCGACGAAGAGGGTGAGCTGATCCTCGACCCGTCCCACGTGGAGAGCGCCAACGTCGCCGACATCGACGCGCACGCGGGCTCCTCGCGGATCCCGATCCTCTTCTGCGGCCCGCTGCTGCACCGGCTCGGCCACGCCTTCATCCCGGGCCTCGGCGGCTGCGACATCGGCGGCCGGCCGGTCGACTTCCACTTCGAGGTGCTCCGCCAGTTCGGCGCGACCATCGAGAAGCACCCGCAGGGCACCTACCTGGTGGCCCAGCAGCGGCTGCGCGGCACCCGGATCGAGCTGCCCTACCCGTCGGTCGGCGCCACCGAGCAGGTGCTGCTCACCGCCGTCCTCGCCGAGGGCGTCACCGAGCTGCGCAACGCCGCCATCGAGCCGGAGATCGTCGACCTGATCTGCGTGCTGCAGAAGATGGGCTCGATCATCTCGATGGGCACCGACCGCACCATCCTGATCACCGGCGTCGACGAGCTGAACGGCTACAACCACCGCGCGCTGCCGGACCGCCTGGAGTCCGCCTCCTGGGCCTGCGCGGCCCTGGCCACCAAGGGCGACATCTACGTCCGCGGTGCCCGCCAGCTGGAGATGATGACCTTCCTCAACACCTTCCGGAAGGTCGGCGGCGCCTTCGAGGTGGACGACGAGGGCATCCGGTTCTGGCACCCGGGCGGCGAGCTCAAGGCGATCGCCCTGGAGACCGACGTGCACCCGGGCTTCCAGACCGACTGGCAGCAGCCGCTGGTGGTCGCGCTGACCCAGGCGGCCGGCCTGTCCATCGTCCACGAGACGGTGTACGAGTCGCGGCTCGGATTCACCGGCGCGTTGAACCAGATGGGTGCCCACATCCAGCTCTACCGCGAGTGCCTGGGCGCCACCCCGTGCCGCTTCGGCGCCCGCAACTTCCTGCACTCCGCGGTGGTCTCCGGGCCGTCCAAGCTGATGGGCTCCGAGCTGGTCATCCCGGACCTGCGCGGCGGCTTCTCGTACCTGATCGCGGCGCTGGCGGCCGAGGGCACCTCGACCGTGCACGGCATCGACCTGATCAACCGCGGCTACGAGAACTTCATGGACAAGCTGCGCGACCTCGGCGCCCACGTCGAGCTGCCCAACGGACTCCCGAGCGAGCAGCTGGTCGGCGCCTGACCGGTCCGTCGGCCGCCGCCCGGCGGCGGCCGACGGCGAGAGGCCGGGCCCCCCTCACGGGGAGCCCGGCCTCTCAGGCGTTCAAGGGGTGGTTCAGGCGCCCTTGGCGGCTTCCTTCAGCTTGGAGCCGGCGCTGACCTTGGCGCTGTAACCCTCGGGGATCTGGATCGGCTCGCCGGTCTGCGGGTTGCGGGCGGTGCGGGCGGCGCGGTGGGTGCGCTCGAAGGTCAGGAAACCGGGGATGGTGACCTTCTCGTCGCCCTTGGCGACGACCTCGCCGACGATCTCGGCGAAGGCGGCCAGAACGGCGTCGGCGTCCTTGCGGGTCACCTCGGCGCGCTCGGACAGCGCGGCCACCAGCTCACTGCGGTTCATGTGTACTCCTGTGGTCTGTTCGCTTGCGGTGTGCGGGGGCCCATCGGTGCTCCCACCGGGGGGCACCCGGATGGGCCGCAGGTCCGCACACTGTGCTCATGCAGGCAATGCGTGGTCGCGGGCCGGGTCCGCACCCAGTGCCGCGCGCCGTGCCCTCGAAGGCCCGCCTGCCTGCCCGGATACGAATCCTGCCCCGACCGGCCCCGAGAAAGCCAATCGGGCCCCGGCGTCACGACCCGAACAGCGCCCGCCCGCCGGAGGTGTGACGCTCCGTCGGCTCCGGCGGACCGGGCGCGGGCGGCGGTCGGGACGACGCGCCGGAAGACCAGGGGGACGTTCCGTACTTGTCGGACACGCCTGCCCCGTGCAGGGCTACCGTACGCCCTAGGTCCGACAAGCCCAAACACGCCCCTCGCCCTTGTGTCGCAAGGGTTCGGGGCGGGATTGGGCGGGTAAGGTCGCTATTCGGTCATTTGACCGATGCGCGACACGGGCCGAGCGGCCCGGTCAGAGCTTGACGGAGGGGAAGGACGAGGTGTCGAGCGTCCCCACGATGCCCGGGGTCGGCCGCCACGGGGCGGGCGCCTCCGAGGCGGCGGCCAGGGCGGCGTCCCGGACGGCGGAGGCCACGGTCTTGGCGACGTCCTTGTGGAACACGCTCGGGATGATGTAGTTCGGGTTCCGCTCGTCGTCGCCGACGGTGGCGGCCAGCGCCCGGGCGGCGGCGATCATCATCTCGGTGTTGACCGTGCGGCTCTGGGCGTCCAGCAGGCCGCGGAAGACACCCGGGAAGACCAGCACGTTGTTGATCTGGTTCGGGAAGTCGCTGCGGCCGGTGGCGACCACCGCGGCGGTCTGGCGGGCCACCGCCGGGTCGACCTCCGGGTCCGGGTTGGCCAGCGCGAAGACGATCGCGTCCTCGGCCATGGTGGCCAGGTCGTCGCCGTCCAGCACGTTCGGGGCCGAGACGCCGATGAAGACGTCGGCGTCCGCCACGGCCTCCTTGAGGCTGCCGGTGCGGCCCGAGCGGTTGGTGTGCTCGGCGATCCAGCGCAGGCTCTCGTTGAGGTCGTCGCGGCCCTCGTGGACCACGCCCCTCACGTCCGCCACCGTGGCGTGCTCGACGCCGGCGGCCAGCAGCAGCTTGAGGATCGCGGTACCGGCGGCGCCGGCGCCCGACATCACCACCCGGATGTCGGCGATCTCCTTGCCGACCACCTTGAGCGCGTTGGTGAGGGCCGCCAGCACCACGATCGCGGTGCCGTGCTGGTCGTCGTGGAAGACCGGGATGTCCAGGGCCTCGCGCAGCCGGGCCTCGATCTCGAAGCAGCGCGGCGCCGAGATGTCCTCCAGGTTGATGCCGGCGAAGCCCGGGGCGATCGCCTTGACGACGGCCACGATCTCGTCGGTGTCCTGGGTGTCCAGGCAGATCGGCCAGGCGTCGATGCCGGCGAACCGCTTGAACAGGGCGGCCTTGCCCTCCATCACCGGCAGGGCGGCGGCCGGACCGATGTTGCCCAGGCCCAGCACGGCCGAGCCGTCGGTGACCACGGCGACGCTGTTGCGCTTGATCGTGAGGCGGCGCGCGTCCTCGGGGTTCTCGGCGATCGCCAGGCAGACCCGGGCGACCCCCGGGGTGTAGATCATCGAGAGGTCGTCACGGTTGCGGATCGGCAGCTTCGAGGACATCTCGATCTTGCCGCCGAGGTGCATCAGGAAGGTCCGGTCCGACACCTTGCCGATCGCCACGCCGTCGATGGCCCGGAGCTTCTCGACGATCTCCTCGCCGTGCGCGACCGAGAAGGCGGCCACCGTCACGTCGATCCGCAGCGCCTCCAGGCCGGAGGCGGTCACGTCGAGACCCGTCACCGAACCGCCGGAGGACTCGACCGCCGTGGTGATCGCGCTGACGGCGTTGCCTCTGGCCGGAACCTCCAGCCGCACCGTGATCGAGTTCGAGACACTGGGCACCGTCGCCATCGACGTTCCTTCTTCCGTCCGTCCGTCTGCGAGTTCAACAAAATGTTGAGGGCTCTCGCCTGCGCATGCTAGACCTCGATCGTCGCACCTACCAGGGCGTAGTCAGAAATAACGTTCATTGAGTGTGCGGACCCGACAACTTCTTGCCTCAGCGGCCCGATGCGTTACATTGGACGGGACACCGGCTCGATCCAAGCCCCCGGGCCCAACCTTCGTCCCTTCGAGGGACCACTTGCCGCGAGGCGAGCATGGCGGGTCGGTGTCGTAGCTTCTGAAGGCCCCTCACCCGGCGGGTGAGGGGCCTTCGGTGTCGACGGGGGCCGTCGGCGCGCCGGGGACGCACCCGTCGGGCGGGCCCCGGCGAGGGCCCGCCCGACGGCCCGTCAGTCGCGCAGCAGCGCGGGCACGCCGGCCGCGTCCGGCAGGTCGTCCGGACCGGACAGCACCGTCAGCCGCTGGGTGGCCCGGGTCAGCGCCACGTAGAGCACCCGCAGCCCCGCCTCCGACTCCCCGGCGATGCCGGTCGGGTCGGCGACCACGGTCGCGTCGTACTCCAGGCCCTTGGCCTCCAGGCTGCCCAGCGCCACCACGCGCTCGCCCAGCCCCGCGGTCCAGCCGGCCGCCTCGGCCCGCCGGTCCATCGGCACCACGACGGCCACCGTGCCGTCCACCTCGCCCAGCAGCCGCTCCAGCTCGGCCCGGCACGCCGCGCCGAACGCCTCCGGCGCCGGGTCGGTCACCGCCGTGAACCGCGGCTCGACACCCACGTGCCGCACCGCGCTCGGTGACGGCGTGCCGGGCGCCGCCAGGGCCAGGACCTTGGCCGCCACCTCCGCGATCTCGGCCGGGTTCCGGTAGTTCACCGTCAGCGTGTAGCGGCGGCGCGGCTTGCCGGACAGCACGTCGTCCAGCGCGGCCTGGGCCTCCTGCGGGAACGGCCAGGAGGACTGCGCCGGGTCGCCGACGATGGTCCACGTGGCCGTCCGGGCCCGGCGGCCGATCATCCGCCACTGCATCGGGGTGAGGTCCTGCGCCTCGTCGACGATGATGTGCGCGTACTCGGTGCGCTCCAGCGGCATGCGGTCGCGCTGCCTCGACGAGCGGTCGGCGAAGGTGGTGACCTCCTCCAGCCCGGTCAGCAGGTCCACCGCGTCGACCTCGCGCACCTTCGGCCGGGCCGCCTCGCCGAGCAGCACCTGCAGCTCGTCCACCAGCGCCACGTCGTGCGCGGAGAGCGCGCCCTCGCCCTGCTCGGACAGGTGCCGCCAGGACTCGGCCAGCACCCTCGCCTCCTCGGGGGTGACGGCGCGGCGGGCGATCCGGTTGGTGTGCCGGGTCCGCTTCAGCGTGCCGAGCACCCGGCGCGGGGTGACCACGGGCCACCAGGCGTCCAGGAAGTTCAGGAACGGCGGCTCGTCCGAGACGTAGTCGTCGAAGGACTCCTTCTCCTCCTGACGCTGCTCGCGGGCGTAGTGGTCGGTGGGTCTGGGCAGGTGGCGGGTGACCTCCTGCCAGAGCGCGTCCAGCAGCAGCCGGCGGGCCCGCGGGCGGAGCAGGTTCAGCGGGGTGCCGCCCGAGCCGATGACGTTGCCGCGCACCGCCTTGAGCCGGCCGGCGTCCAGCCGCAGCACCTCGCCGCGCGCGACCACCTTCAGCTCCTGCGGCGCGCCCAGCTCCAGCACGCCCCGGGCGGCCCGGCGCAGCAGGTGCGTCATCCGGGCCGAGCCCTTGATCCGGGCCGCCTCCGGGGTGTCGTAGGTGCCCGCCTCGATGCCGTCCACCAGCGAACCGACCGCGCGGACGGCGACCTGGCCCTCCTCGCCCAGCGAGGGCAGCACGCCCTCGGTGTAGGAGACCAGCAGCGGGGTCGGCGAGACCACCAGGATGCCCCCGGCGTAGCGGCGGCGGTCCTGGTAGAGCAGGAAGGCGGCGCGGTGCAGGGCCACGGCGGTCTTGCCGGTACCGGGCCCGCCGGTGACGAGCGTGGCCCCGGCCGCGGGGGCGCGGATCACCTCGTCCTGCTCCTTCTGGATGGAGGAGACGATGTCGCGCATCGAGTGGCTGCGGGCGCGGCCCAGGGAGGCCATCAGTGCGCCGTCGCCGACCACCGCCAGTTCCTCGCCGCCCAGCGTGGGCGTGAGGTCGGGGCGGAGCAGGTCGTCCTCGACGCCGATCACCTTGCGGCCCTTGGAGCGGATCACCCGGCGGCGGATCACCCGACCGGGCTCCAGCGGGGTCGACCGGTAGAACGGCGCCGCGGCCGGGGCCCGCCAGTCGATCACCAGCGGCCCGTACTCGGCGTCCAGCACTCCGAGCCGGCCGATGTGCAGGGTCTCGGCGACGGCCGGGTCGGCCGGGTCGAGCGGGGTGTTGGAGGGGATGCCGTGCTCCTCCGGGGCATCCGGCTGTTGGAGGTCGATCCGACCGAAGAGGAAGTCCTCGAACTCGTTGTTGAGCCGCTGGAGGTGCGCGCCGGCCCGGTACACCTGGGCGTCCCGCTCGGCGAGCGCGCCGGGGGTGCCGACGTGCACGCGCTTGGCGGCGTCCTCCAGGATGTACTCGGCCTCGGCGAGTTTCTCCTCCAGGCGGTGGTAGACGGTGTCGAGGTGGCGCTGCTCCCCGGCGATCTCTCGCGCGCGGACCGTCTCGTGGTCGATGGCGGCGCTGCCCGTGTTGCTGGTGTCCGTGTTGCTCTGCATGGCCTCGGTGGTTGCGGCGGGAGTCCGGCTCTGGGAAACGAGCGGACGGAAGATCCTACGCCGCGACCGCGGTGGCGCGCCGCATCGGGAGCGAAAAACATGCAGGCCGCCCACCGCTGAGCGGTGGGCGGCCTGCACACTGTGAACATGGGGTGGTGGAGATGCCGGGAATCGAACCCGGGTCCAGTGGAGTGGATTCAGGACTTCTCCGAGCGCAGTCCGCTGTGATTTTCTCGGCCCTGGCAGTCACGCGGACAAGCCGCCAACAGGCCCAGCTACTGTTTGATTTCCCATCCACCCCCGCAGCCCGGGTGGACGGTTGAGTTCCCTAGATTATGCCAGGGTCCGGGTCGGGAACTCCCCGGTCTGACACCCAAGCGCTATCGGAGCTTATTAGGCAGCGAGAGCGAACTGCTGGGAATCGCTCTTAGAGTTGGCGATTATTTGTTTGCGACACGTGGTTAACGAGATCATTGCCGCGTTCCTCGGCTCGCTTCTCCTGTTTCGACTTCCCCTGTCGAAACCGATCATCCCCATGTTTTTTTGAGAAACAACAGGACGTTGACCGTCCGTGGTGCTGCCGCCATACTACGCGAGGCGACGGGCGAGGGTCCAGCCGATTAACGCCGAGCCGTCCGTGTCAGCTCTGACGCCGGCGGGCCGCCGCCACCGCGCGGGCCGTCTCGCGGGTGTCCTGCTTCTCCCTCAGGGTCTGCCGCTTGTCGTAGAGCTTCTTGCCGATCGCGAGCGCCAGTTCGAGCTTCACCCGGCCGTCCTTGAAGTACAGCGAGAGCGGGACGAGGGTGTGGCCCGCGTCCCGGACCTTCGCCTCGATCTTCTGGATCTCCATCCTGTGCAGGAGCAGCTTGCGCTTGCGCCGTGCCGCGTGGTTGGTCCACGTCCCCTGGGTGTACTCGGGGATGAAGACGTTGTCGATCCACGCCTCGTGGTTCTGGATGTACGCGTAGCCGTCGACCAGGTTGGCCCGACCCTCGCGCAGTGACTTCACCTCGGTGCCGGTGAGCACGAGACCGCACTCGTAGGTGTCGAGGATGGTGTACTCGTGTCGCGCCTTCTTGTTCTGCGCGATCAGCTTCTGTCCGGTTTCCTTTGCCATAGCGTCGGCCATTCTCGCACTTCGGGGCCGGTCGGGGCAGCCCCTTTTGGGCGCGCGCGCCGGGGTTCAGGCGCGGGTGCCCAGGCCGGCGAGCACCCGCAGGGCGAGTCCGGCGGTGTCCTCGGCGTCGGCCGCGGGCACGTCCGGGGCCAGGCCGGTGCCCTCCGGGGAGCGGCCGGCCGGGGTGAAGTAGCGGCCGACGGTCAGTTCCAGCACCGCGCCGTCGGCGAGCCGGCTGGGCTGCTGCACGGTGCCCTTGCCGAACGTCCTGCTCCCGACCACCACGGCCCGGCCGCGGTCCTGGAGCGCTCCGGTGAGCAGCTCGGCGGCGCTCATCGTGCCGCCGTCCACCAGGACGACGAGCGGTGTGCGCTGGTCCCCGCCGGGCGGGGCGGTCAGCTCGCGCGTCCCCCCGCGGTCCTGGTAGGAGCCGACCGGGCCGCCGTCCAGGAAGACCCCGGCGGTGCCGGCGGCCTCCTCGACCAGCCCGCCGGAGTTGCCGCGCAGGTCGAGCACCACCCCGGCCCGCGCGTCACGCACGGCGGCCCGGACCTGCTCGGCCACCCCGCTGGTGAAGGCCCGGACGGTGACCCGGACGACGCCGCCCGCCAGGCGTTCGGCGGCCACCTGCTGACTGTCCAGCAGGGCCCGGCGCAGGCGCACCTCGCGGACCTCGCCCTCCCCCCGCTGCACCGCCAGGACCACCTCGGAGCCGACCTGCCGCTCGCCGTCCTCGCGTCCGCGCAACCGGGCGACCACCTCGGTGACGGGCAGGTGGTCGGCCTGGTCGGCGCCGATCCGCAGCAGCCGGTCGCCGACCGCGATCCCGGCGGCGGCGGCGGGCCCGGCGGGCTGCACCCGGGAGACGGCGGTGGCGCCGTCCTGGCCGCGGCCGACCGAGAGGCCGACCCCGACGTAGCGGCCGCCCAGGCCCTGGCTGAACTCGGCGTACTCCTGCGCGCTGTAGTAGGCGCCCCAGCGGTCGCCGACCGCACCGATGAGGTGCTCGGCCTGCTGTTCGGACAGGTCGGCGCCGGCCGGGTCCTGGCCCGCCCCGAGGGTCGCGGCGGCGACCGGGGCGGTGTCCGCCGACGGCGGCCGGCCCGGCGTGCCCGGCTCCCCCCAGGCGCCGGTGGCGGCGCCGGCCAGCAGCACCACACCGAACACCAGGCTGAGGGTGGCCACCTGACGGGCCCCGCGCGGAGTTACTGGCATGGAATCGGAGTGTAGGCGCAGCGCGGAGCACACCGGGCCGGAACGGTCGGCGGCGGAACGGCGGCGGCCCCGGACGGCGCAGTGCCGTCCGGGGCCGCCGGGGCCCTCGGAGCCGTCGGGCCCGGCGCGGTGGCGGGCCTTGAGGCGGTGCTAGACCTTGAGGTACTTCCGCAGGGTGAAGAAGGCCGCGATGCCGGCCATCGCCATGCCGACCACCACCAGCAGCGGTATCACCGCCAGCACCGAGCCGAGCCCGATGAAGTTGATGAACTGGACCCGCTCGGCCAGCCAGCTGTGGACGAAGAAGTGGCCGCAGAGCAGCAGGCCGGAGGCCATCACCGCACCGAGCAGCGCGGAGAACGCGGCCTCGGCGATGAACGGCATCTGCACGTAGAAGTTCGAGGCACCGACCAGGCGCATGATGCCGGTCTCGCGCCGCCTGCTGTACGCCGACACCCGAACGGTGTTGACGATCAGCAGCAGGGCGACGAAGAGCATCAGCACCATGATCACGAACGCCGCCGTCTGCAGACCGTTCAGCAGACCGAAGAGGTTCTCCAGGATCTTCCGCTGGTCCTCGACCGACTTCACGCCGGGCTTGCCGGCGAAGGCGCTCTGGATGACGTCGTACTTGGTCGGGTCCTTGAGCTTCACCCGCCAGGACTGCGGGATGGCCTCCGGGCCGAGGACGGAGATGAGCGGGTTGTCCGGGTTCATCTCCTTCCAGTGCTTGTACGCCTCGGCGGAGTTCTCGAAGGTCGAGGACTGGACCACCGAGTCCATCTTGTCCAGCTGGGTCTTGATCTCGGCGATCTGCTGGTCGGTGGCCGCGCCCGCCTGGCACTGCGGCGAGTTGCGGGCGTCCGACTTGGTGCAGAAGTAGATGCTGACCTCGACCTTGTCGTACCAGTACCCCTTCATGGAGTTCACCTGGTCCCGGACCAGGAGCGAGGCACCGGCGAGGGCGAGGGAGAGCGCGACACTGACGACCACCGCGATGGTCATCGTCAGGTTGCGGCGGAGACCCACACCGATCTCCGACAGGACGAACTGGGCGCGCATGCGTTCAACAACTCCAGGGTCGGTACTGCTGGTCGGGCGAGGCGGGCGGGCTGCCCACGGGCTCAGCGCTGAGGGATCAGTGCTGGTATCCGTAGACGCCGCGGGCCTGGTCGCGGACCAGCAGCCCCTTGTCGAGCTCGATGACGCGCTTGCGCATCTGGTCGACGATGGCCTGGTCGTGGGTGGCCATCAGCACGGTGGTGCCGGTGCGGTTGATCCGGTCGAGCAGCTTCATGATGCCGATCGAGTTCTGCGGGTCGAGGTTGCCGGTGGGCTCGTCCGCGATCAGCAGCATCGGGCGGTTCACGAACGCCCGGGCGATCGCCACGCGCTGCTGCTCACCACCGGACAGCTCGCCCGGCATGCGGTCCTCCTTGCCGCCGAGGCCGACCAGGTCGAGCACCTCGGGCACCACCTTGTTGATGGCGCTCTTCGGCTTGCCGATCACTTCGAGGGCGAAGGCCACGTTCTGCGAGACCGTCTTGTTCGGCAGCAGGCGGAAGTCCTGGAAGACGGTGCCCAGCTGGCGGCGCATGTGCGGCACCTTCCAGTTGGAGAGCTTGCCCAGGTCCTTGCCGAGCACGTGCACCTCGCCCGTGCTGGGGCGCTCCTCGCGCAGGCAGAGGCGCAGGAAGGTGGACTTGCCCGAGCCGGACGAGCCGACCAGGAAGACGAACTCACCCTTCTCGATCTCCAGCGAGACGTTGTCCAGGGCGGGACGATTCTGCTTGGGATAGGTCTTGGAGACGTTGTCGAATCTGATCACGGCTGCATCACGGAGGCCATCCTAGGCGGCGCCAGTCCTCGGTCGGTCCACCCCTCGGCTTGCCCGGCCCAGGGGCGGGCGAGGGGAGCGAAAGGGCCGCTCCCGGCTTGGGACCATACGCGAAGCGACGCCGCGCTCGCAGGCTCGGGCCTCGACGGAACCGGAAACCTGGGGGAGAATGACCGGCTTTGCCCCGAATATTGGGAGCCATCTCACAGCCCGGGGGCCGGAATGCGGAGAACCTGGCAGAGTGGAGGTGGCGGTCGGGGTTGACCGATCCCCCGCACAGGGCACATGAAGGAACCAAGGCCCGGTCCGGTGCGTTGGCCGTAGCAGCGAGGAGGAGATCGCATGACCTGCGACCATCTGGTGTGCGCCAACTGCAACGGCCGAGTGAGCGAGGGCCGCTGCCCCACGTGCCGTGCCACCCGGGCCAGGCTGCAGGAGCAGCAGAACCCGTTCGCCGCGCTCTCCCCCGCGATGCTGCTGGCCGTCCTGGCCGGACTGCTCGCGGTGGCGCTGCTCGCGCGGCAGGCGCTGGCCTGACCGGGACGCACCACATCGGAGAGGCCCCCGACCGCTTGCCGGTCGGGGGCCTCTCCGTCTCACCTGGTCCGCGGTTCCGCTGTTGCGCGGGGAACCGCCGTCCTACTGCTGCGCGGCGGTCTCGCGCTGCTTGCGCCAGCGGATGCCGGCCTCGATGAAGCCGTCGATGTCGCCGTCCAGCACGCCCTGCGGGTTGCCGACCTCGTACTCGGTCCGGACGTCCTTGACCATCTGGTACGGGTGCAGCACGTAGGAGCGCATCTGGTTGCCCCAGGAGCTGCCGCTGTCCTTGAGGGCGTCCATCGCCGCCCGCTCCTCCTGGCGGCGCCGCTCCAGCAGCTTCGCCTGGAGGACGTTCATCGCGGACGCCTTGTTCTGGATCTGCGAGCGCTCGTTCTGGCAGGAGACCACCACGCCGGTCGGGAGGTGCGTGATGCGCACCGCCGAGTCGGTGGTGTTGACGCCCTGACCGCCCGGGCCGGACGCGCGGTACACGTCGATGCGCAGCTCGCCCTCGTCGATGTCGACGTGGTCGGACTGCTCGACGACCGGGAGCACCTCGACACCGGCGAACGAGGTCTGCCGGCGGCCCTGGTTGTCGAAGGGCGAGATGCGGACCAGGCGGTGGGTGCCCTGCTCGACCGAGAGGGTGCCGTAGGCGTACGGGGCCTTGACGGTGAAGGTGGCGGACTTGATGCCGGCCTCCTCCGCGTACGAGGTGTCGTAGACCTCGGTCGGGTAGCCGTGGCGCTCGGCCCAGCGCAGGTACATGCGCATGAGCTGCTCGGCGAAGTCGGCGGCGTCCACGCCACCGGCCTCGGCACGGATGTTGATCAGCGCCTCACGGGCGTCGTACTCGCCGGAGAGGAGGGTGCGGACCTCCAGCTCCTCGACCGCCTTGCCGACGGCCGCCAGCTCGGTCTCGGCCTCGACGCGGGTGTCCGCGTCGTTCTCGGCCTCGGCCAGTTCGAACAGGACGCCCAGGTCGTCGATGCGGCTGCGCAGGCCCTCGACCCTGCGCAGTTCACCCTGGAGGAAGGAGAGCCTGCTGGTCACCTTCTGCGCGTTCGCGAGGTCGTCCCACAGGTTGGGGGCCGCTGCCTCCTCCTCCAGGACCGCGATGTCGGCCCGGATCTTGTCCAGGTCGAGGACGGCCTCGATCGACCCCATGGTCGTTTCGAGGTTCTTGAGCTCTTCGGAAGGATCGACGGCTGCCACGCCCCCAGGGTAATGGTTCCCGGGAGGCACCGGACGACCCCGGGGGGCGTCCGGGCCCGCGAGCGCGCCGCCCGGCCCGCCCCGACGGGCCTGCGGACCGTCCCCCGGGGCCGTCCGGCTCTGCCCCGCGGGGCAGGGTCGCGGCGCCCTAGGGGGCCCGCGGCGCCGTCGGGACGACGGCCGGGCGGGGACCCGGCCCGGCGTCCGGAACGGTGGCGGCGAACGCGGTCCAGGCCGCCGCGGCGCCGGCCAGCAGCAGCACCGTGGCCAGCAGGACCGCCAGCATCCGGCGGCGGCGCAGCAGCGCCTGGCGGTCCCGGCGGTGCGCCGCACCCGGGGCGGTCCGCTGCGCCCGCGACTCGGCCGCGTACGAGGCCAGCTCGTCCGCGGAGGGGCGGCGCAGGCTGGTGTGGGTGTCCCGGGTGGAGTCCGGGGCGGCCCCCGGGACCAGCGGGACGGCCGGGCCGCGCCGCCGCTTGTGGGTGCCCGGTCCGGCGTCCACCTCGGCGTACACCGCCTCGCCCGGGGTGAGCTGCTCCTCGGCCGCCGGGCGGCCCTGCTGCGGGACGGCCAGCACCGGCAGCCCGGCCATCGCGGGCAGCTGCTCGCGCAGCCGGGTGGCCAGCTCGGCCGCGCGCAGCCGGGAGGCGGGGGCCTTGGCCAGGCACTCGGCGATGATCCGCCAGAGGCCGTCGGGCAGGCCCGGGATCGGCGGCACCTGCTCGGTGACGTGCCGGCGCAGCACCGCGCCGGTGTGGCCGCCGCCGAACGGGGTGAAGCCCGCCAGCAGCTCGTACAGCACGGTGGCGAGGGCGTAGATGTCGACGGCCGCGCGCGGTTCCAGGCCCTCGATGATCTCGGGGGCGAGGTAGTCGGGGGTGCCGATGATCCGGGTGGCACGGGTCCGGCGCGGGGCGTCGACCAGCCGGGCGACGCCGAAGTCGGTCAGCTTGGCGCGCGGGGCGCCACCGGGCCCGGGGGCTGCGGAGAGGTCGAGCAGGACGTTCTCCGGCTTGACGTCGCGGTGCACGATGCCGGCCGCGTGGGCGGCGGCCAGGCCGTCGGCGACGTCCGCGATGACCGAGACGGCGGTCTGCGGGGCGAGCGCGCCGTCCCGTTCCAGCCGGGACCGCAGGTCGGTGCCCTGGACCAGCTCCATGACGAGCGCGAGGTCGTTGCCGTCGACCACCATGTCGCGCACGCCGACCACCCGGGGGTGGTCGAGGCTGGTGAGCGCCGCGCGTTCCTGCACGAAACGGCCGACCAGCACCTGGTCGGCCGCGAGGTCCTCGCGGAGCAGCTTGACCGCGACCGGGCCGTCCGGGCCCTCACCGAGCCAGACCGTCCCGGCCGAGCCCCGGCCGATCACCTGGTGGACGGTGTAGCGGCTGCCGATCTTGCGTGCCAATGCTGCTCCGTGGGCGGCGGGAGCGTCCCGGGAGGGTGCGGGGCGCTCGGTGGGGCGGGACAACAGCGACCAACCTACGCGTCCGGGCGCCCTCCGGGGGCCGCCTGACGGTGCTCGGCGGGTACTGGGGGCCGAGAAATCTTGTGAATTATCGACATAGCGTCAATCCCGTTGCCGGTCGGGCCCGCGGCACCGACCCCGACGGGGCCGGTGGCCGGCGGCCCCGTCGTCGGCCCCGCGGGCCCCGCCCCGGGCCGGCCTCCCCGGGCCGGCCGTCAGTTCTTCGAGTTGCCGAACAGGTGGCTCACCCAGTCGCTCGCGTCGGAGAACCAGCCCTGCACGCTGTCCCAGTACTCCGGCAGCGGGGTGAAGTTCCACAGCGCCACCGCGGCCACCGCCAGGACCAGCAGCACCATCAGACAGCCCTTCAGGCAGCCGAGGCCCGGGATGTACATCCGGTTGCGGCTGCGCGGACGCCGTTCGCGGGCGGGCGCCGCCTCCCGGCGGGACGGCTCCTGCGGCGGCTCGGCCCGGCGCTGCGGAGGCTCACGGCGCTGGGGGGCGGGCGGCTCCGCCCGGCGCGGGGGCGCCGGCGGGGCGGACTGCTGCGGCGCCGGACGGTGACCGCCCTGCGGGCCGGCCGGGGCCTGCTGCCCGTACGGCTGGGGCGGCTGTCCGTGCGGCGGCCGGCCGCCCTGCGGGGCCTGGTTGTGCTGCGGCGGCCGGTTGTAGCCGCCGGGCGGCTGCGGACGACCCGCCGGAGGTGCCTGGTAGGGCGGCGGCGCGACCGGCGGACGCTGGGCGTAGCCCGGCGGCGGGGCCTGCCGGTAGCCGCCCGGCTGCTGCGGGGCCTGCTGCGGCGCCTGGTGGCCCTGCGGCGGGCCGGGCGGGCGCCCGCCGGCCTGGTACGGCGCCGGGGCGACCGGCGGGGCGTCGAAGTCCTCGGGGGCGAAGTAGCTGACCTCGGTCTGCTGGTTGCGGTCGCGGGCCGCGCGCAGCTGGGTCTGCCACGGGTGCGGCGCCTCGGGCTGCGGCGGGCCGGGCGGGGGCGGCGGCACGGGCGGCATCATCCGGGTCGCGGCGGCCGGGTCGTACGGGGGCGGCTGGGTGCCCATCACCCGCGTCGCGGCCGCCGGGTCGTACTCCTGGCCGGGCTGGCCGAACTGACCGGGCTGGCCCGGCTGGCCTGCCGGGAGCACCTGGGTGCGGTCCTCGGCACCGGGCGCGCCGAACGGTCCGCCCGGCACCCCCATCGGGGCGCCCGGCACCGGGGCGGGCTGCCGGTCCGGCTGGAGCAGGGCACCGACGGCCAGCGCCGCGTCCACCGCCGCCGGGGAGGCGTGCACGCCCACCCCGGCCGCGACCACGCGCAGCGCGCGGGCCAGCGTCACGGCACTCGGCCGCTGCGCCGGGTCCTTGCGCAGGCAGCGCTCGATCACCGTCCAGAGCGGCTCGGGCATCGTGGACGGACGCTGCGGCTCCTGGGCGAGGTGGGCCTGGAGCACGGCCAGCGGGTTGTCGCCCTGGAACGGCTGGCGGCCGGTGACCAGCTCGTACAGCATGATCCCGGCGCCGTAGACGTCCACCGCGGAGGTCTGCGGGCGGCCCTCCGCGGACTCCGGGGCGACGTAGGCCGGGGTGCCGACGAACTCGTGGCTGCGGGTGATGCCCGGGGAGTCGGCGAGCCGGGCGATGCCGAAGTCGGTCAGCATCGGGTGCATCTGCTCGGTGCCGTCCACGACGGCGGTCGCGAGCAGGACGTTGGCCGGCTTGAGGTCCCGGTGGACGATGCCGTCGGCGTGGCTGACGGCCAGCGCGTCGGCGACCTGGGCCATCAGCAGGGCCCCGGCGATCGGGCTGAACGGGCCGTTGCCGCGCAGGTAGCGGGCCAGGTCGGGGCCGTCGATCAGGTCCATCACCAGGGCGAGCAGCTCGCCCTCGACGACCAGGTCGCGGACCTTGACGATGTTCGGGTGGGTGAGCCGGACCAGGACCGAGCGCTCGCGCAGGAAGCGCATCACGACGTCGGGGTCGGCGGCGAGCTCCTCGCGCAGCACCTTGATCGCGACCGACTGCCCCGGCTCGCTGCCGGGCACGGCGACGTCGGCGCGGACCCGTCCGCGCCAGACGGTGCCGGTGGCCCCCCGCCCGAGGGTCTCCTCAAGCACATACTTGCTGCCGACTGGCCGCACCTGTCGCACTCCTCGCCGTGCCGCCCGCGCGGGGCGCTCCCCCGCAGGTGCGGTGAGCCTGCCGGGCCCGTGTTTCCGGCCACTCTAACGGTGTCCGTTCATGTTTTTGAGGCGACCGGCGAGGGGGTTCGCCCGGGTTGGGGGACATCCCCCGGGGGACGACCCGGAGGCCTCCGGCCGCGTTCGCCCCGGCCGCGGGCAGGGCGGCGGTTGACCTGACCCTCCGTCGCCTCCACCATGGCGATGATCGCAAGATCGTCAGATCCGGTACCGTGCGCGGACTGTCCGTGACGGATGGCAGGATGACAGTCGCCACTCTTGTGGCCCATGCGGTGCCGGCCACGCCGACGTCACTCGCGGCGGGCCGGGGCAGCGGCACCAGGCGTCACACCAGCAGAAGGGACCGCGGGCGAGATGCAGATCCGGCTGACCGTCCTCCGACCGCGCAGCGGACCGGCAGTCGCCGGCTCCGCCATCCCCTACGTCGACGTGCTGGTCACCGCGCCCGTCGGCACCGCGCTCGGATCCCTCGCGGGCGCGCTCGCGGGCGCCGTGGGCGTGCGCGGCCCGCGGGCCGCCACCCACGTGCACCTGTACGCCGGGGCGCACCGGGTGGACGAGCACACGCTGCTCGGCCACCCCCCGCTGCTGGACGGCGCCGTCCTCAGCCTCAACGAACCCGACCCGACCGCCGACGACCCCGACGACGGCCCGGCCGCCGCCGAGCTCCGGGTGGTCGGCGGCCCCGACGCCGGCGGCGTGCACCGCCTGCACGGCCGGGAGATCCGGGTCGGCCGTTCGGGCGAGGCCGACGTCCCGATCGACGACCCGGACGTCTCCCGGCTCCACCTCTCCCTGCACCTCGCCGACGACGGCACGGTGACCGTCCGCGACCTCGGCTCGACCAACGGCACCACCGTGGACGGCCGGATCGTGCCGCCCGGCCCGCCCGAGGAGGCCGTCCCGCTCGACGGCACCGGACTGCTCCGGATCGGCGAGTCCACCCTCCGGGTCACCGGCCCGGAGGCCGGGGACGCCGCCGGGGCGCCCGCCCGCGCCGCGCTCCCCGACGGCCACGGCCACCTCCAGCTCGCCGCCCCCGCGCCCGTCCGCCCCGCGCCGCCCGCCGCCGAACCGCCCGCCGCGCCGGAGCCGCCCACCGGCCGGGGCCGCGGCCTGCTCTCGCTCCGGCTCGGCCGCACCGCCGCCGAGCCGCCCGGCCAGGAGAGCGCCGAGCGCCACCACGCCGCCGTCCGCACCCGGCAGGCCGCCGCCCAGCGCGAGCGCTGGCCCGACCTCGCCACCCTGCTGCTCAACGCGCTCGGCCCCGGCCCCCGGCTCTGGGAGCGCGGCCCCGGCCACCCCGACGCGCTCACCCTGCGGCTCGGCACCGCCGACCGGCCCGGCGGCCCCGGCACCTCCCCCGGCACCGTGCTGCCCGCCGTCCCGGTCACGCTCGACCTGCAGACCGCCGGGAGCCTCGGCCTCAGCGGACCGCGCGACCGGCTCGACGCGCTCACCCGCGCCGTCGTCGCCCAGCTCGCGGCGCTGCACCCGCCGACCGGGCTCAGCCTCGTCGTGGTCGACACCGACCCGGCCCGCGCCCCGCAGGACCGCGCCGACACCTGGGCCTGGGCGCTCTGGCTGCCCCACCTGCGCCCCACCGACGGCCAGGACTGCCGGCTGCTGCTCGGCCTCGACGACGACCAGGCCACCGCCCGGCTCACCGAGCTCACCACCCGCCTCACCGGCCCGACCGGTCTCGGCGGCCACCCCGCCACCGTCGTGGTGGTCGACGGGCGCCCGAACAGCCAGGCCGCCCGGCAGGCCCTCGACCTGCTGTTGCGACAGGGCCCGGCCGTCGGCATCTTCCCGGTCTGCCTCGCCGAACAGCCCGAACTGCTGCCCCGCGGCATCGGCGCCACCGCCCTGATCACCGGCGAGGTCGGCACCCAGCTCTCGCTCGACCGGCCGGTCGCCCGCGGCCGGGAGACCCTGCACGAGGTCTCCCTCGACGCGGTCTCGGACGCCTGGGCCGAACGGCTCGCCCGCGTCCTCGCCCCGCTGCGCGAGGCCGCACCCGTCACCCGCGGCCCGCTCCCGGACGCCCTGCGCCTGCTCGACCTGCTCCAGCTCGACACCGTCACCCCCGCCAAGCTCTCCGCCCGCTGGGACGCGCACGCCGGCGGCATCGGCGCCGCCACCGCCCTGCTCGGCACCACGCGCGACGAGCTCTGCACCCTCGACCTCGCCGACCCGGAGCTCACCCTCCCGTCCCCCGACCCGGGCGGCCCGCACCTGCTGGTCGGCGGCGCGCGCGGCTCCGGCAAGACCGAGCTGCTGCGGACCCTGATCGCCTCGCTGGCGGTCTCCGAGCGCCCCGAGCGGCTGGCCGTCACCGTCGTCGAGGGCCGGGCCGGCGAGGACGGCCTCGCCGGGTGCACCGAGCTGCCGCACGTCACCGGGCTGGTCAACGCCGCCACCGACCCGCGCGCGGCGCTGCTCGCCGCCGAGGCGCTGGAGGACGAGCTGGTGCTGCGCGAGCGGCTCTTCGACGGGCTGGACTTCGCCTCCTGGCACGCCACCCGCATCCTCGACGGGGGGCTCGACGACACCCTCCACGCCGACCGGCCGGCCGTCCCCGTCCCCGTCCCCGTCCCCGTCCCCGCCGTCGTCGGTGCGGGCGGCACGCCGTCCGTGCCCCGGATCGTCCAGCCCCGCAGCTCCGAACCGCCGGCGCCGCCCGCCGCGCCGGCCGCACCCGCCGGCCCGGTCCCGGCCCGGCTCGTCGTCGTGGTCGACGACTACGACGCGCTGCTCTCCCCCACCTCCCCGGCCGGCCGGCCGCTCGCCCGGGCACTGGCCGCCGTCGCCCGGCGCGGCGGCCCGCTCGGCGTCCACCTCGCGGTGGCCACCGGACGCCCGGAGGAGAGCGCCGGCACCGAGGTCGACGAGGCCGCCCTGCTGCGGATCGCGCTGCGCACCGACGACCCGGCCGACTCCGACCTGCTCATCCACCTCGGCGACGCCGCCGCGCTGCCGGACTCCACCCCGGGCCGCGGCTACCTGCGGCTGCCGGACGGCGGCGTGACCGCGTTCCAGACCGCCCGGATCAGCGGCCGCATCCCGCGCACCGCCACCCTGCGGCCCACCGTCGTCGCGATCGACCCGCTCCAGCTGGGGGCGCCGCCGGCCCGTCGTCCGGTGCGCGAGCTGGGCAACGGGCCGACCGACCTCGCCCTGCTCGCCAGCGCGCTGCAGCGGGCGGCCGGGCGCTGACCCCACGGGCACGCCGGGCACCAGGGGCACCGGGCACCGAAAACGGCTGTGGGGCCCGCTTCCACCGGGCCCCACAGCTTCACTGACGACGCGATCAGGCGTTCTTCTGCTTCGGCTCCTCACCGGCCTGGGCGGTGACCGTGCGGCCCAGCACCGCCGAGTGCCCGGACACCGTGCCCGGCTTGCCCAGGTCGCTGCCCTCGCCGACGACGACCAGACGCTCGCCGAGGAACTCGTGGGTCTTCGGGTCGAAGATCCACTCGCTCCGGACGCCGCCGTCCACGTGCGCCACGGCCACACCGTGCCGGCCCGACGCGTCCACCGAGTCGTCGATCACGGTGACCCCGGGGATCTTCGCCGCCGCCCGGTAGAGCGCGGCGCTGACCGCCGGCGGCGCCAGCTGCTCGCGCAGCAGGTCGCCGATGGTCGTGAAGGCCTCCTGGTCGGGGGTCCGGCCCTGGCCCTTGGTCTCCGTGTAGATCTTCTTCAGCAGCGCGTCCGGGTCGGTCGGCAGTCCGGCCAGGTACGCGTACGTCGGAGCGTTCAGGCTCGGCTTGGTGGTCGGGTCGACCCACTCGCCGCCGTCGGTGCGCGGCGCGGGACGCGTGTCCCCGGGCTTGCGCTCGCCCGTCTCGTGGGACCTCCCCTCCTCCTTCAGCACGCCCCACTGGCTGCCGTCCGCCGAGAGCCAGATCTGACGGCGGTGCGGCTTGTCGATGGTCGACTCGCCGGTGGCCAGGTTGACGGTGGCGAAGGAGACCAGGCTGTCCACGTAGACGAACTGGTTCTTGCCGGGCTTCTGGTCGGGCTTGCCGGCCGCGGTGTCGGCGACCTGCGTCAGCAGCTGCACGGCGGCGGCCGGGGCCGCGTTCAGCGTGGTGTCCCCGGTGGTCCGGCTCTGGACCTGCTGCTGCTTCTGCGGGCTGCCCTCACCGCCGCCCGCCGTCAGCACCACCGCCAGCGCCAGACCGCCCGCCAGGGCAGGAACCGCCACCCAGCCGAGCTTTCCGCGTCGGACCCGCGCGGGCTTCGTCTCCCGGATCTCACTCATCAGATGTCCCCTCAACAGCCGGTGACGGTCGGCAGAGAGTTCGGGCCGCGCCGGCGGCGGCAACAGCCGCGCCAGCTCCGCACGTTCGTGCTCGTTCATCGGTTCGTCTCCCGTGTCGACCGGGCCGCATCGACGCGGCCACCCCGTACCTGTCCGACCTCCGCGCGGAGTTCCCGTCCACTTCCGAGCTCTTCCTCCGCCAGCGCACGCAGTTTGGTGCGGGCGCGCGAGAGCCGCGAACGCACCGTCCCGATCGGCACCCCGAGGGCCTCCGCGGCGCTCGCGTAGTCCAGCCCGGCCCAGACGCAGAGGCCGAACACGTCCCGCTCGGCCTTCCGCAACCGGACCAGGGCGCGCCGGGCGGCGGCCAGCTGGGCGCTGTCGTCGAGGCGCCCGACCAGCTCGTCGGCGAAGTCCGGCACCACGTCGCGCTCCGGCAACCGCTCCATCGCGGCCCGGTGCCGCCGGGCCGCACGGGCCGTGTTGCGCAGCACGTTGGCGGCGACCCCGAACAGCCAGGGGCGCACCGACTCGTCGCCCTCGTGCAGTCTGTGGCGCAGCCGCCACGCCTCCAGGAAGGTCAGCTGGACGACGTCCTCCGCGACCGCCCAGTCCCCCGACACCCGCACCGCGTACCGGTACAGGTCACCCGCCGTCTCGTCGAACAGCTCCCCGAACGCCCACTGGTCCCCGCTCCTCAACCGACCCCGCTGTGACAGCTCCACACCCCCACCTGTCCGCACCGGCCCACCGGGTTCCCGGACAGCACAACACGGCGGGCCGCGTCCGAGGACGCGGGCCCGCCGTGTGAACAGCCGTCCGTCAGCGCATCGAGCCCGTGCGGAGCAGGGTGCGGATGACGCGCATCGCGACCGAGAGGCTGGACAGCTCGTAGTTGTCCGAACCCCTTATGTCGTCGAGGGTGCTCTTGGCGCGGTTCAGCAGGGTGGAGTTGAGGTCCGCCCAGTCGCTGTAGCGCTCCTCGGGGGTGGCGCCGTCGGGGCCGCAGGCCAGGATGTCGGCGGTCAGCGCCGCGTGGGCCGCGAAGAGGTCCTCGCGGATGGCGGCACGGGCCATCGACGACCAGCGGTCCGTCCGGGGCAGCTCGATGATGCGGTCGAGCAGGTGGGTGATCTGCAGGCGGTCGGCGAGGTCGTAGTAGAGCTCGGCGACATCGGCGACGTCCTTGCCGGACCGGTCCGCGACCTCGGTGATGTCCAGGGTCGGGAAGGTCGAGGAGAGGCCCGCGATCCGGGTGGCGAGCGCCTCCGGCACGCCGGCCTCGGCCAGCTCGTTGTAGATCGACTCGAACCAGGCGAGGTCCTCGCCGCGGAGCGGCTTGGGCAGCGAGCCCCAGACCTGGTTGACCCGGTCGTGGAAGAACTCGATGGTGCCGGCGATGTCCAGCGGCTGGCGCCGGTTGTTGAGCATCCACCGGGTGGCGCGCTCGACCAGGCGGCGCGAGTGCAGGCGCATCTTGGTCTGGGCACGGGCCGGGACCTGGTTGTCCAGTGCCTCGATCTCGCCCCAGATCTCCTCCAGGCCGAAGACGGCCCGCGCGGCGGTGTGCGTCCGGGCGATCTCCTCGTAGGTGGCGCCGGTCTCCTCCTTCAGGCGGAAGGCGAAGGTGCAGCCACCGCGGTTGATCGTGTCGTTGACGATCAGCGTGGTGATGATCTCGCGGCGCAGGGCGTGCTGGTCGATCTGCTCGGCGAACCGGGTCCGCAGCGCGCTCGGGAAGTAGTCGTGCAGCGCGGTGCGGAAGAACGGGTCGTCGGGCAGCTCGGTGGCGAGCAGCTCGTCGGCCAGGGTGATCTTGGTGTAGGCGAGCAGCACCGACATCTCCGGCTGGGACAGGCCCCGGCCGTTCTGCTGGCGCTCGCGGATCTGCCGCTCGGCGGGCAGGAACTCCAGGCCCCGGTCGAGCTGGCCGGCCGACTCCAGGCGGTTGATCATCCGGGAGTGGACGTTGACCATGCTGTGCGCCTGGGCGACGGCGTTGGCCAGCACCACGTTCTGCGCGTAGTTGTTGCGCAGCACGAGGTGGCCGACCTCGTCGGTCATCTCGGCGAGCAGGGTGTTGCGCTGCTTCACCGTCATGTCGCCGTCGCCGACGACCTGGTTGAGCAGGATCTTGATGTTGACCTCGTGGTCCGAGGTGTCCACGCCGGCCGAGTTGTCGATGGCGTCGGTGTTGATCCAGCCGCCGCCGGCCTGCGGGCCGCCGGTCGCCGCGTACTCGATGCGGCCGAGCTGGGTGCAGCCGAGGTTGCCGCCCTCACCGATGACGCGGGCGCGGACCTGCTCGCCGTTGACCCGGATCGCGTCGTTGGCCTTGTCGCCGACCTCGGCGTTGGTCTCGGTGGAGGCCTTGATGTAGGTGCCGATGCCGCCGTTCCAGAACAGGTCGACGGGCGCCTGCAGGACGGCCTTCATGAGCTCGGCGGGGGTCAGCTTGGAGGCCGTGATGCCGAGGCGCTCGCGGACCTGCGCGGAGACCGGGATGGACTTGGCGCTGCGCGGGAAGACCCCGCCGCCGGGCGAGATCAGCGACTTGTCGTAGTCGTCCCAGGAGCTGCGGGGCAGCTCGAAGAGGCGGCGGCGCTCGGCGTAGGAGGCGGCCGCGTCCGGGCTGGGGTCGAGGAAGATGTGCCGGTGGTCGAAGGCGGCGACCAGGCGGATGTGCTCGCTGAGCAGCATGCCGTTGCCGAAGACGTCGCCGGACATGTCACCGATGCCGATGACGCTGAAGTCCTCGGACTGGGTGTCGACGCCGAGTTCGCGGAAGTTGCGCTTGACGGACTCCCAGGCGCCGCGGGCGGTGATGCCCATGCCCTTGTGGTCGTAGCCGGCCGAGCCGCCGGAGGCGAACGCGTCGCCCAGCCAGAAGCCGTACGCCTCGGCGACGCCGTTCGCGATGTCGGAGAAGGTCGCGGTGCCCTTGTCCGCGGCGACGACCAGGTAGGTGTCGTCCTCGTCGTGGCGGACCACGTCGGCCGGGTGGACGACCTCGCCGCCGACCAGGTTGTCGGTGATGTCCAGCAGCGCCGAGATGAACGTCTTGTAGGACGAAACACCCTCGGCGAGCCAGGCGTCGCGGTCCACCGACGGGTCCGGCAGCTGCTTGGCGACGAAGCCGCCCTTGGCGCCGACCGGCACGATGACGGTGTTCTTCACCATCTGCGCCTTGACCAGGCCGAGGATCTCGGTCCGGAAGTCCTCACGCCGGTCGGACCAGCGCAGACCGCCGCGGGCGACCTTGCCGAAGCGCAGGTGCACGCCCTCGACCTGGGGCGAGTAGACCCAGATCTCGAACGCCGGACGCGGGGCCGGCAGGTCCGGGATGGCCTTCGGGTCGAACTTCATCGACACGTACGAGTGCCACTCGCCCGCGCTGTCGTGCTGGAAGAAGTTGGTCCGCAGGGTGGCCTTGATCAGGTGGAGGAAGGAACGCAGGATGCGGTCCTCGTCCAGGGAGACGACCTCGTCCAGCGCGCCGGACAGCTCCTCCAGGATGCCCTCGGTCAGTTCGAGGGCGCCCTGCTGGTGGCTGGGGCTCAGCCGGGCCTCGAAGAGGTTCACCAGCAGGCGGGTGGTGTGGGTGTTGTTGCGGAGCGCGTCCTCCATGTAGTCCTGGGAGAACGTGGAGCCCGCCTGGCGCAGGTACTTGGCGTACGTGCGCAGCATCATCGCCTGGCGCCAGGTCAGCCCGCCGGTCAGGACCAGCTCGTTGAAGCCGTCGTTCTCGGCCTTGCCCGTCCAGGTGGCGGCGAAGGTCTCCTGGAACCGCTCGCGCGCCTCGTCGGTCAGTTCGACCGCCTCGCGCAGCCGCAGACCGAAGTCGTAGACCCAGGCGGTGGTGTGGTCGGAACGGGTCAGCGCGTAGGGGTGCTCGTCCAGCACCTCGACGCCGAGCCGCTGGAGGACCGGCAGGACCTCGGTGAGCGAGATCGGGCCGCCCACCCGGTAGATCTTGAAGCGGCGCTCGTCGTCGCCCGCGCCGACCGGCTGGTACAGGTTGAGGCGGAAGTCGCCCTCGCCGTGCAGCGACTCGATCTGCTTGAGGTCGGCGACGGCGGTGCGCGCGGTGAAGTCGGCGCGGTAGCCGTCGGGGAAGGCGTTGGCGTACTTGCGGGACAGCTCCGCGGCCCTCTCCTCGCCCAGCTCGACGTGCAGCTGGTCGTTGAAGCCGTCCATCCAGAACCGGGCGGCCTCGGCCAGCCTGGCCTCGATCCGCTCGACCTCGGCGTCGCTCAGGTGCGGCAACTCGCTGCCCGGGGTCACCCGGACCACGAAGTGCAGTCGGGTCAGCACGGACTCCGTCGACCAGACCGTGTAGTCGATCGAGGCGCCGTTGAGCTCCTGCATCAGGAGGTCCATCAGGCGCAGCCGGATGCGGGTGGTGTAGCGGTCGCGCGGCAGGTAGACCAGCGCGGAGAAGTAGCGCCCGTACTCGTCCTGGCGCAGGAAGAGCCGCAGCTTCCGGCGTTCCTGCAGGTAGAGCACGCTGGTGGCGATCTGGAGCAGTTCGCCGGCCGGGGTCTGGAAGATCTCGTCCCGCGGGAAGGTCTCCAGGATCTGGAGCAGGTCGCGGCCGTCGTGGCTCTCGGTGGAGAAGCCGGACTCGGCGATGACGTCCTGGACCTTGCGGCGGACCACGGGGATGCGGCTGACCGACTCGGTGTACGCGGCGGCCGAGAACAGGCCGAGGAAACGGCGCTCGCCGACGACCACTCCGTTGGCGTCGAACTTCTTCACGCCGACGTAGTCGAGGTAGGACGGGCGGTGCACGGTGGCGCGGCTGTTGGCCTTGGTCAGGACGAGCAGCTTCTTCTCGTGCGCCTTGGCGCGGACCGGCGCGGAGAGCCGGCCGAAGGCCTCGCTGACGGCGTGGTGCTGGTCGTCGTGGCCGATCGGGTCGGAGCGCAGGATGCCGAGGCCGGTCCCGGCGACGGCCTTGAGGACCTCCTCGCCCTCGTGCTCGACCAGGTCGTACTCGCGGTAGCCGAGGAAGGTGAAGTGGTCGTCGGCGAGCCAGCGCATCAGCTCCCAGGCCTCGCCGACCTCCTGCTCGGGAAGGCCGGTCGGGGGCTGCTCGGCGAGCTCGTCGGCGAGGCGGAGCGCGGAGTCGCGCATCTTGCCCCAGTCCTCGACGACCTCGCGGACGTCCCCGAGCACGCGGCGCAGGTCGGTCTCGATCGCGCGCAGGTCCGCGCGGTCGGTCTCGCGGTCGACCTCGATGTGCATCCACGACTCGACGATCGCGTCGGCCGGCCACTCGGCACCGGCGGCCTGGCTGCGGGCGCAGGCGTCGACGTCGAGGATCTCCAGCAGCTTGCCGGTGATGTCGCGGCGGACCACCAGCTGCGGGTGGATGACGACGTGGATCGCCCGGTCCTGGCGGGACAGCTCGTTGGTGACCGAGTCGACCAGGAAGGGCATGTCGTCGGTGACGACCTCGACCACGGTGTGGCCGCAGGACCAGCCGTTCTCCTCCACCGAGGGGGTGTGCACCCGCACCTCGGCGGTGCCCTGCGGCCGCTTGAGGCCGAGGCGGTAGTGGGAGGCGGCCGCGCCGTACACGTCGACCGGGTCGCGGTCGACCAGGTCCTCGGGCGCGGTGTGGAGGTAGTAGTGGTGCAGGTATGCGGTCAGAGCGCCGTTGCTCAGACCCTCCCCCGGCGCCGCTCCCCCCACCTGGCTGTTCTCAGCGGCTGCTGCTGCCTTCCTGAGCAGTTCGGCCTTGGCTGCGTCCAGCTTGGTCTGCATGACTTCATGGCTCCTGTCGCGCGCCGTTGCGTGACTCGGTGGTGTGTGGGTGTGCACCGCCGGGTCTTCCGCAATCCTGCCGCACCCTCCAGCTGAAAGGAGTCCATGGCACGCATGGAACAGCCCTGCAGCGGGTAGGACGAAACGTTCGGCCTGCGGAGCCACCCGACGACGCCAGCCAGCCTAACGGGATCAATCGAAGGTGTCAGGGGACAGGGAGGCGCAAACCCGCAGGAAGATCGGTCCGTCCTGGACACCTTGTCCAATCCGCCCTCGGGTTTGCGCCGAAAGCCGAAAGGCCCGGGGAGCTCACCCCATGTGCGGGTGAACGTGGTCGGTCGGCGGGACGAACGTCTCCTTGATCGACCGGGCCGACGTCCAGCGCAGCAGGTTCTGCGCGGCGCCCGCCTTGTCGTTGGTGCCCGACGCCCGGCCTCCGCCGAACGGCTGCTGGCCGACCACGGCACCGGTCGGCTTGTCGTTGATGTAGAAGTTCCCGGCCGCGAACCGCAGCTCCTCCACCGCCCGGGCGATCGCGTACCGGTCCTGGGCGATCACCGCGCCGGTCAGCCCGTACGGCGCGCCGGAGTCGACCCGGCCGAGCACGTCCTCCCAGCGCGAGTCCTCGTAGACGTGGACGGCGAGGATCGGTCCGAAGTACTCGGTCCGGAACATCTCGTTGCGGTGGTCCGAGGAGACCAGCACGGTCGGGCGGACGAACCAGCCGATCGCGTCGTCGTACTGGCCGCCGGCCGCCAGCTCCACCGTCGGGTCGCTCTTGGCCCGCTCGATCGCGTCCCGGTTCTTCTCGAAGGCCCGCCGGTCGATCAGCGCGCCCATGAAGTTCGACAGGTCGGTGACGTCGCCGACGGCCAGCGCGTCCACCTCGGCCAGGAAGTCGTCCTTGATCCGCTGCCAGAGGCTGCGCGGCAGGTACGCGCGGGAGAGCGCCGAGCACTTCTGGCCCTGGTACTCGAAGGCGCCGCGGATCAGCGCGGTCTTGAGGACCTGCGGGTCGGCCGAGCGGTGCGCCAGCAGGAAGTCCTTGCCGCCGGTCTCCCCCACGATCCTCGGGTACGTCCGGTAGGTGCCGATGTTGGCGCCGACCGTCTGCCAGAGCGACTGGAAGGTGGCCGTCGAGCCGGTGAAGTGCAGCCCGGCCAGTGCCGGGTCGGCGAGCGCGACCGCGGAGAGCTGCTGTCCGTCGCCGGTCACCATGTTGACCACCCCGGGCGGCAGCCCGGCCGCCTCCAGCAGCCGCATCAGGTGGTACGCGGCCAGCGTCTGGGCCGGCGCCGGCTTCCAGACCACGGTGTTGCCCATCAGCGCGGGCGCGGTCGGCAGGTTGCCGGCGATCGCGGTGAAGTTGAACGGGGTGACCGCATAGACGAACCCCTCCAGCGGGCGGTGGTCGGTCCGGTTCCACACCCCGGGCGAGGAGACCGGCTGGTCGGCCAGGATCTGCCGGGCGAAGTGGACGTTGAACCGCCAGAAGTCGATCAGCTCGCAGGCCGAGTCGATCTCCGCCTGCTGCGCCGTCTTGGACTGCCCGAGCATGGTGGCCGCGTTCAGGGTGTCCCGCCAGGGCCCCGCCAGCAGGTCGGCGGCGCGCAGGAACACCGCCGCCCGGTCGTCGAAGGAGAGCGACCGCCACTCCCGGCCGGCCGCCAGCGCGGCGTCCACCGCGGCCCGGCCGTCCTCCCGGGTGGCGTTGCCGAGCACGCCCAGCTTCGCCGCGTGGTGGTGCGGCTGGACGACGTCGATCCGCTCACCGCCGCCGAACCGCTGCTCGCCGCCGATGGTCATCGGCAGCGGGACCGGCTCGGCCGCCAGCTCGTCCAGCCGCCGCACCAGCCGGGACCGCTCCGGGCTGCCGGGCGCGTACGTCCGCACCGGCTCGTTGCCCGGGACCGGGACCTGGGTGACTGCGTCGATGGGCATGGCGGGCTCCACTCGTCGTCCGGCGGCCGGCCCGCTCCGACGGCGGGCCCGACGCCCTCCAGACTGACCAGCGGCGGGCCCGATCGCCCGCCCGGACACGCCAACGGTGGCGTGGCGCGCGCCACGCCACCGTTGGCGGACGGCCGGCGGTCGTACGGACAGGCCCCGGGCCTCGCGGGCCGTCGAGCTGTCGGGCCATCGGGCCGTCGGTGGGGTGCCAGCGAGCCTCGGCGGATCCTCTGCGGGTGCCGGTCCGGTCCCGGGCCGGTCCCCGGGGGGCTCCGGGTGGACGCGCGGGCGGGTGTCGCCTCAGCCGGCGAGGCGGGCGGCCAGCTCGACCGCCTCGGCCAGCGTGTCCACCACCGGCACGCCCACCGGCTCCAGCTTCTGCCGGGTGTGCGAGCCGCCGGTGTACAGCACCGCGTGCGCACCCGCGCTCAGCGCGGCGAGCGCGTCGTCCGCCGCGTCCCCGATCAGCACCGTCCGGGCCGGGTCCACGTGCTCGCCCAGCGCCTCCAGGTGCCGAACCAGATGCTCCGCCTTCTGCCCGCCGGCCGGGCCGCTGCGCCCGTCCACCCGCAGGAACTGCCCGGTCAGGCCGAAGCCGTCGACCACCGGAAGCAGCCGGGTGTGCTCGTACAGCGACAGCAGCGACTGGCTGTGCCCGGCCGCCCGCCAGCCGTCCAGCAGGTCCAGCACGCCCTCGGTCAGCCCGCAGGCCACGCTCAGCTCGTGGTAGCGGCGGTGGAACGCGTCGTCCAGCTCCAGCCACTCGGCGTCGGAGGGCAGCCGGCCGAGCAGCCGCTGGTAGAAACGGGGAATCGGGATCTCGTACTGCTCGCGGTACTCCTGCAGCGTCATCGGCCCGACGCCGACGGTCGCGAATGCGGCGTTGCTCGCTCCGAGCACCGCCTCCATGTCATGGAAGAGCGTGCCGTTCCAGTCCCAGACGATATGAGTGCGCACGCAGGGAACGGTAACGCCGGGTACCGACAGACCGGTAGGGCGGGAATCACCGCGTCCTCGTCCGCCGGAACCGCCGACCCGCCGGTCAGGGCGGGTGGGGCGGGTGGGACGGACGGACGGGCAGCTCCCGCCGGCACCCGGCCGTCAGGTCGGGCCCGGCGGACCCCGGCAGGCTCAGGGGAGCAGTGCGGTGATCTCCTGGGTGGCGAACCAGAGCAGGTCGTGGTCCTCGGCGCCGTCCACGGTGAACTGGGCGTCCTGGTCGCCCGCGTCGGCCGCCGCCACCGCGGCCACCGCCGCCTCGACGTCCGTGACCACGTCCTGGTCGGCCACGTCCGCGTGCACCGCGGCCGCCTTGGCCAGCTTCACCGGTCCGGCGAGCACCACCCGGCCGAGCGAGGCCTGGTCCTGGTACTCGTCGCCGGGGAACGGCTTCACCGCCGAGTCGGCGACGTCCAGCGCGACCACGACGCGGCGGCGCGGGGCGTCCGGTTCGGCGGCCAGCAGCCGCAGCGAGGACTGGGCGGCCCGGTTCAGCGCCGCGTACTCCAGTTCCTCCAGGTCGTCACTGACGTACCACTCGCGCAGCGCGGGCGTCACGGCGTACGCCGCGGACTGCTCCAGCGCACCGCCGGAATGGGCCGCCGCCAGGCCGGTCAGGGTGGTGGGCACGTACACGCGCATCGGTGGCACTCTCCGGTTCGTCCAGCGGCACAGCTTCCAGCGCCCCCAGAATAAGCGCCCGACGCCGCCCTGTGATCACCGCGTTCGTCCCGATCCGGCGCACCCGCCGCCGGGCGTGCGGCCCGGGGGCTCCCGGGCGCCCCGTCCGCAGCGGCACGCCCCGGCGCGCGGCCGTCGACGCACGCCCCGACCCTCTGGACCGCAGCCGGACCCGCAACCGGGCCTCAGCCGGGCCCGGTCCGTCCGCCGAGGGCTGCCCGGTCACCCCTGCGCCGTCCTCACCGCGCGGCTTCCAGGGCCTCCCGGCAGGTGGCCAGGGCGCTCTCCAGGACCGGGCCCCGGCGGGCCGGATCCATCATGTTCGGACCCATCACCGCCAGGTCCGCCGGCGTGGGCGCGAGCAGGTGCACACGGACCCCGCCGGCCCGCAGCAGACCGGCCTCGCGGAGCAGCTGCCGGGTCACCGCCCGGCGGTAGCGGCTCACCAGCTGGGCCAGTACGCCGCGCGGGCGGTCCCGGACGCGCCGGGCGCGCCAGGGTTCCGACGTGCCCCGGCCGGGCTTCGAGCGCCCCTGCGGATCCCTCCGCAGGGCCATCGGGGCGAGGACGTACACCTCGTCCAGGCCCCGGTCGAGCATCAGATCGGCGTTGGTGGCCGACCAGCAGCCGCCGTCCACGTACGCGGAGCCGTCCAGCCGGACCGGCGTGAACCACCCGGGGATCGCGCAGGACGCCATCACCGCCTCGGCGACGTCGGCGGGCGGCGCGTCCGCGTCCCCGAAGACCACCCGGTGCCCGCCGCGGTAGTCCACCGCCACGACCCGCAGCGCCGAACCCGGCGGCCCGGACGGCCAGCCGCCGGGGCGGAACAGGGCACCGACCAGCCCGCCTACCGGCTCCAGCGAACCCCGGCCGTGCGGGGCGATCGCCGAGACCATGGTCAGCAGCGGGTACTCGCGCGGGTGGCGGACCGCGTCACGCAGCAGGCCCGGCGAGCCGATACCGGCCCGTGGGCGCGGCGGCAGGGCACCGCCGACCGCCGTGTCGTAGTCGAAGTCGATCCCGGCCAGCGGCCCGTCCGTGACCGGCAGACCGCGCTGGTGGTCACGGAGCCCGCCGGCGTCGACGCCGGCGGCCAGCAGCGCGGCCAGGATCGCGCCCGCCGAGGTGCCGAGCAGGACTTCGGCGTCGCCGGGCCGCCAGCCGGTCGACTCCTCGACGGCGCACAGCGCACCGACCGTCCAGGCGGCGCCGAGCATGCCGCCGCCGCCCAGCACCAGCCCGCGCCGGGGAGCGCCGTCGGTGGTGCCCGGTCCCGCCGTCCGTGTCCCGGACAGCCGTGTCGTCGGTACCCGTGTCGTCATGCCGGCCGCCTGTCGTCGTCGGGGGCGGTGGTCGTGTCGCCGGGGGCGGTGGCCGTCCCGGGCCGGACACGCGCTTCCGCCCGTCCGGCCTGTCCGGGGCCCGGCCCGGTTCCGGTCCTGCTTCGGGGTCCGGTTCCGGTCCTGGTTCCGGTCAGGATCCGATCGTGCGCGCCGACCGGCCGACCGCGCAACGCGGCCGCCGCGCGGCCCGACCCGGTTCCGGCCTCCGTACCGCCCTCGGCCCCGGTCTCCGGCCCGGCACAGCACGGCCGCCCGGCCCGGCCGGGGCCCGCCGCCGTCCCGGCGATCCCACCGTCCCCTTTCGGGCCCTTCCGCGCGGCGCCGGGCGTCAACCCCGCGCCTCCCGAACCGGGCCCACAGCCCTTGCCGCAGCGGTCGGCTCACCCGGATAGGTGAACTTCCGGACCACCCCGGGCCGGGCCGGGAACCCGGTTGCCACCGCGTGCGGGCCCCGGCTAGCAAGGACCCGTCCGTACTCGTACCACCCGCTCCGAAGAAGGCCCATGACCACCTGCCCGAACCGCCCCGCCCCGCCGGTCCCGCCCGTCCCGGCCGCCGGCCCTCCCACCGTGCTGTCGGCGCGCCCGCACCGTCCGCGCGCCGCCTCCCGGACCTGTCGCGCCCCGCAGACCGATCGGCGCCCGCGCCACCCCCGAGCCGCCTGCGCCGCCGCGCCCGGCCACGACCCGCGCGCCGGGCTGAGCACCCGGTTCGCCCACCAGCTGGTGGAGGTGCTCACCGGCGCCCGGCCGTCCGGCCAGCTGCTGCGCCACACCACGCTGGACGGCTACGGCCAGCTCGCCGCCCTGGTCCGGGCCGGCACCCTGCGCCGGACCCGCACCGGCGAGCGGCCGAGACTCGGCCCGGTACACGACCGCTCGCCCTCGCCGGAGGCCGTCGAGGCCTGTGTCCGGGTCGACCTCGGCACCCGGCACCACGTGGTCGCGTTCCGGCTGGAGCCGCGCGGACCGGCCGGCCAGTGGCAGTGCACCGCCGTGGAGGCCCGGTGAACGCGCCGCAGGGGCGTCCGCGAACGGCGCAGGGCGCCACCCCCGTACGGGAGCGGCGCCCTGCGCGGCGGCCGGCCGGAGCGGCCGGACCGGATTCAGCTCTTGCGGCGGCGGCCCTTGGCCGACTTGGCGGCCTTGCGGCGCTCGGCGCGGGTCAGCCCGTCGCCCTCGTCCTCCGCGCCGAGGTCCTCGAACTCGCCCTCGACCACACCGCCGCCGACCTCCTCCGAGGGGGCCGTGTAGTGCAGCCGCTGCGGCTTCGGGGCCTCCAGGCCCTTGGCCTTGATCTCCGGACGGGCGGAGTCCTTCTCCAGCTTGTCGAGGAGCACCGCGGCGTCCTCGACCGGGACCTCCTCGACCTGCTGCTCGACCTGGACCTCCAGGTTGAACAGGTAGCCGACGGACTCCTCCTTGATGCCCTCCATCATCGCGGTGAACATGTCGAAGCCCTCGCGCTGGTACTCGACCAGCGGGTCGCGCTGCGCCATGGCCCGCAGGCCGATGCCCTCCTGCAGGTAGTCCATCTCGTAGAGGTGCTCGCGCCAGCGGCGGTCCAGCACCGAGAGGACGACCCGGCGCTCCAGCTCGCGCATGATCTCCGCACCGAGCTGGTCCTCACGGGCGCCGTACTGCGCCTGGACGTCCTCCTGGATGACCTTGGTGAGGAACTCCGAGGTGAGCCCGGCGGCGCCGCCGGCCTCCTCCTCCAGCTGCTCCAGCTCCAGCGTGACCGGGTAGAGCTGCTTGAGCGCGGTCCAGAGCTTCTCCAGGTCCCAGTCGTCCTCGAAGCCCTCACCGGTGGCGGCCTGGACGTACGCCTGGACGGTGTCGTCCATGAAGTGGCCGACCTGCTCCTGCAGGTCCTCGCCCTCCAGCACGCGACGGCGCTCGCCGTAGATGACCTCGCGCTGGCGGTTCAGCACCTCGTCGTACTTGAGGACGTTCTTGCGGATCTCGAAGTTCTGCTGCTCGACCTGGGTCTGCGCGGAGGCGATCGCCCGGGTGACCATCTTCGACTCGATCGGCACGTCCTCGGGCACGTTGGCCATCGAGAGCACGCGCTCGACCATACCGGCCTTGAACAGACGCATCAGGTCGTCGCCCAGGGACAGGTAGAAGCGGGACTCGCCCGGGTCGCCCTGACGGCCGGAACGGCCGCGCAGCTGGTTGTCGATCCGGCGGGACTCGTGCCGCTCGGTGCCGAGGACGTAGAGACCGCCGGCCTCCTTGACCTCCTCCTGCTCCGCCTTCACGGAGGCCTTGGCCTTCTCCAGCGCGGCCGGGAACTCGGCCTCGTACTCCTCCGGGTTGTCGGCCGAGGAGAGTCCGCGCTGGGCCAGCTCGGCCGCGGCGAGGTGGTCCGGGTTGCCGCCGAGCATGATGTCGGTACCACGGCCGGCCATGTTGGTGGCGACGGTGACGGCGCCCTTGCGGCCCGCCTGCGCGACGATCTGCGCCTCGCGCTCGTGGTGCTTGGCGTTCAGCACCTCGTGCGGGACCCCGCGCTTGCGCAGCTCCTGCGAGAGGTACTCCGACTTCTCGACCGAGACGGTACCGACCAGCACCGGCTGGCCCTTCTCGTGCTTCTCGGCGATGTCCTCGACCACGGCGGCGAACTTGGCCGGCTCCGACTTGTAGATCAGGTCGGGCTGGTCGATGCGCAGTGGCGACTTGTTGGTCGGGATCGGCACGACGCCGAGCTTGTAGATCTGGTGGAACTCGGCCGCCTCGGTGGTGCCGGTACCGGTCATGCCGGCCAGCTTGTCGTACAGGCGGAAGAAGTTCTGGAGGGTGATGGTCGCGAGGGTCTGGTTCTCGTTCTGGACTTCCACCCCCTCCTTGGCCTCGATCGCCTGGTGCATGCCCTCGTTGTAGCGGCGGCCGGCCAGGATGCGGCCGGTGTGCTCGTCGACGATCATGACCTCGCCGTTCATCACGACGTAGTCCTTGTCCCGCTTGTACAGCTCCTTCGCCTTGATGGCGTTGTTCAGGAAGCCGACCAGCGGGGTGTTCACCGACTCGTAGAGGTTGTCCATGCCGAGGTAGTCCTCGACCCGGGTGACACCCTCCTCCAGCACGCCGACGGTGCGCTTCTTCTCGTCGACCTCGTAGTCGCGGTCGATCTTCAGGCGCTGGACCAGCTTGGCGAAGTCGGCGTACCACTTGGTCGCCTGGTCGGCCGGACCGGAGATGATCAGCGGGGTGCGGGCCTCGTCGATGAGGATCGAGTCGACCTCGTCGACCACCGCGAAGAAGTGGCCGCGCTGGACGAGTTCGTCCTTCGACCAGGCCATGTTGTCGCGGAGGTAGTCGAAGCCGAACTCGTTGTTGGTGCCGTACGTGATGTCCATCGAGTACTGGCGCTTGCGCTCGGCGGGCGTCATGTTGCCGAGGATCACACCGACCTCGAGACCGAGGAAGCGGTGCACCCGGCCCATCCACTCCGAGTCGCGCTCGGCGAGGTAGTCGTTGACGGTGATCAGGTGCACGCCCTTGCCCGTGAGCGCGTTGAGGTACGTGGGCAGCGTGCCGACCAGGGTCTTGCCCTCACCGGTGCGCATCTCGGCGACGTAGCCGAGGTGCAGCGCGGCGCCGCCCATGAGCTGGACGTCGTAGTGCCGCTGGCCGAGGACGCGCTTGGCGGCCTCACGGACGGTGGCGAACGCCTCGGGGAGGATGTCGTCCAGCGTCTCGCCGTCGACGAGCCGCTGCTTGTACTCGTCGGTCAGCGCGCGGAGCTCGGCGTCGGTGAGGTTGACGAAGTCCTCTTCGATGGAGTTGACCTGGGCAGCAATCCGCTGCAGCTTGCGAAGGATCTTGCCTTCGCCGGCGCGCAGGATCTTGTCGAAGACGGACACTTGAGCGGGCTCCTTGCCTGTATTGGCACTGGACGACTGCACGGTGGGTCCACCCCACCGCACGGGCCATCGTATGCGAGGAGTCCAACGCCCCGGGAGGTGCGTCAGCACGGTATTCCCGTGTCACCCGTGCGAGCACATGACCCGATAGCGCCACTCACCGGGGCAAACCGGGCGACTGCCCGGAGAGTTGGCCGGTGCGATCCGTTAATCGGATGCTCGGATTCCTCTCTGCACGGAATAATCCACCCATGGAAGATCAACCAGAAGAGCAGACCGAAGCGCGGGCCGTCGAGCCCGTCGTCCTCACCACCGACCGCCTGGTGCTGCGGGCCCCGCAGGAGTCCGACGTCGACGCGATCCTCGCCGCCTGCCAGGACGAGGCCATCCAGCACTGGACGGTCGTCCCCGTCCCGTACCGGCGCGAGGACGCCGAGTACTTCGTCCACGACCTCGCCGCCAACGGCTGGCGGACCGGCGAGAGCCGGATCTGGTGCGTCTTCGAGCGCGAGACCGGATCGATGGTCGGCACCCAGGGGCTCGTCGGCTGTCCCGGCCGGCCGGGCGCCGCCGAGGTCGGCTGGTGGGCGACCAAGGAGTTCCGCGGTCGCGGGTACACCGTGGAGGCCGCCCGCGAGGTCGCCCGCTACGGCCTCACCGAACTGGGCGTGCGCCGCCTGGAGTGGGTCGCCTACGTGGGCAACGAGGGCTCCCGCGCGGTGGCCGAGAAGGTCGGTTTCCGGGTCGAGGGCACCCTGCGCTCCTTCGCCGAGCAGCGCGGAACGTTCCACGACGCCTGGATCGGCGCCATGCTCCCCGGCGACCTCGCCACCGGTCCGGCCGCCGACCTCACCGACCTCACCGGCTGAACCCGCCGAAGCCCGCCCGCACCCGACCGGCGGGAGCCCCGCGGACGGCCGGCGGTGCCGGCCGACGGGCGGATTGTCAGTACCCCCGTCTACCCTCGCCGGCATGACCGCCTCGACCTCGCGCCCGGCCGGCCGCCCCGCCACCGGCCGGACCCCCGCCCCGCCACCGGTGACGACGCTCGGCGCCGACGACGCCCGCCGGATCGCCCTGCGCGCACAGGGACTGCTCGGCGCCCCGGACCGCCCGGGCGGCGTGCGCGGGGTGCTGCGCCACCTCGGCGCCGTCCAGCTCGACACCATCTCGGTCCTGGCCCGCTCCCACGAACTGATCCCGTACGCGCGGCTCGGCGCCGTCGGCCGCCCGGCGGTCGAGGCCGCGTACTGGGGCAAGGGGACCAGTTTCGAGTACTGGTCGCACGCGGCCTGCATCCTGCCGATCGAGGAGTGGCCGCTGTTCGCCTTCCGGCGCCGCCGCTACCGCGAGCGCGCCCACGTCTGGGGCAAGGAGGTCGACGAGGCCACCTACCGCTCGGTGCTGGCGAAGCTGCGAACCGAAGGACCTCTCACCTCCACCGAGTTGGGCGGCGCCAAGAAGACCGCCGACTGGTGGGACTGGTCCGACACCAAGATCGCGGTGGAGCGGGCACTGAGCTTCGGCGACGTCGTCTGCACCGACCGCCGCAGCTGGAAGCGCGTCTACTCGCTGGCCGAACAGGCGGTTCCCGCCGAGCTGTTCGCGGCGGACCCGACCGACGAGGAGTGCCTGCGCACCCTGGTCGCCCAGTCCGGCGCAGCCCTCGGCGTGGCCACCCGGGCCGACCTGCTCGACTACCACCGCCTGCGCGCCGAGCAGTTCGACTCGGTCGTCGCCGACTCCGGCCTCGTGCCGGTCGAGGTGGCCGGCTGGGGTCCGGACGGCGCCCCGGCCGCCGCCTGGGCCGACCCGGCGGCCCTCGCCGGACCGCCCCGGGGCCGCCACCGGACCACGCTGCTCTCGCCGTTCGACTCGCTGGTCTGGGAGCGCCCGCGGACCGAGCGGATCTTCGGCATGACCCACCGGCTGGAGGCGTACACCCCGAAGCACAAGCGGGTGCACGGGTACTTCGCGATGCCGCTGCTGACCGGCGGCCGGCTGGTCGGCCGGGTCGATCCGGCCCGCGAGGGGCGGACCCTGGTGGCCCGCCAGGTGTCGCTGGACTCGCCGCGGCACGTCGGGGCACTGGCCACCGCGCTGCGCGAGGCGGCCGACTGGGTCGGCTGCGACGCCGTCCGGGTGGAGACGCTGCACGACGAGGCGCTGCGCCCGGCGCTGGAGCGCCTGCTCGCCTGAGCCGAGGCGGGGCTGGGCGGGGCTGGGCCCGGCACCCCGCGGACAGGAGCGGAAGCGGGAGCGGGGCCGCACGGCCCCACTCCCGCAGCCTCACCCTATTTCGAGGATCTTCTCCCGCATCGCGTAGACCACGGCCTCCATCCTGGAGTGCAGTTGGAGCTTCTCCAGGATGTTGCGCACGTGGTTCTTCACGGTGTTCTCGCTGATGAACAGCTCCTTGGCGATCTCCCGGTTGTTCATCCCGGTGGCCACCAGCTTCAACACCTCCAGCTCACGGTCCGTGAGCCGGGGCGCGGGCACCAACTCCCGCTCGTCGGAACGTCGCTGGATCATCGACTTGAACTCGGTCAGCAACTTGGACGCCATCGACGGGCTGATCTGGGACTGCCCGTCGGCGACCGCGCGAATCGCCGTGGCGACCTCGTCGGTGGAGATCTCCTTGAGGAGGTAGCCGGTGGCACCCGCCTTGATGGCCTCGTAGAGGTCAGCCTCCTCGTCGCTTATCGTCAGCATGATGATCTTGGTGCTCGGCGCCACGTCCTTGATCGCGGTACAGGCCTCGATCCCGCTGCGGCGCGGCATCCGAACGTCCATCAGGATGATGTCGGGCAGCAGGTCGGCCGCCTTGAGGACCGCCTCGGCGCCGTCACCGGCCTCGCCGACCACGGTGATGTCCGCCTCCTCGGCCAGCACGATCTCCAGGCCGCGCCGGAAGAGCGCGTGGTCGTCCACCACCAGAACGCGAATCGGCTCCCTGCGGCGGAGGTCGTACTCGGGCTCGTCCCCGGGTCTCGGCCGCACCCCCGCGACCGGCCCTGTAGCGGGCCCCAGCCCGAAGTGATCCCCCATCCGCTCCTCCCCCGTCGCCGGTCGTCGTCCGCCAATCATTCCACGCCCGGGGCCCCCTACGGTCACCCTCCGGCGCCATTGCCCCGCACGGGGTGACCTTCCCGGCCGGACCGGTCCCGGCGCCGCCCCACCGGCCTCGGCGCACGCCCCGGGCGCACCGGCGAACCGCGGGGAGCCCCCGGTCATCCACCGGGGAGCCTTCGGAACGCTTCCGGACGCACGGCTGACGGGCCGCCGGAGAACGGGCGACCCCGGCGGCACCGGCCGCCGGGGTCGCCCGCACTGCTCGAATCTCCCGTACCGCTCGACTCGTCAGTCGTCGTCGCCGAGGACGCCGATCGCCCCTCCGGCACCGCCGCCCTCGGCGGTCGAGCCGTCGGCCTTCAGGTGGATGACGCCGTAGTGGTAACCGTGCCGGCGGTAGACGACGCTCGGCAGGCCGCTGTCCTTCTCCACGAAGAGGTAGAAGTCGTGGCCGACCAGCTCCATCTCGTAGAGCGCCTGGTCGAGCGCCATCGGGGCGGCCGGGTGGGTCTTCTCCCGGACCACCAGCGGGCCTTCGCCCTCCACTTCCAGGGAACCCATCATGGTCTTGCGGACGGCCCCGTTGGTCTCGCTCACCGCCGGCGGCGTCTCGGGCAGCGCGGCCAGGGCCGCGGTCGCCTCGGCGACGCTGATCGGGGTGCGTCCGTTGCCGCCCTTGTGGACCCGACGCCGGTCCGCGGACTTGCGGAGCTGGGCGTCGAGCTTCGCCGAGGCCAGGTCGAGTGCCGCATAGGGGTCGGCGGCGGCGGCCTCGGCCCGGATCACCGGGCCACGGGTACGGAGGGTGATCTCCACGCGGTCCGACCGGTCGGCCTGCCGCGGGTTGTGTTCCTTGGACACCTCGACATCAAGGCTGATCGCCTTGGCGTCGAACTTCTGGACCTTCTCCAGCTTCTCGGCCACGTGATCCCGAAACCTCTTGGGCAACTCGGTCTTGCGGCCCTTGACGACGATGTCCACGCAGAACTCCGATCCCTCGTTCTGTCGCCGATCCGGGTGCTACCGGATCGGGCTGAGACCCAGCCGGACCAGCCAATCCTCTGCCGGCCCTCCGCTCCGCCGGCAACGGCGGGAACGACTGGCCCTCATCTCACTTCCTCCCCACCAGGGACGCTTGAAACCCCCTGGAGCCTTATCGAACACCTCACACGGGGTTTTCGCCTCCGCAGCGGGGACAGTGGGTATGGCGGGTGTTATGGGCTGGCGGTCAAGCTGCTGCCCCCTGTCTACCCTCCCAGGAGTGAAACACAGGTAAATACCTGGACAACACCCCCCGTACGGCGCATTCTTTGCTCACTCTCCGTGCCTGCCACCGCGAGGAGCACCGTGTCGACCACCCTCACCCCGACCCTTCACCAGGCCGTCCGCAGGTCGTTCGCCCACGCACTCGGCGGGCTGCTGGACGTCCTGCTCCCTGCCCGCTGCGCGGGCTGCGACGCCGTCCGGGGGCACCTCTGCCCGGGCTGCCGGCACGTGCTGGCCACGACCCGCCCCGGGCCCGCCACGGCCCTTCCCCGTGTGCACGCCGCCGCGCCGTACGCCGACCCGGTCCGCGGGCTGCTGCTCGCCCACAAGGAACGCGGTGCGCTCCGACTCGCCGGCCCGCTCGGCGACGCCCTCGCCCGGGCGGTGCGCTCCTCGCTCGGCCCGGACGCCGGCCACGCCGCGCTGCTGCTCGTCCCGGTGCCCTCCGCCCGTGCCGCCGTCCGCGCCCGGGGGCACGATCCGACGCTGCGGCTGGCCGGTTCCGCCGCCCGGGCGCTGCGCCGGACGGGCCTGGACGCCCGGGCTGCGCCGCTGCTCCGGCACGCCCGTCCGGTCGCCGACCAGACCGGGCTCTCCGCCGCCGAGCGGCGGCGCAACCTGCACGGCGCGCTCACCGTCCTGCCCGGCGCTCCCCGACGGCTCGCGGGCCGCCTGCCGGTCCTGGTGGACGACCTGGTGACCACCGGTGCCAGCCTCGCCGAAGCGGCCAGGGCCCTGGCCGCCGCAGGCCTGCCACCCGGCGCTGCCGCCACCGTCGCGGCGGCCGTCCCGCGCCGCGCCGGACGCGGCCCAGCCCTGACGGCCCCGTCCCCGGCGGCCTCCGTCGGCCCCGGCCCGGCTCAGCCCGACTCGGCCCGGCTCAGCCCGGGTAGATGAAGGAGGCCGCCCGGTAGGGCAGTACCAGCTCACGCCACTGGTTGTTGACCAGCCGGTAGAGCTTGCCGTCCGTCCCCTGCAGGGCCAGCGTCGGCGGCGGCGACTGGTTGCCCCCGCGCGACTCGGACGCCTCCACCGTGGCCATGCCCTCGCCGCCCTGAAGCCGCGCGTCCGCGCTCTGCGACCCGTCGGTGCTGATGTAGTGCAGCTGCTGCAGCCGGTCCTTCTCCTTGCCGAGCACCAGCAGCTGGTCCGCCTCCGCCCAGGAGACCGAGGTGACCTCCGTCAGCACCGGATTGGCCGGCCGCAGACCGGTGATCCGCACGGTCGGGGCCTCCTTGGTCCCGCCGTGGACGACCAGGCCCAGCCAGAGCTTCTGGTCCCTGCCGTCCTTCCCGTCCTTGGGGTCCTTCCCGTCCTTGACCAGCAGGGCGATCCGGACGCCGTCCGACGAGACCTTGACGGCCTGCAGGGACCGTCCGCCCAGGTCGTCCACGGCCACCGGGACGACCTGCTTGTCGCGCACCATCAGCACCCGCTGGCCCTGCGGGTCGCGGTCCACCACGAAGAGGTCGCCGCGGCCGTCCCAGGTGGGCGAGGTCAGCCCGTCGTCGGCCCTGGCGCCCGCCCGCGCCGCGGTGGTGAGCACCGCCTGCGGCATCGCCGACGTGGCCTCCGAGAGCGGCACCGTGTAGAGCTGGTGGCCGTCGGCGCTGAGCGCCGCGGCGCGCTCGCCGTCCCGCGCCACCGCGATCGCGCCGAGCGGCCGGCCGCTCGGCTGCGGCTTGCCCAGCGGGCCGTGCACCGGCTCGCTGGCGGTGTCACCGTGCGTCTCGTACAGCACGCCGTCCTCGGCGCGCTGGTAGAACTGCCGGCTCGCCATCGTGCCGGCCAGCGATCCGGGGCCGGTCTCCGGCTCGTCGCCCTTGCTCGCCTGGCAGCCCGGCCCGCCGTGCCGGCCCTTGAGGTCCAGCCGTTCGACCTGCCCCTTGCCCTGGTCGGCGAGGGTGTAGAGGAGCTGGGTGGCCATCCGCCGGCAGGCGGTCGCGGCGCCCAGGTCCACCTCGCCGAGCGTGACGTGCGCGGTGCGGCTCTCGTCGACGGCGACGCCGTCGACGACCGTGCCCGCCGGGAAGGCCGACCGCGAGACCGGCGCGAGCCAGAGCGAGGGCCCCGCGACGACGGCCTTCGCGGCCTCGGTGAGCGGGTCTATTCGGCGCCGCAGGTAGATCGGGTCGGCGATCAGCACGTCCCGGCTGGTCGCCGACGCGGCGGTGGGCGCGGAGGGGTCCGGCGCCGCGTAGAAGAAGCGGTCCACCTGCCGGTAGTTGTTGCGGAAGTTGCTCTCGTTGATGATCACCCCGTCCGGCAGCTGGTCGATCCGCCACTCCCCCGACTTCTCCCGGAGGAAGGTGAAGTCGAACGAGGTCAGGACCGCCACCGGCTCCAGCGAGAACGAGTGCCGGTCGTCGATCTGGGAGACCAGCTGCCCGGAGACCTTGATGGGTTTCTCGGTGTCGGCGTCGGTCACGGTCACGGTGGGGTGGCCCGGATTGGCCGCGAGCACCTTGATGCCGGCCTCCGGCCTCCAGCTCGCACTGGCGGCCGCCGTCAGGTACTGCCGCGCGGTGTCGTAACTGTCGTCGGCGGTCAGCGCGTCCAGGAAGCCGGTCAGCAGCTCCTGCGGCTTGGCGCCCTTGGTGGGCTCCACCGGGAAGACCCTGACCTGGAGGTTCTTGTCCGCCGACCCCTGGGACAGCTCGACCTTGGTGATGCCCCCGGAGTCCGGCATCCCCGCGCAGCCGGCCGCCAGCACGGCGCCGACCACCGCGCCGACCACTGCGGCCAGCCGCGGCTCAGTCCTGCCGCTGGTCCTTCGCACGCTGCGTCCCCTCCGTGTCCGTTCCACCGGTGCCGTCCACCGCGTCCACCCCGTCCGGTGCGTCCGGACCCGCCGTCCGCTGCGCCACCGACGGCCGGCCCGGCGTCGGGTCCACCATGACCTGCGCACCTGTCGCACCGTATCCGGCCCCGACCGGGCGCACGTCCGACGGATCGGCGCGCGGCCCCTCGGGCGCCCGGCGTCCCAGTCCCGGCCCGATGCCGAGCACACCGCCCAGGCCGCTGCCCAGGTTGCCGCCGAAGGCGTTCCCGGAGGTCTCCGGGGTCTCCGGGTCGGCCTGCTCGTCCGTCGCGGTCAGCGCGGTGGCGCCGGCCGGACGGATCGCCCGCCGGTACGGCGTCCCGTAGGTGCCGAGGCCGCGGTTGTTGCGCGAGTCCTCCGGTTCGAGCCGGAACGGAGCCCGGCTGATCTCCCCGCCGCGGGTGCGCGGCAGCGTGAGCCGGAAGTGCGAGCCACCGCCGGGCTCGCCCCAGGCCTGCAGCCAGCCGCCGTGCAGGTGCGCGTCCTCGACGGCGATGGACAGGCCGAGGCCCGTACCGCCGGTGGTCCGCACCCGGGAGGGATCGGCCCGCCAGAAGCGGTGGAACACCCGGGACGCCTCGCCGGGCTTGAGCCCGATGCCGTAGTCGCGGACGCCGACGGCGACCGCGCCGTCCTGCGAGCCCAGCCGGACCACGACGTCCCGGCCCTCGCCGTGCTCCAGCGCGTTGACCACCAGGTTGCGCAGGATGCGCTCGATCCGACGGGAGTCGACCTCGGCCAGCACCGGCTCGCCGTCGCCGCGGATCACCACGGCGCTGCCCTTGGCCTGCGCCAGCGGGTCGGCGGCCTCGACCACCCGGCCGACGATCTCGCGCAGGTCGACCGGCTCGGCGTCCAGGACGGCGGCGCCGGCGTCGAAGCGGCTGATCTCCAGCAGGTCGGCGAGCAGGGATTCGAAGCGGTCCAGCTGGCCCTGGAGCAGCTCGGCCGACCGGGCCGCCATCGGGTCCAGGTCCTCACGGCTGTCGTAGATCAGGTCGGCGGCCATCCGGACGGTGGTCAACGGGGTGCGCAGTTCGTGCGAGACGTCCGACACGAAGCGCCGCTGCACCCGGGAGAGCTCCTCCAGCTGGCGGATCTGCGCCTGCAGGGCGTTGGCCATCCGGTTGAAGGACTCGCCGAGCCGGGCGATGTCGTCCGTCCCGGTGACCTTCATCCGCTCTTCCAGGTGTCCGGCGGCCAGCCGCTCGGAGATCCCGGCGGCCATCCGGACCGGTGTGACCACCTGGCGCACCACCAGCCAGGCGATGCCGCCCATCATGATCACCACGAAGATGCCGGCGGTCGCCAGGGTGCCGGTGACCAGACCGAGGGTCTTGGTCTCCTGGCCGAAGGAGAAGACGTAGTAGAGCTGGTAGCTCTTGTCGCTGGGGCCGACGAACTGCATGCCGAAGACCAGGCCGGGTTCGGTCCGGTTGTGGCTCTCGGCGGAGCGGTGGATCACGGTCGGCTGGCTGAAGCTCTGGCCCGCCTCCTGCCCCACCTTGGCCCGCAGGCTCTCCGGGATGCTGCTCGGCAGGATGTCCCCCGAGTAGCGCGGGCCCAGCCCGGTCTTGTCCGGTGCGATCGTCTGGGTGGTCCCCGGCAGCATCGCGATCACGGTGTAGACGCTCTGCCCGCTGGCGGCCAGGTCACCGACCTGCTTGAGCAGCCAGGTGCCTATCTCCTCCGTGCTCGGGTCGGTCGTCGCGCCGACCTTCAGCCGCAGGTCCTTCGCCTCGTCGATCTTCTTGAGCTCGCTCTGGAAGCCGGAGAGCGCCTGGTCCCGGGCCGAGGCCCGCTTGGTGTCCAGCAGTCCGGTGCGGACCTGGGCCACCACCACGACGCCCAGCACCAGCACCACCACGACCGACAGCAGCAGGGTCGCCGCCACCACCCGCAGCTGGATCGAACGCCGGTACAGCGCCGCCACCCGGTGCACGGGCCGGCGCAGCTGACGGGTGAGCAGCGCGATCAGGGCCGCCGGAGCACGCCGCCTGCGGCTGCGCACGGTCGAGCTCAGCACGTCCCCGCGCACGGCGTCGGCCCCGCCGGTCGCGGAACCCGACGGGGTCTCGTCAGCCTGGTACATCACGTCAGCTGGGCCCGGCCTTGTAGCCGACGCCACGGACGGTCACCACGATCTCGGGGCGCTCGGGGTCCTTCTCGATCTTGGACCGCAGGCGCTGGACGTGAACGTTCACCAGCCGGGTGTCCGCCGCGTGCCGGTAGCCCCAGACCTGCTCCAGCAGCACCTCCCGGGTGAACACCTGCCACGGCTTGCGGGCCAGCGCGACCAGCAGGTCGAACTCCAGCGGGGTCAGCGGGATGCCCCGCCCGTCCCGCTTCACGGAGTGGCCGGCCACGTCGATCACCAGATCGCCGATGGTCAGCTGCTCCGGGGTCGGATCCTCGGCACGGCGCAGCCGGGCACGGACCCGGGCCACCAGTTCCTTGGGCTTGAACGGCTTGGTGACGTAGTCGTCGGCGCCCGATTCCAGGCCCACCACGACGTCCACCGTGTCGGTCTTGGCGGTCAGCATGACGATCGGAATGCCCGACTCGGCCCGGATCTGCCGGCAGACGTCAATGCCGTCCCGACCCGGAAGCATCAGGTCGAGGAGGACCAGGTCGGGCTTGGTCTCCCTGAACGCTGCCAGCGCCCTGTCCCCATCTGCGACGAAAAACGGCTCAAAACCCTCACCCCGCAGCACGATGCCGAGCATCTCGGCCAGTGCGGAGTCGTCATCAACGACGAGGACGCGTCCCTTCATGCGTCCATCTTCTCATTACCGGATTGTGACCTGCCGCACAGCAGTCCCTTTGCTCCAGAACGGCCAACTGGCGACCAGGCGAATTCAGGCCATACCGGGCGAAAGGTCTGCACCCCTCCACCCCCACGGTCCCGGGGAGAGCCCACGAACCGTCCGCAGCCGTGCCGTTGCCGTTCAGCAACCGGATCCCCCTGGGGGACGTACGGCCACCATGACACGATGGGCGCTGCGCCCGCGTGAAGATCCACCCGGTGCCGCGAACCCTGACGCCCTCCGAGGAGCAGTGATGACCGACACTCCGGGCTGGGCCTCGCCCGGCTCGCCCGAGCCGCCCCGCGACGGCACCCGGCCCACGGCCGACGTGCCCTCCGTGCCCGGCCAGTCGGCACCGCCCCACGACGCGCCGCCCGCCTGGGGCACCGCCCCCGGAGCCCCGCAGCCCCCGTACGGCGGGCAGCCGGTCGGGTACGGGCAGCCCGGCCCGTACGGCGGAGGTCCCGGCGGCCAGTACGGCTGGGGCGTCCCGCAGAGCCCCAAGCCCGGCATCATCCCGCTCCGCCCGCTCGGCCTCGGCGAGATCCTCGACGGCGCCGTCTCGACCGTCCGCAAGCACTGGCGCACCACCCTCGGCCTCTCGCTCGGCGTGGCGGTCGTCCAGCAGGGCGCCACGCTCGGCGCGCAGCTCGCCATCAAGGGCGACACCGGCGAGTTCACCCCGGTGATCACCACCCTGGCCAGCATGCCGGTCACGCTGCTGCTCGGCGTCGTGGCCGCGGCCCTGCTCACCATGGTCGTCAGCCGCGCCATCCTCGGACAGTCCGTGACCGTCCGGGACGCCTGGCGCGACGCCCGGCCGCGACTGCTCCAGCTCACCGGCCTCACCCTGCTCACCGGCCTGGTCGGCGTCGGGGTCATGCTGCTCGGGTTCACCCCGCTGATCGGCTACCTGCTGGCCGGCGCGGACGAACCGGCGATCGTGATCCCGCTCGTCGTCGTCGGCCTGCTCAGCATCCCGGTCGCGTTCTGGCTCTGGATCCAGCTCAGTCTGGCCGCCCCCGCCCTGATGCTGGAGAAGCAGGGCGTGTTCACCGCCCTCTCCCGCTCCCGCCGCCTGGTCCGCGGCTCCTGGTGGCGGATCTGCGGCATCAACGTGCTCAGCCAGATCATCGCGGCCTTCGTCGCGGGCGTGATCAGCACCCCGTTCATGATCGCCGGCCTGGTCCTCGGCTTCGACGACATCGCCCGCCAGGCCGACGCCGGGGACTCCGGCGCCCTGCCCACCGCGATGCTGGTCACCATGGCGATCGGCGGCGTCATCTCCGCCACCATCACGCTCCCGTTCACCGCCACCATCGGCGTGCTCCTCTACGTCGACCAGCGGATCCGCCGCGAGGCCCTGGACATCGAGCTCGCCCGCGCCGCCGGCCTGCCCGAGTACGGCGGCACCGGCTGGGGCGGACAGGCCGGCCCGAACCCCGCCGCGAGGCTCTGAGCCCGATGCCGCACTGGGGGGAGAGGGTCCTGGCCGCGGGTGGCGCCCCGGTCACGACCCCGCGCGACGCCGCCCGCGACGCCGCACGCGACGAACTGCTCAAGGCCGACTACCACCGGCACGACCCGAGCCTCCAGGAACGGGTCATCGGCTGGATCATGGACCGGATCGACGAAGCCCTCGGGGCCATCGCCGGCGACGGCACCACCGGCACCACCGGCCTGATCCTCTTCACGGTGATCGCCGTCCTGATCGCCGCCGCCCTCTGGTGGCGCCTCGGCGCCCCCCGGCGGGCCGCCCGGACCACCCTCGGCGTCTTCGGCGCCGTCGGTCCCCGCACCTCGGCCCAGCACCGGGCCGACGCCGAGCGTCATGCCGCCGCCGGCCAGTGGACCGAGGCCGTCCGCGAACAGATGCGCGCCCTGGTCCGCGGCCTGGAGGAGCGCACCCTGCTCGACACCCGCCCCGGCCGCACCGCCGACGAGGCCGCCGCCGAGGCCGGACGCACCCTGCCCGAGCACGCCGCGGCACTCACCGCGGCCGCCCGCACCTTCGACGACATCGCCTACGGCGACCGCACCGCCGACCAGGCCGCCTACCAGCTGCTGCGCGACCTCGACCGGACCCTGGAGCGCGCCCGCCCGGTCCTCGCCCCGGCCGCCGGAGGACCCGCATGACCAGCGCCGCCCCCGCCGCGCCGACGCCCGAACCCGCCCCGTCCTCCGAGCCGGAGCCCGCCACCGCCCTCGCCGCCACCAGCCTCGCCCCCACGGGCCACGGCCTCTGGCGGCGCGGCCGGTGGTACCTGCTCACCGCCGCACTCCTGCTGCTCTCGGCCGTCGTCCTGGCCGCCCTCAACCAGGACCGCAGCTACCCGCCGCTCGACCCGCGCTCCTACGAGCCCGCCGGCGGGCACGCCGTGGTCGCCCTCCTCCAGCGCGAGGGGCTCAAGGTCGACCTCACCGCCGACCCCACCGTCCCCGCCGCCGACGCGGGCACCCTCGTCCTGCCCGAGCCCGACCTGCTCGGCCCCGAGCAGCTGCGCGCCGTCGCCACCGCCGGACACGCCCGGCTGATCCTGATCTCCCCCGGCCCCGCCGCGCTCAGCGCACTCGTCCCCGGCGTCCGCACCTCCGACGAGAACGGCGGCGTCCCCTACGCCTCCGTCCGCAGCACCGCCGCCCAGTGCTCGCTCCCCGAGGCCGTCCGGGCGGGGACCGCGCACCTCGGCGGCCTGCTCTACACCGCCGGCAGCCGCGGCGAGGGCTGCTACGAGCGCGGCCACGGCTACCCGCTGGTCGCCGTCCCCACCGGCCGGAACTCCGACGTCGTCGTCCTCGGCAGCGGCGACTTCCTCACCAACGAGCTGCTCACGAAGGACGGCAACGCCGCCCTCGGCGTCGGCCTCCTCGGAACCGAGCCGCACCTCACCTGGCACCTGCCCGACTACACCGCCCCGGTCGCCGAGGGCGGCGGGCTGAAGACCTTCGACGACTACATCCCCGAGGGCTGGCGCTGGGCCGGCTACCAACTCGCCGTCGCCGTCCTGCTCGCCGCCCTCTGGCGGGCCCGCCGGCTCGGCCCGGTGGTCAGCGAGAACCTGCCCGTCGTGGTCCGCGCCGCCGAGACCACCGAAGGCCGTGCCCGCCTCTACCGCCGCGCCAAGGCCCGTGGCCGCGCCGCCGACGCCCTGCGCCGCGCCGCCGCCCACCGCCTCGCCCCGGCCCTGGGCGTCCCGCCCGTCGCCGGCGCACCCGACCCCACCGCTCTCAGCGCGGCCGTCGCCGACCGCCTCCCCGAGCGGCCCGCCGGGGACGTACGGGCCCTCCTGTACGGCCCGCCCCCGACCGACGACGCCGCGCTGCTGCGGCTCGCCGACGACCTCGACGCCCTCGAAAGGCAGGTACGGAAGCCGTGACCGAACAGGCCACCGCCCAGCTCCGCATCACCCCCGGCCCGGCTCCCGCCACCCCCGGCCCCTCGCACGACCCCCGGGTCAGCGACCCGCGCGAGGCGCTGACCGCCCTGCGCGCCGAGATCGCCAAGGCCGTGGTCGGCCAGGACGCCGCCGTCACCGGCCTGGTCGTCGCCCTGCTCTGCGGCGGCCACGTGCTGCTCGAAGGCGTCCCCGGCGTGGCGAAGACCCTGCTGGTCCGCACCCTCTCCACCGCGCTCAGCCTGGAGACCAAGCGCATCCAGTTCACGCCCGACCTGATGCCCGGCGACGTCACAGGCTCCCTGATCTACGACGCCCGGACCTCCGAGTTCTCCTTCCAGGCCGGCCCGGTCTTCACCAACCTGCTGCTCGCCGACGAGATCAACCGCACCCCGCCGAAGACCCAGGCGGCCCTGCTGGAGGCCATGGAGGAGCACCAGGTCACCGTCGACGGCGAGCCGCGTGCCCTGCCCGTCCCGTTCCTGGTCGCCGCCACCCAGAACCCGGTCGAGTACGAGGGCACCTACCCGCTGCCCGAGGCCCAGCTCGACCGCTTCCTGCTCAAGCTGGTCCTGCCGCTGCCCGACCGGGACCAGGAGTTCCAGGTGCTCGCCCGGCACGCCTCCGGCTTCGACCCGCGCGACCTCGGCGCCGCCGGTGTCCGCCCGGTCGCCGGCCCCGGGCACATCGCCGCCGCCCGCGAGCAGATCGCCGCGCTGACCGTCGCACCCGAGATCCTCGCCTACATCGTCGACCTGTGCCGGGCGACCCGGCAGTCGCCGTCGCTCTCCATCGGCGTCTCCCCCCGCGGTGCCACCGCCCTGCTCGGCGCCTCCCGCGCCTGGGCCTGGCTCGCCGGCCGCGACTACGTCACCCCCGACGACGTCAAGGCCCTCGCGCTGCCCACCCTGCGCCACCGCGTCGCCCTGCGGGCGGAGGCCGAGATGGAGGGCGTCACCGCCGACTCCGTCATCCAGGCGGTCCTGGCCCAGACCCCGGCCCCCCGCTGACCCTCGGCACCCCGCCGACCGCCTCGCTCCCGGCCCCGACGAAGGAACGCACCGCATGGCCCTCACCGGGCGAACCGCCCTGCTCGCCGCGCTCGGCGCCCTCGTCACGGGCCTGCTGCTGCCCTCCTGGGCCGGGATCGGCGCCGTCACCGGAACGGTCCTCCTCGCCGTCGTCGTCGACCTGGCGCTCGCCGCCCCCGTCCGCAGCCTGCGGATCACCCGGGGCGGCGCCACCACCGTCCGGCTCGGTGAACCCGCCACCGTCGAACTGACCGTCACCAACCCGTCCGGCCGCCCCCTGCGCGCCAGGATCCGCGACGCCTGGGCCCCGTCCGCCTGGCGCCCGGGCACCGAGATCGCCGCCTCCCGGCACACCCTGCGGGTCCCGGGCCGCGAACGGCGCCGGGTCACCACCGTCCTCACTCCGACCCGGCGCGGTGACCACCACGCCCACAAGGTGACGGTCCGCTCCCTCGGCCCGCTCGGCCTGGCCGGCCGTCAGGGATCGCACCTCGTCCCCTGGACGGTCCGCGCCCTCCCCCCGTTCGCCAGCCGCAAGCACCTGCCCTCCCGGCTCGCCCGGCTGCGCGAACTCGACGGTCGCACCTCCCTCCTGACCCGTGGCCAGGGAACCGAGTTCGACTCCCTGCGCGAGTACCTGCCCGGCGACGACATCCGCTCCATCGACTGGCGCGCCAGCGCGCGCCGCCAGACCGTCGCCGTCCGCACCTGGCGCCCCGAGCGCGACCGGCACATCCTGATCGTCCTCGACACCGGCCGCACCTCCGCCGGCCGGGTCGGCGACGCCCCGCGCCTGGACGCCTCCCTCGACGCCGCGCTCCTGCTCACCGCACTGGCCACCAAGGCCGGCGACCGGGTCGACCTGCTCGCCCACGACCTCCGCAAGCGGGCCTCGGTGGCGGGCCGGTCCCCCAACGAGATCCTCACGGCCTTCACCGGCGCGATGGCCGTCCTGGAGCCCGCCCTCTACGAGACCGACATGCGTTCGCTGGTCGCCACCTCGCTGAAGATGGCGCCGCACCGCTCGCTGATCGTCCTCCTCACCGGCCTCGACGCGGCTCCCGTGGAGGACGGCCTCCTCCCCCTCCTCCCACTGCTCACCAAGCGCCACGAGGTCGTGCTCGCCTCCGTCGCCGACCCGCACCTCGACGAGCTCGCCGCCGGCCGCGGCACCGTCGAGGCCGTCTACGGCGCCGCCGCGGCCGAGCAGACCCGCGCCGACCGCCGTCTCACCGCCGACCGCCTCACCCGCACCGGCGTCACGGTGCTCGACGCCGCACCCGCCTCCGTCGCCCCCGCGCTCGCGGACACCTACCTCGCCCTCAAGGCCGCAGGCCGCCTCTGAGCGGCCCTTCCACTCAGGCCGGAAACCCGAGATGCCCCGCTACCCGTGCCGGTAGCGGGGCATTCTCCTGCCGTGGACGCTCTGTCTTTCTGTCCCTGCCGGCCTTCCGTGCCGGCCTTCCGTGCCCCGTGCCGCCTGCGAACTCCCAGCGGCTTCCGCCACAGGGCCTCGTCAGGGCCTCGTCCAAAACACGGACGGAAGCGCGGTCTCCCAGCCCCCCGAATTCCCACCGAAGACCCTGGGGGCCTTCGCCGGCGCCCCTCCACGGCCGCCGGAGGCACGGACACCCGCCCGGGAGACAATCCAGGGGCAAGCCGGGGAGAGGGCCGTCCACCGAATTCCCCGGAAACGCAAAGAACCCCCGTCCGGATCCCGGACGGGGGTTCTTCACAATGATTGTTCGGCGGCGTCCTACTCTCCCACAGGGTCCCCCCTGCAGTACCATCGGCGCTGTGAGGCTTAGCTTCCGGGTTCGGAATGTAA